>NZ_JBNPVW010000007.1:0-449551 GCF_050434125.1 Nocardia sp. GP40 | reverse complement strand
CCCGGGCCTCCCCCCGGCATCCCGCCCTCCCCCGCCCACCCCGCCGCCGCGCACGCGGTGGGGGGGCACCGAGTGTCAAACGGGCCGGCCCCCCCCCCGGGGGGGGGGGGGGGGGCCCCCGGACCTGCTGTTTTCGGACTACTCGCCGCCGGGGCGGGCGGTGACGATCCGGTGGATCAGGCGCGCCGCCGTGCGGGCCGTGCGGTTGTCGACGTCGAGGGACGGGTTCAGTTCCGCGACGTCGACGAGGGCAAGTTTGCCACTGCGCGAGACCTTTTCGGCGACCCGCTGGATCGTCTCCACCGGCACGCCGTAGGCGGCGGGGGCGCTGACCCCCGGTGCCACGGCGGCGGGCATTACGTCGAGATCGATGGTCAGGTAGAGCAGGTCGACCTCGGCGAGGAAGCCCTCGACGAAGGCCTCCACCCCCGCCGCGTTCGTCACCCCGCAGTCGTCGTCGAGCAGGTAGCGCACGCCGAGCGAATCCGCGGTGTCGAACAGCACACTGGTGTTGCTGGGCTGGCTGATTCCGATTACCGCATAACGGAATTCGGCGCCGCGGGCGCGTTCGGACTCGGCGATCTGGCGGAACGGAGTGCCCGAGCTGGGGACCGGGTCCGGCCGCAGATCGAAATGCGCGTCCAGGTTCAGCACGCCCAGCCGGGCGCCGTCCCGCGCGGCCCGCGAATGGGCAAGGCCGAGATAGCTTCCGAAGGCGATCTCGTGCCCGCCACCGAGCACGACCGGGAAGTGCCCACGGTCGAGCAACTCGCTCACCGCGCGCCCGAGACGCTCCTGCCCGGCCTCGAGCGCCTCGTCCACGACGGCCACATCCCCGGCGTCGTACGCGCTGAGCGGCGCCGCGAGCGCCATGGGCGCCAACGCCTTTCGCAGCGCACCGGGGCCCTCCGCGGCGCCCCGGCGGCCCTTGTTGCGCCGCACGCCCTCGTCGCTGCGGAACCCGAGGAACGCGCAGGCGCCGGGCTCGGCGTCCGCGGTCAGCGGCCGCACCACGTGATGCCAGCGCAGGTGCTGCGGCCCGGGCCCGTCGTCCCGGCCCGTCCACGATTCGGGTGTGGAGTCCACGAGTTCGGTCGTCGACATGTTTTCCTCACTTGTCGTAGCTGGTGGAGGGCCGGGACGCGATCAGCTCGCCCAGTCGGCCCGGTAGGCCGGGCGGCCGTCCCGCCACACCTGGCTCACCAGCGGCACACCGGGGCGGTAGGCGAGATGGATGTGCGAGGGCGCGTCGAGCACGATCGCATCGGCCCGGGAGCCGACCGCGAGACGGCCGATATCGTTGCGCCGCAACGCCGCCGCGCCGCCGGCCGTGGCCGCCCACACCGCCTCGTCCGGGCTCATGTGCATGTCCCGCACCGCGACCGCGATGCACCACGGGATGCTCGTGGTGTAGCTGGTGCCCGGGTTGCAGTCCGCGGCCAGCGCCACGGTCACGCCCGCATCGATCATGCGGCGCGCCTCGGGATACCTGTTGCGCGTGCTGAAGTCGGCGCCCGGCAGCACCGTGGCGACGGTCATGCCACCGGCCAGCGCCTCGATATCGGCGTCGGTGGTGTAGGTGACGTGGTCGACCGAGGCCGCGCCCAGCTCGACCGCCAGGCGCACACCATCCCCGTAGGTGAGCTGGTTGCCGTGCACCCGGGGCGTCAGCCCCGCCGCCATGCCCGCCTCGAGCACGGCCTTGGACTGGTCGCGATCGAAGGCGCCCTCCTCGCAGAACACATCGATCCACTTCGCCGACGACGCGCACTCCGGGATCATCCGCGAGAGCACCAGATCCACGTAATCGTCGGTGCGCCCGGCGAATTCGGGCGGCGTCACGTGTGCGGCCAGCAGCGTGGTCTCGGCGGTGAACCGCCCGGCGACGGCCAGGCTGCGGGACTCGTGGTCCACGGTCTGGCCGTATCCGGACTTGCACTCGATCGTGGTGGTGCCCGATCGCAATGCCTCGGCCACGAGCCTGCCCATGTTGGCGGCCAGGTCGTCGTCCGTCGCGCCGCGGGTGGCGGCGATGGTGGTGCGGATGCCGCCGGCCGAATACGGCCGGCCGGTCATCCGGGCCTCGAAGTCGGCGGCGCGGTCGCCGCCGAACACCAGGTGGGCGTGGCTGTCGACGAAGCCGGGCAGCACGGACCGGCCCGCGACGTCGACCCGCCGGTGCGCGGCGCCCTCGGGCACCCGGGACGACGGCCCGGCCCACGCGACCTTCCCCTCACGAAGGACGAGTGCGGCATCGCGCAACAGCCCGAGCGGGCCCTCGCCCACGGTCGGGTCGTTGGTGACCAGCGTGCCGATGCCGTCGATCAGGACCGAGCCGTCATCGGCCGGCGAGCTCACTTCACTTCTCCCACATGGGGATCCGCACGCCACGCTCGCGCGCGACGTCGGCGGCGTGCTGGTAGCCGGCGTCGACGTGCCGGACGACGCCCATGCCGGGGTCGTTGGTCAGCACGCGCTCGAGCTTCTGCGCGGCCAGCTCGGTGCCGTCGGCGATGCACACCTGGCCGGCGTGGATGGAGCGGCCCATGCCGACGCCGCCGCCGTGGTGGATCGACACCCACGACGCGCCCGAGGAGGTGTTGACCAGGGCGTTGAGCAGCGGCCAGTCGGCGATGGCATCCGAGCCGTCCGCCATCGCCTCGGTCTCGCGGTACGGCGAGGCGACCGAGCCCGAGTCCAGGTGGTCGCGGCCGATGGCCACGGGCGCGGAAAGCTCACCGCTGGCGACCATTTCGTTGAACTTCAGCCCGGCGCGGTGACGCTCGCCGTAGCCGAGCCAGCAGATGCGCGCGGGCAGGCCCTCGAAGGCGACCCTCTCCCCGGCCATCTTGATCCAGCGCGCGAGGTGCTCGTTCTCGGGGAACAGCTCGAGGATGGCGCGGTCGGTGGCCTCGATGTCCTTCGGGTCACCCGAGAGCGCGGCCCAGCGGAACGGGCCCAAACCCTCCTCGAACAGCGGGCGAATGTAGGCCGGGACGAAGCCGGGGAACTCGAAAGCCCTTGTGTAGCCGGCCTTGCGGGCCTCGTCGCGGATGGAGTTGCCGTAGTCGAAGACCTCGGCGCCCTTGTCCATGAACCCGACCATGGCCTCCACGTGCTTGGCCATCGAGAGGCGGGACTGCTCGGTGAAGTGGGCCGGATCCTTGTCCGCGGCCGCCTTCATGTCGGCGAACGCGATGCCCAGCGGCAGGTAGGACAGCGGGTCGTGCGCCGAGGTCTGGTCGGTGACGATGTCGATCGGGGCGTCCATCTCCAGCAGTGCCGGGAAGATCTCCGCGGCATTGCCCTCGACGCCGATCGACAACGGGCGCTTGGCATCTCGCGCCTCGACCGCAAGCTGCAGGGCGTGGTCGAGGTTGTCGGCCTTGACGTCGAGGTACTTGTGCGCGATGCGGCGGTCGATGCGGGTGACGTCGCAGTCGACACAAATCGCGACGCCGTCGTTCATGGTGACCGCGAGCGGCTGCGCGCCGCCCATGCCGCCCAGGCCCGCGGTCAGGGTGATGGTGCCGGCGAGGGTGCCGTTGAAGCGCTTGCGGGCCACCGCGCCGAAGGTCTCGTAGGTGCCCTGCAGGATGCCCTGGGTGCCGATGTAGATCCAGGAACCGGCCGTCATCTGGCCGTACATCATCAGGCCCTCGGCCTCGAGCTTGCGGAACTGCTCCCAGTTCGCCCAGTCGCCGACGAGGTTGGAGTTGGCCAGCAGCACGCGCGGCGCCCATTCGCTGGTCCGGAACACGCCGACCGGCTTGCCGGACTGCACCAGCAGGGTCTCGTCGTTCGCGAGGGTCTTGAGGGTGTCGACGATGGCGTCGAACGCGGCCCAGCTGCGGGCGGCGCGGCCGGTGCCGCCGTAGACGACCAGGTTGTCGGGGTGCTCGGCGACCTCGGGATCGAGATTGTTCATCAGCATCCGCAGCGCACCCTCCTGCTGCCACCCGAGGGTGTTCAGCTCGGTGCCGCGCGGGGCGCTGACCGGGCGGGCCTCATGGCCGGGGGAAGTGATGTCCATCTTGTTCTCCTCGTGATCGGACGGTGGGGGAGCACTGCTGCGTCATCCGGAAAGCGGCGCGAGCGGGTTGCCGTCCGCGTCCGGTCCCGCAGCTGTTGTGCGTGGGCTCACATTCTGTAAGTATGAGTTGTATAGTCCTGTATATACAAGTTGCTGTCAAGCTGTGCCCCCCGCACCACCCGGAAGCGGGGCTGATCGTCCGGCCTCATCCGGACGCGACGACCGGCCGAGGGCAGCTCGAGACCGACGGAAGGCCCGCGATGAACACCGTCCCGACCCAGACCGATCCGACGCCGAACTCCACCATGATCGACGACGCGCTCGCCGGAGTCTTCCGACGGTGGGAGGAGCAGTTGCTCGCCGACGCCGACTCCCGCACTCGTGACCACCTCGCCGAGTTCGCCTCGGGGCTGCCCTCGGGATACAAGCAGGATATCGGCCCGGAGCGGGCGCGGATCGATCTCGACATCCTCTCCGGACTCGCCGACGAGGCCATCGATGTGCGCCTGGAACCGGTGGCGGAAGCGGGCGCGGATGCCGCCGGGACCCCGGCCCGGCGCGGCGGAGCGGAGGCGCCGGCGCCCGGCCTGTCCGCGCGCGGCACCCACCGGCTCTCGCTCTATGTCGGCGGGCGCCCGGCCTCGCTCGGGGATCTCATGCCGCTGCTGCAGAGCCTCGGCGTCGAGGTCCTCGACGAGCGGCCGTACGCGCTCGTGTCCCCGACGGGGATGCCGTGCTGGATCTACGCGTTCACCGTCCGGTATCCGATCGCGCCCGTCGACGGCTTCGACGAGTTCGCCGCCCGCTTCGGCGCGGCGGTCGCGGCGCTGTGGCGCGGCGCCGCCGAGTCCGACCGGCTCAACGAGTTGATCGGGCGGGCTGGACTGCGCTGGCGGGCGGTCACCGTGCTGCGCGGCTATGCCGAGTACCTGCGCCAGGCCGGATTTCCTTACAGCAGTGCGTATGTCGCCGATGCGCTGTGCCGCTACCCCGAGATCGCCGCGGGCCTGGTCGAATGCTTCACCGCGCGTTTCGATCCCGCGGCGCCGGAGTCCGACGGGGGCGCCGCGGCCGCAGCGCGAGTGTCGGAGCTGATCGAGCGGGTGGTCGGGCTCGACGAGGACCGGATCTTCCGCGCGCTGCTGGGAGTCGTCCGGAACACCTTGCGCACCAACCACTTCGCGGCGACCGAGCGGGCGGCGCTGGCGATCAAGCTCGACCCGCGCGCCATCGGTGAGCTCCCCGAGCCCCGGCCGCGCCACGAAATCTTCGTCTACTCACCGAGTGTCGCGGGCGTGCACATGCGCTTCGGGGCGGTGGCGCGGGGCGGGCTGCGCTGGTCGGACCGCCGCGAGGACTTCCGCACCGAGGTGCTGGGTCTGGTGAAGGCCCAGGCGGTCAAGAACGCGGTCATCGTGCCGGTCGGCGCGAAGGGCGGTTTCGTGCTGCGCCGGCCCCCGGCCCCGACGGGCGACGCCGACCGCGATCGGGCGGCGCTGTGGGAGGCGGGCGTCGCGGGTTACCGCACGTTCATTCGCAGCCTGCTCGACCTGACGGACAACATCGAGCGCGGCACCGGGTCGGTGCTCCCCGCGCCCGGCGTCCGCTACGACGCCGACGACACCTATCTGGTAGTGGCCGCGGACAAGGGCACGGCGACCTTCTCCGATATCGCGAACGGCGTTGCGGCAGAATACGATTTCTGGCTCGGCGACGCGTTCGCCTCGGGCGGCTCGGTGGGTTACGACCACAAGGCGATCGGCATCACCGCGCGCGGAGCGTGGGTCAGCGTGCGGCGTCGGTTCGCCGAACTCGGCGTCGACTGCCAGCGCGAGGACATCACCGTCGCCGGGATCGGCGACATGAGCGGCGACGTCTTCGGCAACGGGATGTTGTGCAGCAAGCACATTCGCCTGGTGGCAGCCTTCGACCACCGGCACGTGTTCCTCGATCCCGAGCCCGACGCCCGGTCCTACGCCGAGCGCGAGCGGTTGTTCGCGCTCCCGCGCTCCTCGTGGGCCGACTACGACCGATCCGCGATCAGCGCCGGCGGCGGCGTGTGGGACCGCACCGCCAAGAGCGTGCCGATCGGTGATGCGGTCCGCCGCGCCCTCGGCTTGCCCGGCACCGTCACCGAACTCACTCCGCCGGAACTGATCCGGGCGATCCTGCGCGCGCCGGTCGACCTGCTGTGGAATGGCGGCATCGGAACCTACGTCAAGGCCGCCGCGCAATCGCATGCCGACGCCGGCGACAAGGCCAACGACGGTGTGCGCGTGGACGCGGGCGAGGTCCGGGCCCGAGTGATCGGCGAGGGCGGCAACCTCGGCCTGACCCAGCAGGCGCGGATCGAATTCGCCCGTGCCGGTGGGCGAGTCGGCACCGACGCCCTGGACAACTCGGCCGGGGTGGACTGCTCCGACCACGAGGTCAACATCAAGATCCTGCTCGACGACCTGGTCGGCGCGGGCGCCCTGGACGGCCCGGGGCGCACCCGGCTGCTGGCCGAGATGACCGACGATGTGGCCGCACTCGTGCTGGCGGACAACGGATCCCAGACCGACGCGGTCGGCGCGGCCCTGGCCGACGGTCCCGCGATGCTCGTCGCGCACGGGCGCCAGATCGCGGCGCTCGAGGGGGCCGGCGCCCTGGATCGCGCGCTCGAGGTGCTGCCCGGCGCGAAGGAGATCGCCACCCGGCGCCGCGCGGGCGAGGGACTCTCGGCTCCCGAGCTGGCCACCCTCATGGCGCACGTCAAACTGGAGCTGCAGCGTGTGCTGCTGGCCGGAGACCTCGTCGACAACGATGTGTTCCTGCCGACCCTGCGCGCCTACTTCCCCCCGGCGCTGCGCGACGCGCACGCCGACGCCATCCATCGGCACCCGCTGCGCCGCGAGATCGTGGCCACGGCCCTGACCAACCGCGTCGTCGACGGCGGCGGCATCAGCCATGTGTTCCGGCTGGGGGAGGAGGTGGGCGCGACCCCGGACGACGCGGTCCGGGCGTTCGCCGTCGTCACCGAGGTGTTCGGGCTGCCCGCGCTGTGGTCGCGGATCGCCGCGGCCCCGGTACCCAGCGCGGTCGCCGACGAACTGATCATCCTGACCCGCCGGCTGCTCGACCGGGCCTCGCGCTGGATGCTGCACCGGCGCCCGCAGCCGCTGGCGGTCGGGGCCGAGATCGCGCGCTTCCGGGACCGGATCGCGGGGGCCTCGGCGCGGCTGGACGAATGGCTCGTCGGCGCCGACCGGACCAACCTCAGCGAGCGCACTCGCGCGGTGGCGCAGCGCGGCGCGCCGGAGGAGCTGGTGCGCGAGGTCGAACTGGTCCTGGACCGATTCGCCCTGCTCGACGTCATCGAGATCGCGGACCTGGCCGAATGCGAGACGACGGTGGCCGGTGAGCTGTACTTCCGCCTGTGCGAGCGGCTCGGGCTGGTCCGGCTGCTGAACGCGGTCTCGGCGCTGGGCAAGGAGACCCGGTGGGACGCGCTGGCGCGGCTGTCGCTGCGTGACGAGCTGTACGACAGCGTGCGTGCGCTGACACTGGACGTGCTGGCGCATGCGGTCGCCGGCGAGGACACCGACCGGATGATCGCGGAATGGGAGCGGCGCAACGAGTCTCGGCTGGCGCGGGCGCGCGGTACCTTGGCGGAGATCTCCAAGTCCGGCCGCGACGACCTGGCCGCCCTGTCGGTGGCCTCGCGCCAGCTGCGGCGGCTGGCCGGATGAACCGATCGGTAGACTTCATGGGCCGACTCGGCGAACGTCGCGGCGGACACTCTCGAGGACAGGGGCAGCCGATGGCGGTGACGGACATGGATGCGGAACTCGCCGTGTTGTTCGCCGACACGGGGGACGAGTCCGTGCCGGCCTACGAGCGGGTGAAACAGCTTGTGGCCGAGCAGATTCGCGCGAGCCGCTGGTCCGAGGGCGACCGGTTGCCGTCCGAGAGCCAGTTCGTCAACGCGCTGGGCCTGTCCCGGATGACGATCAACCGCGCACTGCGCGAGCTGACCAGCGACGGGCTGATCGTGCGGATGATGGGCGTGGGCACCTTCGTCGCCCGGACGAAGGCGGCCTCGCCGCTGTTCGAGGTGAAGAACATCGCCGATGAGATCCAGCAGCGCGGGCACCGGCATCGCACCGAGGTGATCACCGTGCGCGAGGAGCAGGCGGACGAGGAGCACGCGTTCCTGCCCGAGACCTTCGGCGCCACCGTGTTCCACTCGGTGCTGGTGCACTTCGAGGACGACACGCCTATCCAGGTGGAGGACCGCTTCGTGAACCCCGCCGAGGCGCCCGACTACCTCGCGCAGGACTTCACGAAGCTCACCCCGAACGACTACCTGAGCCGCGTCGCACCCCTCACCCGGGGCGAGCACGTGGTCGAGGCGGTGCTGGCCGGCGCGCAGGAGTGCCGCCTGCTGCGCATCGACCGCGGCGAACCGTGCCTGCTCATCCGGCGCCGGACATGGTCCGAACGCGGACTGGTGAGCACCGCGCGGCTCATCCATCCGGGCTCGCGCAGCCGCCTCGAGGGCGCGTTCACTCGCTGAGTGCGACCAGCTCCGGATGGAACGTGGCCACCATCCGCCGCAGCCCCTCGCGCCAGTCGACCGTGGTGCCGCCGATGAGTTCGCGCATCCGCGTCGAGTCGGTCGGATTGCCGCGCAGGGCCTCGGCGCTGTCCTCGAAGACCGGTTCCTTGCCGATCAGCGAGCCGAGGTAGCCGCACCACTCCTGCAGGCTGACGATCTCCCCACCGCACCAGTTGACCGTCGTCGCCGGTGTCGAGGCCGCGGCCAGCAGCCTCGGGATCGAGGCGACGATGTCGTCCTCGTGGATCGGGTTGTAGCGGGCCGGTCCGCCGGCCGGGACCGGGATCGGGATGCCGGCCAGGATCATCTCCATGTGGTAAAACGGCCACCCGCCGTTGTTGCCGTACGGGACATTGAGCCGGGCGATGATGGTGGGCAGGCCCAGGGTGCGCGCCATCGTGCGGGCGACGACCTCGCCGGCGATCTTGGAGATGGAATAGGTCGGGAACAGGGGCTTGTGGTTGTCGCCGAGGGCGGCGTGCTCGGTGCGGGGTTCGTCGCCCGGCGGGTCGTACACGGCCGCCGACGAACAGTGCAGAAACGCCTTCGCGGTGCGGCAGTGGGCCATCAGCAGGCCGACGGACTCCGCGTTCGCGCCCAGATCCTTGTCCCAGTTCCCGCTCTTGGCCACGGCCAGGTTCAGTACGTAGTCGAAATCGGACGGAAGTGCGGTGAAGTCTCCGGCGGCGAGGTCGACGGTCTCGCATCGCACACCGGCACCCTCGAGTGCCGTACGGGCCGCGGGGTTGCTGAATCGGGCGATGCCCCAGACTTCGTTGTCGGCCGCGAGCGCGCGGGCTATGGGAGCAGCGACCTGCCCGGTCGGACCGGTGATCAAGATCTTGGAGCCATGCATGCGCCGATGGTAGGCGAATGCCGGTCGGCCCCAACCATATTTGCGCATCCTGTGCCGGTGGCCGAGACACCGGGCCTAGGGCCGACCCGGGTCCGTGCCCGCGAACAGTGCCTGGACATCGCGGGCGAACGCCGCGGTGTCCGTCAGATCGAAAGCAACCCGCTGCAGCAGGAATCCATGCAGCAGGCCCATCACCACCCGCGCGCCGTGCTCCGGCTCGACAGCGGGGGCAACCGTGCCCGCCGTGCGATGCTGGAGTCCGGCGAGATCGACGCGCTCGTCTCGGTCGACGTCCCCCGGGCCCTGCGCGACGGCTCGACGACGATCGCCCGGCTCTTCCCGGACTACGAGCGCGTCGAGCGCGACTACTACCGGCGCACGGGGATCTTCCCGCCGATGCACATTGTCGCGGTCCGCCGGGAACTGGTGGAGCACACCGAGATGCTGAGATCGGTGTACCGCGCGTTCGTCGAGGCCAAGGAACTCGTCCAGGAGGCGTATCGCCACGACGCCGGCAAGCAGCACATGAGCCTGCTCACCCCGTGGTCCAGCAGTCACTTCGACGAGAACGAGGCGCTGCTCGGCCACGACTGGTGGCCCTACGGGCTGCGGGCGAATCGCGCGGCGCTCGACACGTTCCTGCGCTACCACTACGAACAGGGCCTGTCCGGGCACCTGCTCACCAGCGAGGACATCGTCGTCCCCGCATTCCTGGACACCTGAGCGCGCCGTTCTCGGCACTCGGGTGTCCACGTCCGGTGCAGATCTACGCGCCCGGCTCCGGGTGGTTCGTCGGGGTGTGGATGATGTCGAAGTAGACGGACTTGTCGCCGGCGTTGGGGTACACGCGGTAGGTGAACTGCTTGTCGGTGAGCGTGACGATGTCGACCACGCGGCGGGATTGTTCCTGTCCCGCAGCATTTTTCGCGACGATCGTGCGAGTCTTGCCGTCGGGGGAGACCGTCCAGTCGCCGTGCATCTTGGGCGAGTTGTCGAGATTGAACATCGTGAAGGTTCCGTTGGGCTCGAAGTAGGCGAAGCCGACGTAGTTCTTGACGTTGCTGTCGGTCAGTGCGACGGACCCGCCGTGCGCGTCCTGCGCAGAGGTGGTCTCCCACGGGGTGGAGGCCAGCGCCGCCGACGGCGAACCCGGCGCTACCGCAACCGACGTCGCGGCGGCAGCGGAACTCGGGGCGGCGGTGGAGGTGCTGTTGCTGCTGCAGGCGGCGAGTGCGCCGACCGCGGCGAGGGCGACGAGCGCGGCGAGGGCGACGAGCGCGGAGACGAGTTTCTTCATGGGATTCTTCCTTTCGATCAGGACGCGGCGGGGACGCCGGCCACGCGCCGTTCGCCGTTGTTGCGCTCCTGCCAGCGGCGGTAGACCTCGACCGCATCGTCGCGGGACTCGTGGCGCATGGGCAGGCGGCGCTCGTCCCACGGCTTGGCGAACTCGCCGTAGAAGGTGTCGAACTCGAAGTACTTCCGGTCGTCGACGTAGTGCGGCTCGTACGCGTCACGGGTGGTCAGGAATACGACCTCGTCGGGCGAGCAGTAGTAGAGCGCGCCCAGGCACATCGGGCAGGGCAGGGCCAGGATGTAGATGGTGGCGCCGGTCAGATGCTCGGTCCCCAGCTTGGTGCAGGCCTCGCGGATGGCGAGGATCTCCGCGTGCGCGGTCGGATCGCTGGTCTGGGCGACCCGGTTCGGGCTCTCGGCGAGAATCTCGCCGTCCTTGACGATGACGGTGGCGAAAGGTCGCCCGCCCTCCTCGACGTTCCGGCACGCGATATCGATGGTGTGCGGTGCGAAATCCATTGTGATCCTTATGATTCGATGGTTCGGTCAGAAGGGCTTGGTGGGCAGGTACTTGCCGTCCAGGGTGATCACGGCGCGCTCACCGCCCTCGGGGTCGGCCACCTTGCGCACGTCGAGCTTGAAATTGATGGCGCTGATGATGCCGTCGCCGAACTGCTCGTGCACCAGGGCCTTGAGCGTGGTGCCGTAGACCTGCAGCATCTCGTAGAAGCGGTAAATGGTTGGGTCGGTGGGGATTCCGCCGGGAATCGAGCCGCGGGTCGGGATGGTCTGCAACAGGCTCGCGGCGTCGTCGCCGAGACCGAGCAGCTCGGCCACGGCCACGGCCGCCGATTCCGGCAGCGGATGCTGGCCGAGCACCGCGGCGGTGACGAACGCCGTCGAATAGCCTGCGGCGTCGGCGATCTGCTCCCAGGTCAGGTCCTTGGCGATCTTGGCCTCGACGGCGGTCACGGCCAGGGCCTGCCGCGCCGCGGGATCGAACTGTGCGTGCACCATGGTGTGCATTCCTTTCGTTGCACCGCCGTACCGTTCGGCGGCATCCGATGGGGGAGAGGGGATTTCAGTCGCCGGAGGAATCGACGGACGCGATCGAGCCGGAGCCGATGTCGAACACCCAGCCCTCGAGGGCGACGCGATCGTCGGCCAGGGCGCGGGCGACGGCGGGGTGTGTGGTCAGATTGGCAAGCTGCGCACGGACATTCGCCCGTACCATCGCGGCCACGGCGTCGGGGCCGGTGGAGCGGACCACCGCGGCATCGGCGTGGCGCAGCCATCCCGCCACCGTCGGCGTCGCGGTCAGGTCCTGGCGTTCGGCGAGCGCGGTCATCGCACCGCAGCTCGAATGCCCGCACACGACGATGCGGCGCACCCCCAGCACCTCGACCGCGTATTCGACACTGGCGGTGACGCCGTCGCAGTCGGCGCGATAGGCGGGAACGAGGTTGCCCGCGGTGCGGATGACGAACAGCTCGCCCGGTTCGCTACTGGTGATCAGCTCGGGCACCACCCGCGCGTCGGAGCAGCCGACGAACAGCGTGTGCGGGGCATGGGTGCTAGCCAGGCGAGTGAACAGTCCCGCCTTGGCGGGGAACACGGTGTCGCGGAAGGTGGTGACTCCGGTGGCGAGGTCGAGCATGGAACGCTCCCGTCGGTGTGTGCCGGCCTGACGGCCCTGACCCATCTAGAGTGGCCCACCTGGTGCTATAGCGTCCAATACTTGTATTCCATCGTAGCGATAGATGACATCAATACTCAGGCGTCGGGCGCGCTTTCGTAGACGATCGCCGCGAACGCGCGGGCCGCGGCCGAGTGGTACGCCGAACTCCGCCGCAACAGGCTCACGGTCCGGCTGGGCAGGCGCGGGGTCACCGGCACCGGACGCAGGTCGGCGTGGACGTGCGTGATCGCGTCGGGCAGCACGGTGGCCAGGGAACCGCGCCGGACGAACTCGAGCAGCGCGGCGATCGAGTTCGCCTCGACCGCGATCTGCGGGTCGACCCCACACTCGGCGAAATAGCGGTCGATGTGCGTCCGCGTCGCGAAGTCGGCGCTGAGCAGGCCCAGCGGCTCGCGGGCGAGGCGGTCGGCCGGCAGCGGACCGGCGGTCGCGGCGAGCGGATGGTCCGGGCCGACGACCAGGCTGAGCGTTTCGACGAACAGCGCGGTGGCCTCGATGCCCGCGGCGTGCGTGCCGGTGAACGCGATGCCCAGGTCGAGGCGGTTGGCGCTGAGCTCCGCCTCGATCCGATCCTGGGTCGTCTCCCGGACGGTGACCGTGATGCCCGGATACTCGGAGCGGAACCGGTGCACCAGCGGCCCGATGAAATAGGCGGTGAACGTCGGGGTCATGGCCACCCGCAGGTGCCCGCGGGTCAGGTCCTGCACATCGTGCACCGCGCGCTCACCGGCGTCCAGATCCCGCAGCGCCAGGCGCGCGTGCTGCGCGTACACCTCGCCCGCGTCGGTCAGCCGGACCATGCGGCCCGACCGGTCCAGCAGCGCCACCCCGAGCGCGCGCTCGAGCTGTTTGATCTGTTGCGAGAGCGTCGGCTGCGAAATATGCAGCGATTCGGCCGCCCGGGTGAAGTTGCGGTGGTCGGCCACGGCGAGCAGATATCGGATGTGGCGCAGTTCCATCGGACAACCATATGCTCGAGCGCCCGCGTCACCTCGGTGTCGTTGCCGTCGGCGGGCCGGTGGGTGCGGGCGTGCTGTTCGCGGCCGGGTCGGCGCCTGTGACGGCGTCGGGGCCGTAGAAGACCGGCAGCATTCCCTTCACAAGGACCAGCACCGACCTCTCGCCCGAGGGGACCGTCGCCAGATTCGTGCCGACCGTGATCGTGAGGCCCGAGTCCGGGTCGTGGCCCATGAACGTCATGAATCCCGGGAGCAGACCGTCGTGGCCGAACATGTGCGCGCCGAAGCGCACAATGCCGAGGCCGTACCCCCTCAGCTCGGGGTTTGCCGGATCGGTCGGCATGATGCTGTTCATTCGGATCCGCTGCCATTTCGGGTCGAGCAGATTGCCGGAAACGAGTGCCTTCACATAGGTCGTCATGTCGCCGACCGTCGAGATCGCCGCGCCGGCGGTCCAGGTCCAGGACGGGCTCGAGGTCGTATGATTCTCCGGTTTCAAGGCTCCGGCGAGGGCTTGCGCCTCCTGATCGGGCGGCAGCGCGAAGGTATCGGTCGTGGAGGTCATGGTGCCGAAGGCATAGCCCTGCGGATGCGGATTCGGCATCGAGGAGTCCGATGCCGCGGGGAAGGAGGTGTGCGACAGCCCGAGCGGAGTGAAGATGCGCCGCTGGAAGTTCTCGGCCACCGGCATATTCGTGACCTTCTCGATGACCAGACCGAGCAATATGGTGTTGGTATTGCAGTATTCGAATTTCGCACCGGGCTGGAAATTCACGGGGTGCGCGAACGTGATGGCCAGCAGCTGCTGGGGCGTCCAGACCTTCTGCGGATCGTTGTCGATAGCGGCGCTGAACTGCGGATCGAACGAGTAGCTGTAGAGCCCGCTGCGCATCTCCGCCAGTTGCGCGAGGGTGATCCGGTCACCGTTCGGCACGCCCGGCTCGTACTTGGCGATCGGATCGTCGAGGGAGAGCTTGCCCTCCTGCGCGAGTTGCATGATGACCGTGACCGTCATCGTCTTGGTATTGCTGCCGATCCGGAAATGGTCGTCTACCGAGAGCGCGGCGTTCTCGCCGATCGTCCCGGTGCCGAATGTCGCGGTCCAATTCCCCTGCTTCGGCGATTGGACCTCGACGACCGCGCCGGGAATGACGTTGTCCTTCATCAACTTTGTGATGATCGGGCGCAACGTCGCGGCGTACGCGGGTTCGTTCGGCCCGCCCGATCCGTGCGACGAACCGCACCCCGCCGCGAACCCCAGCCCCACGGCCAGCACGGCCGCCCCGATTTTCCGCCTGTATTTCATGGCAACCATCCGGATGTACTGACACATCGCTATCTGGGCGTTTGCCAGAATACCGCCGCACCGACCCGGTTACGCGACGGTCAAAGGTCCCGAATCATCGGCAAACGTTGGTGGCACGCCGATTTGGCACGTCGGGCCGCTCCACCGCGGCGGCGACATTTGCTGCGTCAGATCTCAAGGGTGTCAATTTAATTGACGCCGACCTTTCAAATGTCAACTGGGGGCGCGAAACCGCTGCATTGCACATGCGGCGAACGCGAGATGTCCGGGTTGGAGCGGTGCTGCTACCTGACATCCGGTAGGGGCGATGCAACCGGCCGGACGCTGGTTGCGCACTGCGTTGCGGGTGTGCGATGATCTTCGCGATCGTGATCCGGCAGTAGGAGGTGAGACCCATGTACGCAGCATTCGTATTGGGGGCTCCCCTCCCGTCACGGTCACACGACTGAGGTAGTCGCACTGGGAGCGCCCGAAACGCACATCGCGAAAGGCGACTCCCATGAACACAACACCTTCTTCGATTCCCGCCACTTCTGACGGCGCTGTCGCGCCGCGGTACGGGAATTGGCCGATGGCCGACCAACAGGTCGATGCCACGAAACAAGCGGACAACTCGGATAAGCGAGCCCTGGTGCTCGGCGGGGCCGGAGCGGCCGGCAATGCCTGGGCGCTCGGTCTCATCGCGGGCCTGGCCGAGGCCGGGGTCGATCTCACCGAGGCCGACCTCGTCATCGGGACCTCGGGCGGATCGACGGCGGCCGTGCAGATCACCAGCGGGACACGTCCCGCCGAACTGTATGCCGCCATCCTCGAGGCAGGGCCCCAGCCGCGGGCCCCGTACGCCGGATCGGACCGGGGCGGACGCGCTCCGGCATTCTCGGGGCAGACCTACATGGAATGGTCGGGCGGTATCATCGCCGCCGCGACCGACGCGTCCGACATGCGCCGCCGGATGGGTGCCGCAGCGCTGGAGATGGACACTTCCGACGGCTCCGGCCAGACGCGTTGGCGTGACATCGTCGCGTCCCGCCTCCCCGCCCGGGACTGGCCGCAGCGGCAGGACGTCCGCATCGCGGCCGTCGACGCGCACACCGGGGAACCGGTCGCGTTCGACCGCCACAGCGGTGTCGATCTGGTCGACGCGGTGGCCGCCAGCACGAGCAACGGCTTCGGTCCCTTCCCGCCCTATCGCATCGGCGAGCGCCGATACCTCAACGGCGGCTACCGACGCAGCGAAAACGCCGACCTGGCAGCCGGATACGGGCGGATCCTGGTGATGTCACCGTTCAGCGGCAAGTCGCGGACGCCGCGGGAGTGGGGCATGGACCTCGCCACCCAGGTCGACGAGCTGCGCGCCGCGGGCAGCAGGGTCGAGACCGTCTTTCCCGACAGCGGTGCGGGAAAGGTGTTCGACGCCAACGCATTGGATCCCTCGACGCGCCTGCAGGCCGCGCGCGGAGGATACGACCAGGGACGAGCCCTCGCGGTGACACTCGCCCAATTCTGGCGTTAGCGTCCGGGCGCTACGCAGCCCTGCGCCTGCTCGATCAGTAGCAGGCGCAGGGCTGCGGGCGTGCTCACGAACACTTCCACCATCGACGACAGGTGTGCGATCAGCTCCGTCACCGGGAGGACGAGCTTGCCGGATTCGGGCGGTGAGGCCGCAAGCTCGTCAGCCCGGCGGAGTCTGCAACCCGGGGACGGCGCAGGACGACGGAGGCGGGGACCGATCGTGCGGAACGACGGGCCCGTTCGCCGCGGACGGGCATGATGGTCCTTGCCTCCCGCGACGGGTTTCCCTCGACGGAGGCACGGAATCGGCCGCGCGGGTCAGGGCCGATTGTTCACCGGAGGCAGTCCGGGGCGGCAGGTGTGCCGGTCCCGGGAGGGAGCAACTCGATGTCGATCGCTATCACCGAAGACCATGTGGCGCTTGCCGATACGGCCGCCCAACTGTTGCGTAGGCGCGATGCGCGCGGGGCGGGGCGGGCGTTGCTGGAGGCGGAGGCCGAGACGCCACCGCCGTTCTGGGACGAGATCGCCGGGCTGGGCTGGCTGGGACTGCATCTCCCGGAGGAGTTCGGCGGGTCGGGGTACACGCTCGAGGAACTCGTGCTCGTCGTGGCGGAGTGGGGGAGTGCGGTCGCCCCGGGGCCGTTCGTGCCGACGGTGATCGCGAGCGCGTTCATCGCCGTTGCGGGCGAACAGGTTACGCGGGAGAAGCTGCTGCCGGGCCTGGCCGACGGCTCGACCGCGGCGGCCGTGGCCACGACGCCGGGGCTGAGCCTCGACGGCGACAGGGTGAGCGGTTCGGTCGTGGTGCTCGGGGGCGGGCTGGCCCGGCTGCTGGTGCTGACCGCCGGAGACGATGTTGCCATCGTCGAACCCGGTGACGGCGTGCGGATCACGATGCCGAAGAACCTCGATCCGACCCGCCGGGCCGCCCGCATCGCGCTCGACGCCGTGCCGGCGATCGTGGTGCCGGGCGCGGCGCGCACGCTGCTGGATCTGCAGCGGGTGATCCTGTCGGCCGAGGCTGCCGGTGTCGCCGCCGAGGCCACGCGGCTGGCCGCCGAATATGCCGGGAGCCGTATCCAATTCGGTCGTCCGATCGGCATGTACCAGGCGGTGAAGCATCATTGTGCCAACATGGCCGTGGTCACCGAGATGGCCGCTTCGGCGGTGTGGGACGCCGCACGGGCGGCGGGCACGGGCGGCGATCAGCTGTCCTACGCCGCGGCCGTGGCCGCCTCGATCGCCGGTCCCGCGGCGGACTTCTGTGCCAATCACATGACCCAGGTGCACGGCGGCATCGCCATCACCTGGGAGCACGACGCGCACCTGTTCATGCGGCGCGCGACGGCGCTGCGGCATCTCCTCGCGCCGGACCGCGCGGCCGCGGATCTGGTCGACCTGACCCGCCAGGGGATTTCGCGCGCCAAGGCGATCGAGTTGCCGCCCGAGGCCGCGGCCGTCCGTGCGGAGGTGCGGGAATTCGCCCGTGAGACAGCCGATCTCCCCGCCGCCGAACAGCGCACCAGGCTGATCGAGTCCGGATACGTGATGCCGCACTGGCCCGAGCCCTTCGGCCGCGGCGCGGGGGCAATCGAGCAGTTGGTGATCGAGCAGGAGTTCGAGGCGGCCGGGGTGGCGCGCCCGTCCTACGGCATCACCGCGTGGAATGTGCTCACCATCATCCAGCACGGCAACCCGGACCAGCTCGAGCGCTGGGTGCGGCCCGCGCTCGACCAGGAGGTCGTGTGGTGCCAGCTGTTCAGCGAGCCCGAGGCGGGGTCGGACGCCGCGGGCATCAAGACCCGCGCGACGCGCGTCGACGGCGGCTGGTTGGTGAACGGCCAGAAGGTATGGACCTCCGGTGCCCACGTGGCCGGGATGGGCTTCGCCACCGTGCGCACCGATCCCGATGTGCCCAAGCACCAGGGCATCACGATGATGGCGATCGATATGCACGCCAAGGGAGTCGAGGTGCGCCCGCTCCGAATGACCACGGGGAATTCGGAATTCAACGAGGTGTTCCTCACCGACGTCTTCGTGCCCGACGAGGACGTCGTGGGCCCGGTCGACGGCGGCTGGGCGGTCGCGCGCGCCACGCTCGGCAACGAGAGCGTGAGCATCGGCAGCGGCGGCGCCGGGGTGCTGACTTTTCCGGGCGCCGCGCTGGTTCCGCTGTTCGACGCGGCCCCCGAACGTCTCGCCGGCGGCGCGCCGCGCATCGGTCGCTACATCGCCGATCAGCAGGCAGTCGAACTCCTCAATCTGCGGGCGGCCGGGCGCGCCGTCGCGGGCGCCGGGCCCGGTCCCGAGGGCGCGATGGCCAAGCTCATCGTGTCGGAGCTGGGCCACGAATCGGCCGTCGTCGTCGGCGAACTCCTCGGCGAGGACGCATTGTTCATGGACGGATTTGCGGCCACGGGCAATCTGATGGTGCTGATGCATCGCGGCATGTCGATCGCCGGGGGCACCTCGGAGATCAAACGCAATCAGATCGGCGAGCGCATCCTCGGCCTGCCCCGGGACCCGCTGCTGCGATAGTGGGACGGCAGTCGCGCTGGTCGGCGGTCCGGGCCTGGGTTGGGAACGGTTATGCGCCAACGGCTCTCAGCGCCCGGC
Source organism: Nocardia sp. GP40 (assembly GCF_050434125.1). NCBI lineage: Bacteria > Bacillati > Actinomycetota > Actinomycetes > Mycobacteriales > Nocardiaceae > Nocardia > Nocardia sp. GP40. Next base: position 430,671 of record NZ_JBNPVW010000007.1, on the reverse strand, counting down.
GAGCGCGGAGTGTGCGGCGGTCAAGCGATCTGCGTCACCGCGCTGTGTGTGATCGCCGGACACCTGATCGGCCCATTCGAGTAATCGGTTCGTGTGGGGGTCGGTGGCAGGGGTCCGGACGGAGGGGCTTCCCAAGGCGACCTCCCCGGTGGTTCCGTCGATGGCGATGAGGGTGCCTGCGGGGAACGCGCCCAACGGAGTACGGATCGAGGCGGCGTCGACGGTGAGATCGGCGACCCCCACTACCGCGGGTTTTCCGAGCGCTCGCGCGACAACGGCGGCGTGGCAGGTCGGCCCGCCGTGGGCGGTGAGAACTCCGGCGGCGGCGGCGAGACCGTGCATGTCGAGCGGTGAGGTATCCGGCCGCACCAGGATGACCGGACCGGACGCGGCCATGCGGACCGCCGAATCGGAGGTGGTCGCGATGGCGCCGACCGCGACGCCGGGGCAGGCGCCCTGCCCTCGCGCGAGCAGGTCGTGCGGGCCATCGAGCGCCATGCGCGGTGTGCGGGCCCGCTCGAGGTGCTGTGATGTGATGCGCAACAGCGCTTCTCGGGGCTCGATCATGCCCTCGTCGGCGAGGTCGACGGCGACACGGACCGCGGCGGAGGGGGCCATTTTGCCGCGGTGAACCTGCAGGATCCAGAGCTCGCCGGCCTCGAAAGTGAACTCGACGCAGCACGAGTCGCGATAGTGCGCTTCGATCCGGGCCAGGGCCGCGACCAGGCCGTCCCACACGACCGGCTCCCGAGCGGCCAGATCGTGCAGCGGCAGCGTGCGCGATCTACCGGACACGACATCGTCGCCCTGACCGCCGAACAGTATGTCGCCGAAGGGGATCGGTTCGCCGGTGTTGGGGTTGCGGCTGAAGGCGACCCCGGTGCCGCTGTGGTCGTCGCGATGCCCGTAGACCATCGCCTGGACGGTCACGGCCGTCCCGAGGTCGGGCGGGATATCGTGAATTGCGCGAAACGTGCGCGCACGCGGTGTATCCCAGGACGAGCAGATCGCGGTGATCGCGAGCTCCAACTGCTGGAAAGGGGCATTCAGAACTTGCGGCCCGGCCTGCCGTGAGATGAGGTCCTCGGTAGCTCGGATCGCGCGGTGAATGTCCTCCGGCTCATCGAGATTATCGACTTCGCCGGGATCGACCACAGCAGCCGAGAAACTCGACAGGAAACGCATCCGAGTGGCCAGGGCGAATTGCGGGTTGCCCGTCTCGGCCGCCAATCCCCGTGCGGTCGAGGGGGTGAGCCCGAGGTTGAGAACCGTGTCCATCATGCCGGGCATCGACACCGCTGCCCCGGAGCGAACGGACACCGTCAGCGGCTTCTCGGCGCCGCCGAAGCTGCGGTGTGTCACGGCCTCGAGGTCGCCGAGGGCGGAAAGCAGCTGGGGGACAAAGCCGTCGGGAAGTCGACCGTCACGCAGGAAGGCGCGGCAGACCTCGGTACCGATGACGAACCCGGCGGGCACGGGAAGACCGAGGCGGCACAGCTCGATGAGCCCGGATGCCTTGGCGCCCAGTACTTCCGGCGCCGGCTCGGTCACCGCCGACAGCGGCTGAATGTATCGCATCGTCAGAATCTCGGGATGCCGAGCGTGACCAGGAGATCTTCGTGCAACTGGAACCAGACCGTGTGATACGACGAGGTGCTGGTTGCCACGTACTCCAACTCGCCGGCCCGGGCCCGCGCGAGCGCGTCGGCGAGGCGCAGGCCGTATCGCTGGAATCTCGGCAGGGCCTCCGACAGCTGCGTGCAGATGGGCTGAACGCGAGCATCCAGGTTCGCGATCCGATCGAGAATCCGGGCGTCGTAACCCGGATCGGTGTGGTCGTTCGGGGCCATGACCCCGTGGGCGGATCGCATCTGCCACGCCGTGCACAGGTCGAGCATCTCCGGGTTGAGCGTCAGGAAACGCTGGTACGCCTGGGTAATTGCCGCCCCGGCGCCCGCCATCTCCAGCTCAGCCGCGATCTGCGCCGAATCCAGCACCCGCCCGGCGTCGGTGAGGCCCCACCCGCCGAAATCGCCGCGCGTATACGTGACATACCCGCTCGCGGCCAGGTCGATCAGATCGGACTCGACCACAGCCTCGGGCATCCCGGCCGCCGCCGCCATTCGAGCCGTATCGACGTATCCGATGCAGCGAAGGGTATGCAGCACAAGCGAACCGGTGCCGACCGGGCTTGGCGAAGGCACTTCATCCATTCGTCAATCTTAGGTTGACGTAATCGTCGACGTCAACTATTGGTTGACGACAGTGGCGGGGCTGACCCGCTTCGTGGACGACAGGAGAGTGCAATGACGGCTACCGGGAATACGTCGCATCATGGCAGCGGGGCACAACGGAAACGGGTGATCGTGGTGGGCGCCGGTATCGCCGGGCTGGCCGCCGCGCTGCGGATGCATCAGGCGGGCTGGGACGTCGTCGTCATCGAGCGCGCTCCGGCCCGGCGCAGCGGAGGCTACCTGGTCAACCTGCACGGCCCCGGCTACGACGCAGCCGAACGGCTCGGGCTGCTGCCCGCGCTGGCCCCGAAGGACATCGGATTCTTCACCTCGATCCTGGTCCACGCCGACGGCCGCGAGAAGTTCGCGATCCCCGCCGCCGTCGCGCAGGCGGCGGTCGGGAACCGGGCGCTGAGTCTGTTCCGGGGTGACCTGGAATCGGCGCTGTACGACGCGGTCGCCGACATTGCCGATATCCATTTCGGTACCACCGTGCAGGCGGTCACCCGCAACGACGGTGATGTCGGCGTCACCCTCAGCGACGGCGCCCACCTTCAGGCCGAGTTGCTCATCGGCGCCGACGGCGTGCACTCGCGAATCCGTGAACTTGTCTTCGGTCCCGAGGCGGACCATCTGGTGGACCTCGGACACATGGTGGGAGCCTTTCCGCTCGGGAAGGCGCCCGAGCACGTTCCGGAAGGGGCCGGCACCACCTTCCTCGGTCCCCGGCGCACGGCGGCGGTGATGAATCTGGGTGCGGATCGGTCCTCGGCGTTCTTCACCTATCGCTGCGTCGATCCCGGCGCCGAACTGACTCTCGGCGCCGCGCCCGCGCTCGCCCGGGCGTTCGGCGATCTCGGGGGAGGCGTCGCCGACGCCTTGGACCAACTTGCGGCCGACCCCGCCGCGGCGTATTTCGACACCGTCGGCCAGATCGTCATGGACCGCTGGAGCCGCGGCCGCGTGGTCCTGCTCGGCGACGCGGCGTGGTGCGTCACGGTATTCGCCGGCTACGGCGCCGCGCTCGCCCTCGACGGCGCGGACAGGCTCGGCGCCGCCCTCGCGGAAGAGTGTGATATTCCCGCGGCCCTGGAGGTCTGGGAGGCATCGCTGCGCCCGGAGGTTCGCAAGCGACAGGCCTTGGCCCGCAAGGGAATCAGCCGCTTCGCCCCGCCGTCGCGCATGCACGTCGTGGCCGGTGAACTCATGCTCCGCGCCATCCAGCTGCCCGGCATTCGCCACCTCGTGCACCGCGCCATCCAGCGCGCGAACAACTAGGCGCCGCAACGGATCCCGCTGCTCAGGAACAACGGTGAGGGCGGTCCTCGGAACCGCCCTCACCGTTTCGAGACCGAAACTAGCTCGGCGACTTGGTCAGATCGCCGTTCTCGTTCTCGGTGATATCCACGCCCTGGCCCTTGGAGCTGGTCTCGGTCTGGCCGATCAGGGTGTTCAGCCCGGTGATCCCGGAATCATCACCACCCTTGAGCTTGTCGAAGGCCGATTGCACGGTGTCGCCGAGTTTGCCCAGCGGAGCCGAGATCGTCTTGCACAGTGTGGGATTCGCCTTCGCGTCGGCCAGCGCGAGGCGAACCTCACGCTTGATGAACAACGCGGCCAGGCCGCCCTTCACGAATGCCGTGATCCGGCCCTTCGCTCCCTTCTTGAAGGTGCCGGCCTGCATCGGCTTGTACAGCCACCGATGGAAGGTGCCGAACGCCAGACCCGTGTGCGCGACGAACTTCGTCTTCGCGAACGAGGTGGTGTTCGTGGTCGGGCAGCTGGTGTCCTCCGCCTGCGCATCGGCGGCGGTCCCGGTCGGATCCGCCGGAATCGACTGATCCGCACCGCTGCTCGCGGTCGTCGACGAGCTCTTACAGCCGCCGACCAGCACTATTACCGGAATCATCAACAGAACCAGTATCCGCATAAGACGAGTCACGCCACACTCCAACTTTCGAGCCGATCAATTTCGGCCGTAGCGTACCCTGGCAACCGATCGGCAATCCACCTGTGCCGCAAAGATTTGCGCTCACCGCTCTCGGAAACCGGCGCTAGCGCTGCGGAACTCGCCGAGTCGCGCGCAGGATCGCGCCCCAGAACGGGAACCCTATGCGAATGCGGGGCCGCGCAGCGTTTGCTCGGGTGGCCGGCCGTAGTGGAGTTCGTAGACGACGGGGAAGAGGCGCGGCAGGAATCCCCACGCGCTGGCCACCGCCTCGATGGTGGTTTCCTCCGGGCGGTAGAACTCGAGATCGGCATGCGCCCCGGCCAATCGCACCCGGACGACGTCCGCGATCGGGGGCATCTCACGGTGCCGGATCCAGCACTCCTCCAACGCACGCACACTCAACCCGGCCTCGGCCGCCAGCCGGGTGACGGTCAGCGGCTCGCCGGGGTAGGCCTCGAGAAAATCCATGCACCGGCGGATCACGTGCGGGCCCCAGCTCGGCACCGCGGCATCCAGCGCCTCCCGGTCCGGATGGTCCAGCGACAAGAGCAGTTGTGCGAGTAGTTTCTGCTCGAGAGCAGGCCGTCCGATCGGAGTAACCTCGGGACCATCGCCGGCGACCCGCCGCACGGTCGACAGCCACACCCGATCCGGTACCTGGGGCGCCTCGGCCGGGCGGACGGGATGCCGGACCGGGTGGCCCAGCAGCGCCTCGAGCATGTCGGTCAATGCTCGTTGACCGACATCGACGGCTACCACCTGCCCGCGTTCCGGTGTGTCCACGTAGGCGTCCACCGACGGCCCGACGACGACCGCGTGACCGGGCGTCACCTCCACCTCGTGCAGGCGATCGACCACCCGCATCAGGTTGTGGATGGGGATTTCGACCAGATATCCGTGCTCGTCCGGCGTGTGCACGTGCATCCCGGTCACCGAGGATGTCAGCTCCACCCGAACGGGCCCCCGCGTGACCCGCCGCGTCCGTAAAATCGCTTGTTGTTTCATCAAGCACTCCGCAGCATGAGTTTCTTCGCGAAAAGAATTCTCCGTAAATAGGATAACTTGAAATTCGCTACAGCGCGCCCCCTCTCCGCGAATTCACGGATGGTCCACGGCCCGAGAATGATCTCAGTGTGCTCTCAGCGTCGGGCTGGCAAGCTCCGCTACGATCCACTCCGACACCTCGATCGAGAAGGGAAGTCTCCAGCATGGACTCGGCGCGCATCCGCACCGACTACAAGCTCCCCCAGGTCACCGTCCTGTTCTGGGTTTTGAAAATAGCCGCGACGACGCTCGGTGAGACAGGCGGCGACCTGCTGGCGCAAACCCTGCACCTCGGCTACGCCACCGCCTCGCTCCTGTTCCTGGCGATCTTCGCGGTCAGCCTGTTCGCTCAGCTCGGGGTTCGCCGCTTCCACCCCGCGCTCTACTGGACCGTCATCGCCGCCACCAGCACCGCCGGTACCACCATTTCCGACTTCCTCAACCGCGGGCCCGGCTCGGGCACCTCCACCGCCGGCGGACTGGGGTACGGGACCGGCGCCGCCATCCTCGTCACCGGACTGGCCGTCGTGTTCGTGATCTGGAAACTCAGCGGCCAGACCTACGACGTCACCAACATCACCAACCGTCGCGCCGAAATCCTCTATTGGACAGCCATTCTGCTGTCCAATACGCTCGGCACCTCCCTCGGCGACTATCTGTCCGACAGCTCCGGTCTCGGTTATGGGGGCAGCGCCGCGCTCATCGGCGCGGCTATGGCGGTCCTGCTGGCCGCCCATTACCTGACCCGCGTGTCCGGCGTGCTGTTGTTCTGGCTGGCATTCATTCTCACCCGCCCGCTCGGCGCCACGGTTGGCGATCTGCTGTCCAAACCCCACCACTCCGGCGGCCTTGCGCTCGGCACCTGGGGTACCTCCGCGGCCCTGCTCGCCCTCCTGGTCGCCGGAATCACCTACGGCCACAACAGGGTCCGCAACAAGGCGGCTGTCCCGGAAAAGACCGCCGTGAAACTGGGCAGCGCCGGATAGCCGGTCCTGCCGCCGCGATCGGGCTACCGGCCGACGCCCGGGCCGGTCTGAATCGAGGGCGCGTCGGTCGTGCGCCGGACAAGCAGGACTACCGCGAGGGCGAGGAACCAGACCATTCCGATATAGCGTCCCGCCGGGATGAAAATGGTGGCGGCCTCGAAAAGCAGTGACAACATCGACAGCAGTGACGCCGCGGCGATGACGAATCCGAACCAGCACAACCAACGCGGCAGCGCCCGGGTCTTCAGGCCGACACCCGCGACCGCTCCGACCAGCAGACCGAGCGTCGCGACATGCGGCGCGGCTCCGGTGACGAAGGTGATATCCGATATTGCCCGGAACACACGCAGATCGCCACCGGTACTGGGCCGGTTCGACACCCACTGCACAGAGGAGGAGACCAGTAGCAATGCCGCCGATACCGTGCCACCGGCGCGAATCACACCGGCATATCCGCCCTCGGGTGCGAGCCGTCGCGCGTAATCGGTTGCGTACGGGACGAATACCAGCAGCGCCAGTGCGCTCAATGCCTGGAAGAAGGCGCCGTAGGCAATGGCGCCGCGGGTGGTCTCCGCCAGGTACCGCGATACGGTCTCATCGGGCGAATAGGGTGTGAAAATCGGCGCATTGCCGTTCAGTCGGCCGGGTAGAACCAAGGAGACGACGAAGAACACCACATAGCAGATGGCGGCCATCGCGCCGATGCGCTGACGTCGTGGGTCGAGCGCGAACTCGGCACCGGACATGAGAATTCCTTATCGTCGAAGGGGATTGCGCTGTGCGGCTCGGAATGGTTCAGTCACAGGACGTTTCGATAACACGGGGCAACCGCACGGCGCACTCAGTGTGGCCGAATTCCGATCACCACCACATCCGCCGACGCGCGAACGCGGGACTACGTCGCAATGCGTATTCCCAGTCCAGGCAAGTCTCGATTGGGCCCGAGGTTACGGCTCCGGGCCCAGCTACCCACCTCTCGCGAAGGAGGCGAACTCGGGTCGTTACCGCTCCCGGACGGTGTAGTCAGGTGGGTGACCCGCTGTGCCGACTCCCACGGACCTGCTCCAGGGCAACGCGGCTCGCGTCCACGCTCTCGAACAGGCGGATTCCCTTGCCGAACAGCACGGGGTCTCGATGCCGTCGCTCCGGTCATGCTGGTCAGCACGAGAACCTCGAGTGCGGCAAGGCCGAGGGGCGCAAGGGGACCATGCTCGAAGCGCCGCCATATCGGAAAACGAGCTGGTCGAGCGGGTAAGCTGGATCTTTCGGCTGGGAACGGTCGAACGGTAGCGCGCCGCGGTTCGGGACGGCGTCGTGGTCAGTTCTCGGCCGCTCCCGGCGCGGCGGGGAGGGCGCTGTTGATGAGTATCGCGGCGATGGCGGCGGCGGTCGGGAGGGTCTCGATGCCGAGTGCTCGGGTGCGGGCCGAGGCGCCGTCGAGAAGCAGGGCCAGTTGTTCGCCGAGCTGCTGGGGGTCGGTGGCGCCGGCCTGGCGGGCAGTTTCGGTGAAGCGGGTGGCGACGGAGGTCTTGTAGTCGTGTGCGCGGCGGCGGGCCGGGTGGTGGGGGTCGGTGATCTCAACGGCGGCCGCGATGAAGGGGCACAGCGGTGTCACCTCCTGCGGTGGTACCGACTGTGGCTTGTCGAAGGCCGCGAGCAGCTTCTGCCGGGGGGTGAGATCGGTGCGGTCGAATACTTCGGGCATGGTGTCGGGATCGTGCCGGCGCAGGTATTCGGCTACGAGCTCGTCTTTGCCGCTGAAGTGCTGGTATGCGGTGCGCTTCGACACCTGGGCCACCGCGCAGAGCTGTTCCATGCCGGTATTGCTGATGCCCTGCTCACCGAACAGCTGCCGTGACGCCTCGAGGATCCGTTCGCGCGCGCCCCTGCCGCGACGTTGACCCCGGGGGCCCTTCTCCAACTCGGTCACGGTGTCATGCTACCGCGCGGGTAACGGTAGGTGTACTTAGCTTGCGCGTCGTCCTGTCGGCTGTTAGCTTAAGTACACCGAATCGTTCACATAACGCGATTCGTGCAGGTGGGAGCCGATTAAGTGACGCCTTCGGGTGGCCCGCCGGCGGACATTTCCGGCAATGCGAAAGAGGGAGTGATCATGGGAAAGCTCGATGGCAAGGTCGCGGTAATCACGGGCGGATCCAGCGGTATGGCGCTGGCGAGCGCCGAACTGTTTGTCCAGGAGGGCGCGTACGTCTACATCACCGGTCGGCGGAAAGCGGCGCTGGACGAGGCCGTCGAGCTTATCGGGCGCAATGTGACCGGTGTGCAGGGTGATGCTTCCGACCTGGCCGACTTGGACCGGCTGTTCGAGACGGTCGAACGGGAGCACGGCGCTATCGACGTGCTGTTCGCGAGTGCCGGGACGGCCGAGGCGGCCAAGCTCGGCGACATTACCGAAGCACAATTCGACAATACTTTCGGGCTGAACACCCGCGGCACGTTATTCACCGTGCAGAAAGCGCTGCGCTTGTTCAACGACGGTGGGTCGATCTTCATGACCGGGTCGATCGCCTCGGTCAAGGGTTGGCCGGATTACAGCGTCTACGCGGCGAGCAAGGCCGCGCTGCACGCATTGGCCCGCGTGTGGTTGTACGAGCTGAGGGAGCGGCGGATCCGGGTCAATGTGCTGAGCCCGGGCCAGATCGCGACGCCGATTCAGGAGCAGTTGTTCGACGCGGAGACCAAGGCGCAGTTCGAAGCCTTGATCCCGCGGGGGAAGATGGGCCGGCCCGAGGAGATCGCCACGGTCGCACTGTTCCTCGCCTCGAACGACTCGTCCTTCGTCAACGGTATGGAACTGGCCGTCGATGGCGGCACCTCCGCGATCTGATCTCACGAACGGATGCCGTCGGTCGGCTTTGATCCTGAATCCAGCTGTACACCAGTATATTTCACCTTGACCGGTGGCCTTCGATCGAGAGGGGCCCACCGGAAAACCGTGTTCTTTCCTCGTCACCGGCGGCTCGGAGGTTTCCTACCGGCCAGCCGTGTGGTCCGGGCTGAAAGATGGCGATCGACGCGATGAGAATGCCCTGCGCATCGGCCTGCTTCGGGTTGGTGATCGATCCGGACGGGCTGTGTACCGACCGGACGAGGTTCGGGTGCGGACCTATGCTCGCGAGAGAGTCCGAGGACGAGGCGGAGGTGGATTCATGGTGGGTGGTCGGCGGGTGGTGTTCGTGATGTTCGACGGCATGAAGATGCTGGATGTGACCGGGCCAGCGGAGGTCTTCGCGGAGGCGAATCTGCTCGGTGGTGCCTACAGCCTGGCCTATGTGTCCGTTTCGGCCGGTCCGGTGGTCGCGTCGAACGGGATGGAGCTCGCCGCCGGTCCGATCGCCGACTGTGGGGAGGCCGACAGCGTGGTGATCGCCGGCGGCGACTGTCTAGTCGGCCGTCCCGTTCCCGCCGGACTGATCGCCGCGATCGAGCAGCTGCGGCCCCGCACCCGTCGCATGGTGTCGATCTGTACCGGGTCGTTCGCGCTGGCCGCGGCGGGCGTGCTGTCGGGTCGCCGGGCGACCACGCACTGGCGGCACGCGGAGCTGCTGGCGCGCAGCTACCCGGATGTCCGGGTGCAGCCCGATGCGCTGTTCGTCGAGGACGACGGCGTGTTCACCTCGGCCGGCGTCACCGCTGGGATGGATCTCGCGCTCGCGCTGGTCGAACGCGATCACGGCGTCGACCTCGCGCGGGAGGTCGCGCGCGGTCTGGTCATGTTCATGCAGCGGCCCGGCGGGCAGTCCCAGTTCTCCGCGCCGCTGCGGGTGCGGCCGCCGCGGACCCCGGCGCTGCGGACCGTGGTCGATCTGATCGCCGCGCAGCCGGCGCTCGACCACAGCGTCGACGCGCTGGCCGACCGGGTGGGCGTCGGGCCCCGGCACCTGGCGCGACTGTTCGCCGGGGAGCTGGACACCACCCCGGCGAGGTATGTCGAGCAGGTGCGCCTCGACCATGCCAAGGTGCTGCTCGATGCCGGGCACACCGTGGCCGCGGCCGCCCGCTCGGCAGGATTCGGTAGCTCGGAGACGATGCGCCGAATCTTCGTGGCGCGCTTCGGAATTTCACCCAGCCAGTACCGGGCGCGGTTCGGCACGGCCGCCGGCGGGCGTCGCCGCGACGCCGACTGACAGTCCGGATCTGTGGGGTACCGGTCGCTCCGCGCGGTGTCCACCGCCGAATACGTCGGACTGGTGCGCGCTTACGCCGACAAGACCCGCCGATTCGAGCTCGACGGCGCGGAGGCGGCACGGAGTTTCCTGCTGCGCCACGGCCGTTCGGAGCGCGAGGCCCGCGATGTCTGGCTGGCCATCGCGCTGCACACCACACCCGAAGTGCCGCACCACCTTCCGCCCGAGGTGGCCGCGGTAACGCAGCGCGCCGAAGTCCTGGCGGCCCATCCGCGACCGGACTTCAAGAACAAGATTCTGCGGGCCTTCAACGAAGGAATGGCCGACCGCCCCGACACGACCTTCGGCACCATGAACGACGACGTGCTGGCGCACTTCGATCCGGCCTTCGTCCGCCGGGACTTCGTCGACATCATCCGCCACAGCGCCTGGCCGGAGTAGCGAGGGGCAGACAGGCGGGGCGCTACCAGTGTGCCGACCGGGGCGAACATGATGGCGGCATCGAGCGGTTCGGGCGGGAGATCGGTGGCGCCCCCGGCGCTGGCCGCACCGAGCGGGTGCGGGGTTCGAAGCGGTTACGCGTCGCGGCGCTGTTTCCTTTCGGCGGCGACGAGCTCGTCGATGCACACCACGGTGGCCAGGGCCAGCGGAACGTCGGGGTGGTAGACCTCCACGCCGTACGTGTCGCGGATCCGGAACCATTTGCGTGAGGTCTGCGCGACCACGCCGCCGGGGCCCTCGAGGGTGTAGTTCTTCTCGATGAGGTCGCCGCGCGCGGTCCAGTGTTCGCCGGAGGCGAGTGTGATGGCGAAGCTGTGCCGTACGGGGCTGAACAGCTTCTTGCGTACGGTGGCCGCATGCGAGCCACCGATCCGGACGGTCATGGTATCGCGAAGGGCCAGAGCCTTTTTGCGGGCGACGGCGTAGACCTCGCCGCCCGGCCCCTTCAGCTCGAAGGTCCGGCGCAACGCCAGCACCCGGCCGTCGATGAGGAAGGCCCGGTTCCCGGATTCGTCGGTCACCCAGTAGTCCTGGCCCAGGCTCAGTACGCGCTGCCGCATCACATATCGCACAGCCTCAGTCTGCCCGAAGCTCGAAACAGGTGGATTATCAATACCGTTCGGCACCATGGCGGTCCGGTGGGGGGTGGCTTTCGAACAGCAACTCATCCACCTCCGAGCACAATCTCCACCAGTTCGACACGAACCGGTCGTAAGCATTGGTGTCCGCGGGCTGTGCGGTGGGTGGCGGTAACGTGGCAGGACGATGTAATCGGTGAGAGAACTTGTTGGGGTCAATTCTTATGGCAACGTCGGCGACGCCGTATCACCATGGTGATCTGCCCAATGCGCTGGTGCGGGCGGCTGTGGAGCTGCTCGAGGAGGGCGGCGCGGCGGAGTTGTCGCTGCGTGGGGCGGCCCGGCGCGCCGGGGTGTCCACCGCGGCGCCCTACCGGCATTTCGCGGATCGCGATGCGTTGCTGTCCGCCGTCGCTGCGGTGGGGTACCGCGATTTGGCGCAGCAGCTGGCCGCGGTGCACCCCCAGCCGGTGACGCCCGCGGGGCTCGCCGATGTCGCGATCGAATACGTGCGGTTCGCGCTGCGGCGGCCCGGCATGTTCCGGGTGATGTTCACCGAGTCCTGCGACACGAGCAGCACGGAGCGGGTCGCGGCGGTGGAGGCGATCCACAAGTATCTGGAATCCCTGGTGCGGGAGGCCTTTCCGGCCGCGGACCCGGAGCCGACCGCGACGGCGATGTGGGCGCTGGTGCACGGGCTGGCCTTCCTGCACCTGGATGGAAAGCTCGACGCCTCCTCCGACAAGGTCGTCGCCGATCAGGTGCGCGCGGCGATTTCGGCTATCCTCGCCGTCTCGAGGTCCGGCGGGCGCTGAGGCCGCGCCGGACGGGTGGCGCCGTGTGGTGCGGACCACGCGGTGATCGGGTTCACCGAACGCGATCGACATCGGAATGTCAGCGGCCCTGATTCGGAGTAATGTTAGCGCTGTGTACATACTGTCGGTCGACGAGGAGATGACATGTTCGCGGTGACGCTCGACGGCTTCAGAGGACCCGAGGTCATGAAGTGGGAGAAGGTCGACGACCTGCCGGCGCCCGGTCCCGGGGAAGTGGCGGTGGACGTGGTCGCGGCCGGTGTCAATCGCGCCGACATCGCACAGCGGTGGGGCGTCTACCCGCCGCCGCCGGGCGCCAGTGAAATCCTGGGGCTCGAGGTTTCCGGCGTGATCGCCGAGGTCGGCGCAGGCGTGCAGGAGTGGCAGCCCGGCGACGCGGTCTGCGCGCTGCTGCCCGGCGGCGGCTACGCCGAGCGGGTGAATGTGCCGGTCACCCGCGTGCTGCCGGTGCCTGACGGGGTGAGCCTGACCGCCGCCGCGGCACTGCCCGAGGCCGCCGCGACGGTCTGGTCGAATGTGGTGATGGCCGGTGGGCTGCGCGCGGGGCAGACGCTGCTGGTGCACGGGGGCGGCAGCGGCATCGGCACGCACGCCATCCAGGTGGGCCGCGCGCTCAACGCACGCGTCGCGGTGACCGCCGGATCGCAGTTCAAGCTCGATCGCTGCCGCGACCTCGGGGCGGACACGCTGGTCAACTATCGAGAGCAGGATTTCGTATCGGTCGTGACCGCGGAATACGGTGGCGCAGACGTGATTCTGGACATCATGGGCGCCGGATACCTCGGCCGCAATGTGGATGCGCTGGCCGAGGGCGGCAACCTGACGATCATCGGAATGCAGGACGGCGCCCTCGCGGAGGTGAATCTCGGTGTGCTGCTGGGCAAGCGCGGCTCGATTCACGCGACGAACCTGCGCCGCCGCCCGGAGCAGGGGCCCGGTTCCAAGGCCGAGATCGTCGCCGCACTGCGCCGGGAACTGTGGCCGCTGATCGCCGCCGGTGCCGTGCGTCCCGTCGTTTCCGCGCAGGTGCCGATCACCGACGTCGCCGAGGCGCACCTGTTGCTCGATTCGGCCGAGACGGTCGGCAAAGTGCTGCTCACTGTTCGTGAACCGTGAGCAGCGGTGAGTGGGGGCAGTAGTCGGCCGTGCCATCCGCACCAGGTCACCTCCACACTGCAACTGGGCCGAGCCATGATCCGGACGCAACCGCGGGGGCGGGGCGCCGAATCCTGTCGACCGCCGAGATCAACCAACTCGCGACCGCGCATCAGGAGCGGTGACGCGGGATTACAGAAGGGCGGCAACCTTCTTCGCGGTCTCCTTGGCCGATCCGGGGTTCTGCCCGGTGACGAGGTTGCCGTCGACGACCGCGTAGGAGACGAACGGCAGCAGCGCCTTCTCGTAGCGCGCGCCGCGGTTCTTCACCTCGGCTTCGGCGTTGTAGGGCACGAGCTTGGACACGCCGGCAAGTACTTCCTCCTGCCAGGCGAACCCGGTGAGCTTGCGGTCGGCGACCAGGTAGGAGCCGTCGGACAGCGTCGTGTTCAGCAGGCCGCAGTACCCGTGGCAGACCGAGGCGACGATGCCGCCGCGCTCGAAGATCTCCCGTGTGATGCGCTGCAGGCCGGCGCTGTCCGGGAAGTCGTACATCACCGCGTGGCCGCCGGTGAAATAGATCGCGTCGTAGTCCGCCGAGTCGATGTCATCGGGACTGGCCGTCTTCTCGAGCAGGTCCATGCGTGCCGGGTCGGCCCGCCACTCCTTGGCGGTCTTGTCGTAGTTGGGGAACTTCAGCGATCTCGGCTCGAGCGGCGATGGACCGCCCGCGGGGCTGACGAGGGTCTGCTCGAATCCGTGGTCCTGGAACACCTTCCAGGTGTGGGTGAGCTCGGACAACCACAGGCCGGTGGGATGCGACGGGTCGTCGTAATGGCCGACGTTGGTGACGACGTTCAGGATTCGCTTGGTCATGTCTGAAACTCCTTACTGTGTGGGATGATTCGCGGGTCGTGGGTGCGGCTCAATGGGCGCCCACTCGGCGCAGCGTCTCGAGCGCGACGGTGAGGATCCGGGACCACCGGTCGTGGCCGAGCCGCGCTCCGGGGTGAAGCCCTGCAGTCGCTGCTGCGCGATGGTCTGGGGCTCGGTGTATTTCAGTAGCCAGTATTGCGCGCATAGTAGCGCGCGGTGATCGCGATGTCGGTGATCTCGAGGAAGGCGGCGCGGCGCGCCACCGTTACGGCGACGCGGCCGGCATTGCTTGGGTGATCAGATCCGCGACCGCCTGCGGAGCCTCCCACGGTGGGGTGTGCCCGACGCCGCGCGTCGAGTTCGCCGAAGGCCAGTGCGATCGGTCGTGTCAGCCGGGCCAGCCGGTCGGGGAGGGTGCGGACGGCGAGGTAGGTGTCGATGGCGCGGGTGCCGGCGGCGAAGTTGCGGCGCCCGCGGGTGCGCAGGTCGGCGACGAACTGGTCCGGCACCGGGGTGCCCGGGGCGAAGGCGCTGCGTTGTGCGGCCCGCTGGCGTTCCCCGGAAGCCAAGGTCCACAACAGATCTCCGAGGCCGGGCTGGGTGAGGGCGCGCTCGATCGGCCCGCGGGCGGTCGCGCGGCTCGCCAGGGACCAGGGCGGGCAGAGCATGACCAACGCCGTGACGAGGTCGGGGCGGCGCTCGGCGAGGGCGGTCGCGACCAGCGCGCCGCGCGAGTGGCCCACCACGATCGCGGGGGAGTCGATCGTGCGCAGGGTGTCGGCGGCGTCGTCCTCGATGGTCCCCGCGGATTCCAGGTGCACCGCGACGATATCGGCGCGGTCCTCGAGCAGCGGCACGACTCGATCCCATACCCGGTACGAGCTCGCCAGGCCGTGGATCAGGACCACCTTCGGTGCGCCGGGCGTTCCAGTCACCATTGCGCCGGCGCTCATGCGATCACCTGCCGGGTGCGGCGATGGAGGGTATGGCGCGTGGGATCGAATCGCAGTGTGCGACGGCGGAAGTCGAACGTCGAGCCGGGCCAGATGTTGGTGTTGCGGCCGTTCTCGTTCAGGTACCAGCTGGTGCACCCACCGGCGGTCCACACGGTCCCCGCGCCGAGCCGTTCGACGTCTGCGATGAACGCCTGCTGGGCCGCGGAGGTCGGTTCGACGGCTGCCAGATCGTGGTCGCGGGCGTAGCCGATCGCGCCGGCGATGTAGTTGGCCTGCGATTCGAACATGTGGATGACCGAGGTGTGGCCGAGGCCGATGTTCGGGCCGTGGATGAGGTAGATGTTCGGGAATCCGAATACCGACGTGCCGAGGTACGCGGTCGGGTTGCCGTCCCAGACCTCGGCCATGGTGCGGCCGTCGGGCCCGTAGGTCCGGTCGGTCAGCGGCAGGCGCGAGGTCTGGAATCCGGTGCCGAAGATGATCGCATCCACGTGATGCGCGGCGCCGGCGTTGTCGACCAGGCCGGTCTCGGTGATCGAACGGATCCCGTCGGTGTTCACCGTGACGTTCGGCTGGTCGAGTGTGCGCAGATACTCGTCGGAGATCAGGACGCGCTTGCAGCCCAATCGGAAGTCGGGCAACAGCTTTGCCCGCAGCTGCGGGTGCTGGACGTGTGTCTCGAGGTGGCGCCGGGCGCCGCGTTCGGGAAATGCCATCAGCGCGGGATGGCGGAACGCGACGACCTGCCATTCGCGGCGCAGGTACACCCGCAGGCGCTCCAGTCGCTGCAGTGCCGGGACGCTGCGGTAGACCGCGCGGGTCCGCGCGGTGATCGTGCGGTCGTGACGGGGGACCACCCAGGCCGGGGTGCGCTGGAAGACGGTCACGTGCGCCACATCGGGCTGAATGGCGGGAACGAACTGGACGGCCGAGGGACCGGTACCGATGACCGCGACGCGTTTCCCGGTCAGGTCGTAGTCGTGGTTCCAGCGCGCGGAGTGGAAGCTCACGCCCTCGAATCGGTCGATGCCGGGGATCGCGGGGATCACTGGATCCGCGAGCGCGCCGGTCGCCAGCACGACGTGGGTGGCGGTCCGGGAGCCGAGGGTGGTGTCGATGCGCCACAGGTGTGCGGCCGGATCCCATTCCAGGCGCTCGACCGCGCATTCGAGGGTGAGGTGTGGCCGTAACCCCTGCGAATCGGCAACCTTTCTCAGGTAGTCCAACAGCTCCGGCTGCTTGGCAAAGGTGTTGAGCCAGTTAGGGTTCGGCGCGAAGGAGAACGAGTACAGATTGCTCTGCACATCGACCGCGGCGCCGGGGTAGTCGTTGTCGCGCCACACCCCGCCGACTTCGTCGGCGCGTTCGAGGATCACGAAGTCGGAGAATCCGGCCCGGCGCAACCGCACCGCGGTGGCGATGCCGCCGAAACCGCTGCCGATGATCGCGATGTGGTTGTGCTGGGTCGTCCCGGCCGCAACCTCATGCGGCGCTGTCGTACTCGTGGTCATGGTTCCTTCGAACGCCAGCCATCGGGAGTATCGGCGCAGTGCGCGGCTCTTGGCGCGTTGGTCGGCGATGAGGGCGAGTGCGGGCCGGATGCCGAGGGCGGGTTCCTTCCCGACCGCCATCCGGCGCATCTGGTAACGCACCTGTGCCATCTGGGCCAGCGAGGCGAGGGGTTTGTCCGACCAGGTCACCGGCCGCAAAGTGCCTGCGGCGCCGAGCCCTTCGCGCCACCGGTTGGGCAGATCGGGGGTGACCGCAAGGGCGGTGCCCATGCCGACGACCGCGACATTCTCGGCGAGCACGGCCTCGGCGGTCTCGCTGCGGGTGATGCCGCCGGTCAGCATGAGCGGGATCGGGCTGGTCCTGGCCAGGTCCGCGGCCAGCTCCAGGAAGTAGGCCTCGCGCGCGGCGGTGCGTCCGTCGGTGGGCCGGCCGGACATGGCGGGACTCTCATAGCTGCCGCCCGACACTTCGACGAGATCCACGCCCAGAGCGGCGAGCATGCCGATGACCTTGTGCGCGTCGTCGGCGTCGAAGCCGCCGCGCTGGAAGTCGGCGGAGTTCAGCTTCACCGCGACGGCGAATTCCGGGGACACCGCCGCACGCGTGGCCCGCACGATCTTCAGCAGGATCCGCGCGCGGTTCTCGAGGGATCCGCCCCATTCGTCGGTGCGGTTGTTCACCAGCGGGGACAGGAACTGAGACAGCAGATAGC
This sequence comes from Nocardia sp. GP40, assembly GCF_050434125.1. Lineage (NCBI taxonomy): Bacteria > Bacillati > Actinomycetota > Actinomycetes > Mycobacteriales > Nocardiaceae > Nocardia > Nocardia sp. GP40. The sequence continues at coordinate 413,242 of NZ_JBNPVW010000007.1, read as the reverse complement.
CGTGTGCCGCATGGATTTCCACGCCGTCGAAGCCGGCGAGTTCGGCTCGCGCGGCGGTGGTGGCGAAGCGCGTGATGGTGTCGCGGATCTGTTCGCCGGTCATCGCGGCGGGCCGGCCGAATCGCTTGGAGTGGCGGCCCAGGTCGACGGCGATGTCGGAGGGACCCCACACGACTCCGGGCATATTCGCCTGCATCTGGCGTCCGGGGTGACTGATCTGCATCCACATCGCCGCCCCGGCGGCCTTTCCGGCCCGCGTCCAGGCCTCGAACTGTTCGAGCGGGGACTCGGAGTTCAGCACGATGCCACCGGGCCCGGTGAGTGCCTCGGCGTGCACCATCACATTGCCGGTGATCAGCAGTCCCGCACCGCCGGCGCCCCACCGCCGGTACAGCGCGATCAGCCGCTCGTCGGGCAGCTGGGCCTGGCCGGCCATCCCCTCCTCCATGGCGGCCTTCGCGATGCGATTGCGCAGTACCTGCCCGGACCGCAGTTCGACCGGTGAAAACAACGTGTCTCGTGTTGAGGCGCTGGGCACGGAAGCCTCCCTTCGCTCGTAATGTTATTGGTGTACACATTGTGTGTGCAGCGCTAACATTAATGGCGGATGTAAGCGGCGTCAACACCGACCTGTCGCTGCGTGCGGCCGCGCGCCGGGCGGGGGTATCCCCCGCGGCGCCCTATCGCCACTTCGCCGACCGGGATGCGCTGCTATCGGCGGTCGCGACGGGCGGATACCGGGAACTTGCGCAGCGGCTGGTCGCCGCGCACCCCGCCCCGGCCACGCTCGAGGGGTTGGCGGCGGTGGCCAACGCCTATGTCGGATTTCGCCCTGGCTCGACCGGGGTTGTTCCGGGTGATGTTCGCCGAGCCCTGTGGCCCCGGCGCTCCTGAGCGGGCCGCGACCGCGGTGTGGGCACTGGGGTGAGGGTTGGGCATCCAAGGCGTCGCTGGGGCGTCGGCGATCACATGTTGACGCCGATCACATTTCTGCTAATGTGTGCGCCGTTGACTTGCGATGGCGGTCGGCCGACCGACCACGACGCGGCGAAGAAGATCCGGACAAGGGGTGCGCGGTGAACAAGAACACGGTGAAAGACGGCGGGGCCAAACTCATGAACCTCGCCCACCGGCTGGTCCTCACGGTGAGCGGAAACCGATTGCTGGCCAACCCGTTCGGCATGCCGGTGGTCGAACTGCACACCACCGGACGCAAGTCGGGGCAGCCGCGATCCTGCTATCTGACCTCTCCGGTTCACGACGCGGATCGGGTCGTGCTGGTCGCGTCGAAGGGCGGCGACGACCGCCATCCCGACTGGTACCGCAACGTTCAGGCGCATCCCGACGTCGAACTGGTGATCGCCGGCCGCCGGCGACAGGCGCACGCCCGCACCGCGAGTCCGCAGGAGCGTGCGCAGCTGTGGCCGCAGATCACCAAGGCCTACCAGGGCTACGCGAACTATCAAACGCGAACCACCCGCGAGATCCCGGTGGTGATCTGCGACCTGAATCCCCAGCGGTGAGCGCGCAGCCGTATCCGGAGAGTAAGCGAGCAACGAGCGTAATGCGCGTACCCCAGACTAGGGAGAACACAGTGACCGATAGCGAAGCGCCGTCGAAGCACCGGCGCACGATTGTGATCACCGGCGCCAGCGACGGTATCGGGGCGGTGGCCGCGCGGGCGCTGGCCGCGCCCGACGTCGACCTTGCGATTGTCGGCCGGTCGGCGCGCAAACTCGATGCCGTCGCCGCGGCCACGGGCGCCACCGCCTTCACCGCCGACTTCGCCGAGCTCGATACGGTGCGGGAGCTGGCCTCACGGATCGGTGAGCGGTTCGGCGCCATCGATGTGCTGCTCAACAACGCCGGCGGCCTGTTCGATCCGCGACTGCGGACCGTGGACGGGCACGAGCCCAACTTCCAGATCAATCATCTCGCGCCGTTTCTGCTCACCAATCTGCTGCACGATCGGCTCGAGGCCGGCAGCGGCGTGCTGGTGCTGAACACCGCGAGCGTCGGCAATCTGTTCGGCCGGGTCGACATCTCCGACCTGGACTACCGGCGGCGACGCGTGTCCGGCGGGCGCGCCTATGGGACCAGCAAGTTGATGAACATCATGTTCACCCGGGCCATTGCGCGGCGCTGGGCGGTGGACGGAATCGTTTCCGCGGCAGTGCATCCCGGACCCGTGGCCTCGGGTTTCGGCCGGGACTCGCGGGCGATCGGACTGCTCTACCGGACCCCGCTGCGCCACATCGGGGCCATTACTCCCCAGCGCGGCGCGGAGCCGCTGATCGAGCTGGCCGGACGCGGCGCCGACCCCGAGATCAACGGCGTCTACTTCCACCGACACCGGGCGCGTGGTCCCGAGTCGCCGCAGGCGCACGATCAGCGCCTCATTGATGAACTGTGGGCCGCATCGGCCGAACTCGTCGGCCTCGAATGAGGGTGCGGCAGCTGTCCGCCGTGGCGCAGCGCGAGCCGCTCCGTTGATCTAGGGCCGAGCTGCTGTGCCGGCTGGTCCCGGAAGCCGGGCAGTGGGGCGGGCGCGAGCAAGAGGGCCCGGGCAGTGCGGTGGGCGCGAGCAGCGGAGCACGGGCAGTGCGGCGGGCGCGAGCAGCGGAGCCCGGCAGCGCGGCGGGCGCGAGTAGCAGGGCCCTAGCTATGGCGCGGGTGCGACAATGGGATCGAACGTCCGGCGTGCGAGGAGTCGCGGGCATGGGATGGTTCGACGCACCCGAATACTGGTTGGGCCGGCAGGTACTCGAGCGGGGTACCGCGGCCGTCTACGTGCTTGCCTTCGTGGCGGCCGCCAGGCAGTTCCGGGCGCTGATCGGCTCGGAGGGGATGCTGCCGGTGCCGCGATTCGTGGCTCGGCGCTCGTTCGGGCAGGTTCCGAGCATTTTTCAGCTGCACTATTCGGACCGGTTCTTCGCCGTCGTGGCCTGGTGCGGGGCGGCGCTGGCGGCGGCAGTGTGCGGCGGCCTCGCCGATCTGCTGCCGTTGGGGGCGGCGATGGCGATCTGGTTGGCGCTGTGGGTGCTGTATTTGTCGATCGTCAATGTCGGACAGGTGTGGTACTCGTTCGGGTGGGAGTCCTTGCTGCTCGAGACCGGCTTTCTGGCGATCTTCCTGGGCAACGATCGGGTGGCGCCGCCGGTGCTGGTGCTGTGGCTGGCGCGGTGGCTGCTGTTCCGGGTCGAGTTCGGCGCCGGACTCATCAAGCTGCGCGGCGATCCCTGCTGGCGCGATCTGACCTGCTTGTACTACCACCACGAAACCCAGCCGATGCCGGGGCCGCTGAGCTGGTTCTTCCATCACCTGCCCAAACCGTTGCATCGCGTCGAGGTGGCGGCGAATCACGTTGCGCAGCTGGTCGTTCCGTTCGGATTGTTCGCACCGCAGCCGGTCGCCGAGGTCGCCGGCGCGATCGTCGTCGCGACCCAGCTGTGGTTGGTGCTGTCGGGTAATTTCGCCTGGCTGAATTGGCTGACCATCGTGCTGGCCGCCAGCGCGATCACCGACTCCGGCGCGGGCACGGTGCTGCCGATCCCGCACGCGCCGGCGCTACCGGCGGCACCGCCGTGGTTCGTGGTCCTGGTTATCGCATTCACCGCGCTGGTGGCGGTGCTGAGCTATTGGCCGGCGCGCAATCTGCTGTCCCACCGGCAGCGCATGAACATGTCGTTCAATCCGTATCGCCTGGTCAATACCTACGGGGCCTTCGGCCGCATCGGACGCACCCGCTTCGAGCTCGTCATCGAGGGCGCCGACGGGCCGCCCATCACGGACGAGACGGTCTGGAAGGAATACGGGTTCAAGGGCAAGCCCGGCGATCCGCGCCGGTTGCCCAGACAGTGGGCGCCGTACCATCTGCGCCTGGATTGGCTCCTGTGGTTCGCGGCTCTCTCGCCGGACTATGCGCGGCCGTGGTTGGGGCCCTTGCTGATTCGGCTGTTGCGGAACGATCGGGCGACGTTGCGATTGCTGCGCCGCAATCCGTTCCCCGATTCCCAGCCGGGCTGTCTACGAGTACAGCTCTACCTCTACCGCTTCACTACTCCGGGCGAACTGGTGCGCGAGCGAGCGTGGTGGCACCGCACCCTCGTGGGGGAGTATCTTCCGCCCATCACACTCGAGAATCTTCGGTCCGCGTCGTGACCGCTGCGCCGGGACGAGGGCTCCGGCGCACCCGACGTGGGTACACCGGAGCGGGTCGTTGACGGCCCGCTGGCCGAGGTCGAGGCGGCCGAGCGCGAGTCCGCCATCTCGCATGCGATCGCGACGGTGTTGCGTGGGTTCGCCCGCGGCAGGGATATCAGGGCTATGTGGGTCTAGCGCTGCCCTTTCAGCTGCTCGGCGAGTCGAGTGAGGTAGGCGCGCGCCTCGTCGGCGGTCGTGTCCGGGATGGAGAACACCACCTCGGCCACCCCGATGTCGCGCCAGTGCCGCAGGGCGTCGGGGTCGGGTTCGGCGGCGAGCACGCTGACGTGCGGGCTGCCGGTGCGTCCGGCGTCGGTCCACATCTTCTGGAGCAGTTGGACTCCGGAGTCGATCTGCTGCTCGATTGGTGTGGTGATCCAGCCGTCGGCCGAGCGCACGATCCAGGCGAAGGTCTTCTCCGAGCCGCCCGCGCCGACCAGGATCGGCGGGCGCGGGCGCTGCACCGGCTTTGGCCACGCCCAGCTCGCGGCGAATCGGACGTACTCGCCCTCGTAGGCGGCCTCGTCCTGGGTCCACAGTGCACCCATGGCCTCGAGGTACTCGCGCTTTCGTTCTCCCGGTGACATACACCTTCGCCCCGGTCGCCCCCAATGCCAGGGCGATTCCCTTCCCCGCACCGCGACTCGCGCCGGTAACCACCACGACCCGATCCGAACTCAGACCCACCGCACACTCCGTTCGTCATCCGCCGACCCGCATCGGCTGTGACCCACGTCTGATTGGACTGTGTCGGCCGGGGGATCATGCTCGGCATCCCGATCACCCAATTCGCTACCGCTTTCGAACGTGCCAGGGCCATAGGTACTTTCGTGGGGGCGGTCGTCGGGCAACCGAATGGGTGTTCTCGTACAGTCCAATGGCACGGGCGGTGGCTCATGGTGGGGTGATGGCGAGGTAGGCCGTGCTCCACAGCTGGGCGGCGTCGGATTCGGTCGCGTCGGTGGTTGCCGCGCCGAAGGCCACCGGTAGGTAGGCGCCGCCGCGGTAGGCCCAGCTCCACAGTTCGGAATTCCGCATGGGTGCTACGGCATCGATGGTGTGCCACAGGGCTTTTCGTGCGGTGGTCAGCTGATCGCGGACGGTGGCGGGCAGGTCGGTGCGGGCGAGCTGGCGGTTCAGGCCCGCGGCGAAGGCGGCCTGCACCCAGGACCAGGCGACGGTCCCATGGTAGTCGTGTGCGGTGATCCCCTGCCGCACAGCGAGATCGGCGAACGCCGGGTTCGCCACGAGCAGGCCCGCGCCGGTCGTCAGACCCAGCGGAAACGGCGCGGCCAGGATCGCGACATCGCGCGCGAGCACCTCGGGGGTGGGGGAGCCGAACAGCAGGTCGAAGACTTCGTCCGAATGGACGACCGGTATTGCCCCGCCGCCGGCGTCCAGGGCGATGGCGTTGAAGGAGAAGGGATTCGAGCCGAGTGCCCGGAGCGCGTCATCGGGCCGGACCCCGATCTCGGCGGCATAGTCCTGGATGGCACGAGCGGCGTCGGCGTTGCCGACCGTCACCGAGAACAACCGGGCGGCCACGGCGCGCCAGATCGTCGCGTCGGCGGCGGCCGGGGCCAAGGCCGCTCGGTCCGCGGCCCCGAGTGCGGGATCGAGCAGCCCGCTCGCGGTCAAGCGTGCGGCGGCCTCGAGCGCGGCCGGTACGAGCACGCAGTTCACGTCGTACGGGTACCGCCCGCCCGCGAGACCGTCGGCACTGTCGCGCCACTGTCCCGCCGCCTGTCCAGGCGGTAGCCCGATCAGATTGGCATACCGCGGATCCCGCGCGAACGCGTTCGCCGTGGCCACGACGCGTCGCAGGTTCGAGACCAGCTCGCTCGCGCGACGGGGATCGGCTCGGAAGTAGTCGCGGGCATGCGTCGAACCGGCACGGTCGTCGAGCAGGTAGGCGGCGATCACCGGCGCCAGCAGATAGGTCTCGTCGATCATCGTGTAGTCGTAGATCGGTGCGGCGCTGGATGTTCCGTCCTGGCGCCGGTGCTCGAGGACGGCATATTCCGCTATCGACTCCTCGTGGGCGACCCGGCCGTCCGGGCTCAGCCGGGTCAGGACCGAATCCAGTCCGGCGTCCACCGCGGCAGGTGCGAGCGCGGGCATGAGCAGCATCAGCGAGATGAGCGTGTCCCGTCCGAAGTAGGTGTCGAAATGCCATGAGCCGGCGAGGAATTTCTCCCGGTAGCTCAGGTAGGCGAGCGTGTTCTCCGCCGGGCCGAGACGGCGCTGTGTGCCGTTGAGCAGATCGTTCCCCGACAAGGGCGTCAGCGGTGTGTCACCGGTCGAGGAGGTGATTCGCAGGCCGATGCGCCCGTCGGCGCCCGCCGCGAGGGCCGTGCCGTCCGGTCGCACGCTGCCGTCGGTCACGGTGATGGTGAGGCGGTAGCCGGGCGCACCGTCGAGACGGTCCCGCGCCCAGCTGAGCGTGCGGCCCGAAACAGTAGGCGCGACAAGGACTTCTGGCGGAACAGTGCTGTTCTGATCGAAATCGCGCAGGACCCGGACGCTGGACAGGATCGCCTGCCGCGGTACCAGCTCCGGCGTCGCGATCGTGGCATCGAACGCGATGCCGTACTGCGGCCGCCCGCGAGAATCGTTCTCCCGGTGGGGCTGCGGAGTATCGGTGACGGTCCAGGCGGCCGGGGCGGACAGCGGCGCGAACCACACTCCGACGCCGCTGTCGCCGGCCGGGAAGGCCACCACCAGCCGCGGTTCGCGGCCCGAGCGCAGCACCAGATGCGCCGCAACCGGCCCCTGCTGCACAAAGTCGTTGGTGTTCAACCCCTCGGCAACCGCGAACCGCAGCCCCACGGTCCCTGATTCCCGTGCGCATCCCGCCGTGATCGCCAGCACCAATGCGATCCCCGCGGCCAGCACACCCGTGCGGAGGTTCGTCATGGTCCCATCCTGGCCGGACGGCACCTCGTTTCCCGGACATCTCCGGCCGCGCGTCGCCGGCCGCGCTCCTATCCTCTGGCCTCTGGCCCGGACCGCCCGGCATCCGGGCGCACCCGGCGTCCTGCAGTGCCGTCGCGGCCGGGCGCACTGGCGAGCCGGTCGCGGCAGGGGGGCCCGGGCGGCCTGGCGGGTAGCGCCGGTCGGCCGGTGGCCGGTTACTGTGCCGACCGCACGGCGGTCGCGAGCTGATAGGCGGTGATCCGCAGCGCGCCGCGGCCTAATACCGCTGCGCATACCAGGTCGGCGGCTCGCCGAACATGCTCTTGAAGTCGCGGATGAAGTGGGCTTGGTCGGCGTAGCCGAGATCCGCCGCCAGCGCGGCCCAGTCGATCGCCCCGCCGGTGGCCATGCGGTCGGTCACCTCGTGCAGGCGGTAGCGGCGGATCACCCACTTGGGCCCGATGCCGACGTACTCCGCGAACAGCCGTTGCAGCCCCCGCATGCTCAGCCCCAGCTCGCCGGAGAGGTGTTCGACTCTGGTCACGGCCGTGTCCTCGGCGATCAGCTCGACCGCGGCCACCGCCTGGCGCACCCGGGGGTCGTCGTCCGGCAGGTGTTCGAGCAGGAACGCATCCACGGTCGGCACGTCGAGCGTCGTGGGCAGGTCCGGGCCGAACACCTCGGTCGCCGGGACGACGCGGTCGGTGATCGTCGAGACGGAGGCACCGAGGAACGGGCGGAAGCCGCCCGGCCGGAACGTGACGCCGAAGACGTGGTCGCGGCCCTCGAGGACCTTGATCTGGTAACCGCTGCTCACGCCGTTGACGTCCGCGCGGCCGCCGCCGAACGACAGGTGCACGTTCGGGTACGGCACGATCTTCTGGCGGTAGGGCTCGGCGTAGTCCCAGCGAGCCTCCCAGTACTGCTCCACCCATGGCGCGAGCACCGGCGACGGGCGGTGGAACGCGTGGCGCTGATACCTGGTCCACGCACCCCCCAGCTCACGAACGTCCCGTCCCACCCAGCAGAGTGTATGTCGCCTTTGTTCAATACCCCTCCGGTCCGCGCCGCCTAGCGTCACTGCCATGTCACACCTGTCCAACGCGGCCGAGGCCATGGCCGCGGTCGCCCGCAACATCACCGACGACCAACTCGCCAACAAGACTCCGTGCACGGAGTACGACGTGCGGGCACTGGTCAACCACCTCCTGTTCTGGGGCCCGTCGCTCGCCGGCGCCGGCCGCAAGGAATCCGTTCCGCAGCCCGCGGGCTCCGAGTCCGATGTGGACCTGGCGGCCGGTGACTGGCGCGGCCGCCTGCTCGCCCTGCTGGACGACATCACGTCGTCGTGGGCGCCGCCGAGCGCATGGGAGGGCGAGACGACCATGGGCACGCCCCAAATGCTGCCCGCGCCCGTCATGGCCGACATGATCATCGGCGAACTGGCCGTGCACGGCTGGGACCTGGCGGTCGCGACGGGGCAGCGGCTGGAACTGCCCGCCGACCTGCTGGAGTATCTGCACGACACGGTGTTCGCCGGCGCTGAACAGGGGCGGCAAATGGGCATGTACGGACCGGAGGTCGCGGTGCCGGCCGATGCACCCACCTTGGCCCGTGTCCTCGGTCTGACCGGCCGTGATCCCGCCTGGGCGTAGTCTCCGACGTGGACGGACGAGTACTGGATCCGGCACGGCGTGAAAGGCATGACGCGATGAGCACGAACGAACCCCAGCGGCCCGACTCGGCCGCCGTGAGCGCGGGAACGCCCAGCGGCGGCGAAGACATTGAGCGAATTGAGGTTTCGCGACTCGTCCCGGCGTCCGCCGAGGCCATCTTCGCGGTGCTGACCGACCCGCAGGGCCACGTGGACATCGACGCGTCGGGCATGCTCATGGATGCCGAGGGGAAGCCGGTCGAGCAGGTCGGTGATCGCTTCGTGGTTCATATGGATCGGGAGGCCCTCGGTGATTTTCCGCTGGGCAAGTACGACGTCGAGGTCGTCATCACCAAGCTGGTGCCCGGCCGGGAGATCGCGTGGACGGTCGAGGGGCAGATCCGCCCGCCCGTCCGGCACATCTACGGCTATCGGCTCGAGCCGGCCGCGGACGGTACCCGTGTCACCTCCTACTACGACTGGTCCGAGCTCGACGAGACCTGGAAGGAGCGGCTCACCTTCCCGGTCGTCCCCGAGTCCGCGCTCAAGGCGACCCTCGGCATCCTCGAGCGCACCGTCCGCCGCCGCGCCACAGCCTGAGCGGGCCTGCGAGAATCCGGCTGCGGGAGAAGGGGTTTCCGAGCCAGCGGACGTCGTTGTCGTGCGGTGACATCGACGACGCTCACCGATGCGTGTCGGCGTGCACATGCGACCGCAGACCCTGCGGGCCGAACAGGATGAGCAGCTCGACCGCGCCGCCGTCGGCGCTGCCCAGCCAGTGCGGCACGGAGGTGTCGAATTCCGCGGCCTCGCCGGGCGGCAGGGTCATATCGCGCTCGCCGACCACTAGCCGCAGGCGGCCGTTGAGCACGTAGAGCCATTCGGAGCCGTCGTGGGTCTGCGGCGTCGGCTCCGGCGGTTCGGGCCGGGCGGGAATGATCATCTTGAACGCGTGCACCCCGCCCGGCCGCCGGGACAGCGGCACGAAGATCATCCCGAACCGCTGTATCGGTTTCAGATGGATCCGGGGATCGCCGGTGCGGGGCGCCCCGACGAGTTCGTCCAACGGCACGTCGTAGGTGCGAGCGAGCGGCAGCAGCAACTCGAGGGTGGCCCGGCGCTGCCCGCTTTCCAACCGGGACAGTGTGCTTTCGGAGACGCCGGTCGTCGTCGCGAGGTCGGCGAGGGTGATGCGGCGCGCTCGTCGTAACGCTCGCAGCCGCGGGCCCACCGCGTCGAGTATGTCGTCCGTTTCGGGATCCATGGGCCCATCTTGCCGGAACCGCAAGTCTGCGTGCCATGTCGTGCTGCATCGAATGAAACTGGGTCGTGCCCACCCGCCGCAAGCCCCGACGGCCCCGCATCCCCGAAGCACGTTCCCCCGGAAGGAGTCTCGATGACCACCGCCGATGCCGTTACGTGCGGCCGCAATGCCGTCGGACCACTCCGACGTCCTCGGCGAACCGACCGACGGCCCGCTGACTTCCTCCAGGACAGGACCACATGATCACCCCAACCCGCCCACCCGGCCTGCTCCGCCGCACGCGCGCGGCCGCCGTCGTCGCACTGGCGATTCTGCTCGCGATCGGGACCGGAGCCTGTGCCACGACCACACCCATCCCCGCCTACGCCGTCGCCACCCACGGGGATCCCAAGTTCGAGAACACTTTTCAGCACCGATTCACCGACGTCGACGGCGTCCGCATGCACTATGTGACCGGCGGCCACGGCACCCCGGTGGTGCTGATCCACGGCTGGCCCCAGGCCTGGTACGGCTGGTGGCCGATCATGCCCGCCCTGGCCGAGCATCACACCGTCTACGCCGTCGATCTCCCCGGACTGGGTGACAGCACCGGAACACCGACCGGCTACGACAAGGCCGCCCTCGCGCGGTACGTGCACACGCTGATCGCCGACCGGCTCGGCGTGCGGAACGCCCGGGTCGTCGGGCACGACTGGGGCGCCGCCGTCGCGTTCGAGTACGCCGACCAATTCCCGTCCGACACGGCACGCCTGGGCTACCTGGACCTGCCGCTCCCCGGACCCGCGATCGATGCACGCACCTATCGCACCTTGAGCTGGCACATCGCCTTCCAGTCCCAGCCGCGGATTCCGGAAACGATAGCCGGTGACCACGTCCGGCAGTACCTGGCGATGTTCTACCCCCAGGTTTCCTTCGGCGGCACCGCATTCGGCGGCACCTCGGACCGGTCCCCGTTCACCGACGCCGAGATCGACGAATTCGCCCGCACCTACAGCCGGCCCGCGGCGCTGTCGGGCGGCTTCGAGCTCTACCGCGCCATCGACAAGGACGTCCACGACACCGTGGCGGACCCACCGACCTCCGTCCCGACTCTGCTCATGACCGCCCAGGGCCAACTCGACGCAATCCGGGCCACCGTCTCCGCGCGCCTGACCAATATCGTTCGAGCCGTGGATGTTCCGCACGCCGGGCACTGGCTCGTCGAGGAAAACCCTCGGTTCGTCAGCGCGGAGCTCGAGCATTTTCTCGACTGACGATCGACGACAAAGCTGCCTGGCTGGATCGGTTCGCCGTGGACGCCATCGTCGAAGACCCGGTCGGCCCTTCGGCTTTCGATCCGGAGGGCGCGGGGCACCGCGGCCGGCAAGATAGTGGCCCTGCGCGCCTTCTGGAAGACCGGGCGGACCATGCGCACCATGAGACCCGCCTGACCTCAGGCGGTTTTCTCGGCGCGCAGCCAGTCCTCGAAGGTCATCATCTCGGGATGGAGCGCGTGCAGGCGCGCGAGGTTCCGGTCGAGGGTGAGGATGTCGCGTGCCTGGAAGAACCGGAACATTGCCGCGTAGTCGTGGCCGATGCCCGGCATCATCGTCCGCAACGTGTCCGGGGGCATCGCGTGGTATCGGCACGGTGTCCCCGTCACCCGCTCGACCGTGGCGGCTATCTCGTCGCCGGTCAGGCTCTCGGCGGTGACGGCGAGATCGCGGGCGCCCCAACTCTGCCAGTTCCGGAAGATGAAGTCGGCGAACCAGGCGATGTCGTCCAGGCCGATCAGCGGATATCTGCCCGTTCCCAGTGGAAGGGAGAACATCAGCCCGGAGCGTCCGTCGGGGAGCGGGCCGCGCCGGGGCGCGAGCCGTTCTCGCAGGTTCTCGAAGTAGGGCGAGGTCGTCAGGATCGACACGTGCGTGCTGTACCAGCCGTCGTCGGCCTCGCGCATCGTCTCGTCGGATCGGAGCATGTTGATGTGCGCCGCGACCGCGGCCTTCGCGTCGAAGTGCGGTACCGGGATGCATCCGCTGGTGAGGGTCACGGCGCTGTCGAGACTGGACCAGACGAATCGTTCGACCCGTGCCGATCGGGCGGCCTCCAGTGCGGTGATCCCCTTGCGGTACTCACCGAGAACGCTTGCGCCGGACCAGAAGTCGGTATTGCAGAACACCTGTTCGGAATCGGCGACGGCCGCGCCGATACTCTCGGGATTGTCCAGATCGCCCTGGCGAACGCGAACCCGGCCACCGCCGCGCGCCAGCAGCTCGGCGGCCTTGTCCGAGTGGGGATTCCGGGTGAGTACCGTGACGGTGGCGTCGGCCGACCGGAGCAGGCGGTGGACGACTCTGCTGCCCATCGCGCCCGTGCCACCGATGACGAGCGTCTCAACCATGCGAACTCCCTTGCGAATACTGGTGGGTAAGAACGTGTTCGGTGACCTGCCGATGCGTGGCGATCCACACGTCGGCGCGCGCCGCCTCGATGCGCTCGAGGATCCGGTCGAACATGCCGGACAGCAGCGGCCTGGCGCCGACGTGCGCGTGCACGGTCAGGTTGAATACCCCCGGGCCCGGTGCGTCGAGCACCTGCCCGAGCAGGTCGAGATGACTGTCCAGATACTCCCGAGGCCCGGCGGCGCCGCGGATATCGGACAGTTCGCTGTGCATGATCGTGACGAGCGGACCCGCCGGGGTCGCCAGCACCCGGGGCAGCTCGTAGTCGTTGTAATCACCCGACCACCGGTAACCGGCCTCGGTCAGCAGTTCGGGGGTGCGCGCCGTGCCCGAGGCCCGGGGACTCATCCACCCGATCGGCCGCACGCCGGTGAGATCCTCGAGGAGCGCGGTGCATCGGCGGATGTTCTCGCGTTCCGCGCCGGGGTCCAGCAGCGCCGGAATGACATCCTGCGCGTAGGAGTGCGCCGCGATCTCGTGCCCGGCATCGTGTACAGCGCGCACCGCCTGCGGAAATCGTTCGGCGACAAGGCCGTTGATGCCGAAGGTGGCGAGCAGACCGTGAGATCGCAGGATATCGAGCAACCGCCACACCCCGGTGGTGGCGCCGTATTCGGACCAGGAGACGCTGTGCGTATCGGGCACTCCCGGCAGCGGCCACGCCCGGGCCATCGGGGCATAGACCGGCCAGTGGCCCGGTGACCACAGCTCCACGGCCACAGTGATCATGACCGCGGCCTTCTTACCGCCCGGCCACCGCATCGGCGCATCGGGCATCTCGAACGCATCCTCGTTCACGCGTTGCCGCCGGCCGCCACGTCGTTCCGGGCCCGGACGAAAGCGTCGACACAGTAGGCGATCTCCGCATCCGTGTGCGCGGCCGACAACTGGACCCTGATGCGCGCCGCACCCCGCGCCACGACCGGGTGGGCGAAGGCGACCGCGTGGACGCCGTGCGCGGACAGGGCCGCGGACATCCGATCGGCGAGGGCGGAATCGCCGAACATGACCGGGACGATCGGATGATCGCCGGGCAACAGCTCGAAACCGGCCTCGATCATCGAGCGGCGGAACGACTCCGTATTCTCCCGGAGCCGATGCTGGTCGGCCGCACCGGTTTTCACCAATTCGATCGCGGCGAGTGACCCGGCCGCAACGACCGGTGGCACAGCATTGGAGAAGACGTACGGTCGGGAGCGGCGGCGGAGCAATTCGACGATTTCCGACCTGCCGGCGACAAATCCGCCGGACGCACCGCCCAGGGCCTTCCCGAGCGTGCCGGTGACGATATCGACTCGATCCTGCACTCCGGCCGCCTCGGCGGTGCCGGCCCCCGTGACGCCCAGGACTCCCACCCCGTGCGAGTCGTCGACCATCACCATCGCGTCGTGACGCTCGGCGAGATCGCAGATCGCGGCCAGGGGTGCCCGGGAGCCGTCCATGGAGAACACCCCGTCGGTGACGATGAGGCGGCGGCGGTATCCGGCGGCCCGTCGCAGCTGCGCCTCGAGGTCATCGATATCCCTTGTGCGATACCGAAACCGGGCCGCCTGGCAGAGACGGATGCCGTCGATGATGGAGGCGTGATTGAGCGCATCGCTGATCACCGCGTCCCGCTTGTCGAGCAGTGCCTGGAAAATCCCGCCGTTGGCGTCGAAACACGAACCCTGCAGCAAGGCCGCCTCGGTGCGCAGCAGACCGGAGATCGCGCGCTCGAGTTCGATGTGCAGCGGCTGGGTCCCGCAGACGAAACGCACACTGGCCATACCGAATCCGTGGGTGTCCAGCGCCGACTTCGCCGCCGCGAGCACCCGTGGGTGGTTGGCCAGCCCGAGATAGTCGTTGGCGCAGAAGTTCAGCAGCTCGTGCCCGGCCACCGAAATCCGTGTCGACTGCGGCGTTTCGATCGGCCGCTCGGGGGCGACATCCCGCAGCACGGTGCGGAGTTGGTCGCGGATCGTGAACACTTCGGTGGACTCCTTCACTCGATCCCGTCGTCGCCGGCGCGGCGATGTTTTTCAGCCTGTGACCGATCCGCGCGGGCGTCCAATGCCCAGGCCGGAATCGGACATGCCCGGTAGGCATCGTCCGACGGTGCGGCTACCGTGGAGCGATGACCGATGCCGTGCCGCCGCTGGATCTGGACCTGCGGGTGGTCCGCTATTTCCTGGCCGTCGCGGACCATGCGAATTTCGGCCGGGCCGCGGCCGCTGTGCACGTGGGACAGCCGTCGCTCAGTCGTCAGATCCGCGGCCTGGAACGGCAATTGGGGGTGCGGCTGTTCCATCGGACACCCCAGGGCGCCCGTCTGAGCGAAGCGGGGGAGGCCTTCGCGCCCAAGGCCAGGATATTGCTGCGCGCCGCTGCGGAGGCCGCCGCCGCGGCGCGGAAAACCGCCGGTCCCGGCGGCATTTCGATCGGATACACCGCAGGCTTGACGGTCACCGGGGCGACCCGGGAACTACGCCGCCGGCATCGGGACGCCACCGTGCGGACGATGTATCTGGGGTGGCGTCGCCCCGCCGAGGCGCTACTGGACCACCAGGTGGATGCGGTCGTCGCCCGCCTGCCATTTCCAGCCGATGGGCTGCGCGTCACCCGGCTCTACGAGGAAGAGCGCGTCGTCATCGTCCCCCGCAATCATCGCCTGGCCGGGCGGCCATTCGCCCACCTCGCGGACATTGCCGACGAACCCCTGCAGTGGGTTCCGGGTCTCGATCCCGATTGCAATGCCTTCTGGCGCCTGGAACCGAGGCCCGACGGCCGTCCCGCACCCACCGGCCCCGTCATGAACACGCTGGACGACACCTGGGAGTTCGTGGCCTCCGGCGACACACTCGCGGTCGCCACGCGCAGCCACGTCAACGCCACCCGAACGGACCTGGCGCTGATCCCGCTGCGCGGTGTCGCGCCGAGCCGGGTCGTCCTGGCAACGCGGGCCGAGGATTCCGCCCTCGTCGCAGACTTCCGGCGGTGTGCCAGAGCACATCTCACGGCCTGAGCGGCCCGTGACGATTACCTCCGGCGGCGTCGCACGGGCCGGGGAGTTGTGCACCGTCGGTCTCCGGGGATCGGGGCGGTGCTGCGGTCCAGCCTGCGATATCAGCTGTACCCCGTCATGCCGCCCGCGATCGAGGTACAGCGAGCCGACCGCGGCGAGGTCCCGGGCCGAGAGCGCGAAGGCGTGGTTCGGGTGGTTTTACCCAGCCCGCTGCTGCCGGGGCGGGCTCAGTATCGACGGTTCACCAGGACGGGGAGAGTCTGCCGTAGCGGGGCGACGGTCTCCGGGTCGATGTCGGTGATGAGCAGGTCCGGGTCGGGGCCGAGAGCGGCGAGTACCTTGCCGTCGGGGGCGACGACGCAGCTGTGGCCCACTCCCAGTGGGGCCGTGCTGTTTTCGCCGACGCGGTCGGCCGGGCGCGCCTGGCCGCAGGCGGCGATGTAGCTGGTGGCGTCCAGGGCGCGGGCGCGGGTGAGCAGCTGCCACTGCTCGACCTTGCCGGGGCCGTCGCCCCACGATGCCGCGACGACCACGCAGGTGGCGCCCGCGGCGGCCATGGTCTGGAACAGGCCGGGGAAGCGCAGGTCGTAGCAAGTGGCGAAACCTATTGTGGTGCCGGCGATCTCGGCCGTCAGCGGCTTCTCGCCGGGGGCCACGGTCGCGGACTCGGCGTATCCGAATGCGTCGTAGAGGTGAATCTTGTCGTAGTGCGCGGTGATCTCGCCCGCGACCAGTAGGGTGTTGTGGACGCGACCGTCGTCGCACGGGGTGAACATCCCGGCGACCACGGTGATTCCGGCCCGTTCGGCGATTTCACGAACGCCCTGGGCCCATGGTCCGTCCAGCGGCTGGGCGATCGGGTGCAGCGGCGCGCCGAAGGGGTGCATCGCTGCCTCGGGGAACGCGACGAGTCGCGCGCCGGCCGCCGCGGCGCGGGCGGTCAGGGTGTCGATGATCGCGAGGTTCTCGCCGAGGTCTGTGGTGCTGTTCACCTGAGCCAACGCGATTCTGATGGGCATGATCGGATTCCTCCTGGTGTATACATTGTGTATGCAGAACGGGGCCATATCGGGTCGGGACCGCGCCTACCGGTACGTCAGGGAGCAGGTGCTCACCTCGCTGCCGGCGACCGGCGTGTTCCTCAACGAGCAGGAGCTGGCGACCCGGATCGGGGTGTCGCGCACCCCGGTGCGGGAGGCGCTGTTGATGTTGCAGGCCGAGGGGCTGGTCGAGATGGTCCCCAAGCGCGGCGCCCACGTGCCGGCACTGAGCGGGCGCCAGATCGCCGAGCTCATGGACCTGCGCGGCGTCCTGGAGAAGCACGCGGCCTCGCGCACGGTGGCCGCCGGCGCCGTGCCGCTGGCCGCGATGCGGGAGGCGCTGGCCGAGCAGGAGCGGCTCGCCGATGCCACCGATCCGGAGCGGGCGCGCGAATTCATCGACTGGGACAGCCGATTTCATCAGATCCTGATCGACGCGGCCGGCAGCGAGCTGCTCTCGCACACCTATTCGGGCCTGCGGGCGCGCCAGCTGCGGGTGGGCCTGGCGGCGCTGTTCGCGACCACCGATAGGCAGCGGCACGTGTGCGGGGAGCATCTGGCCATCGTCGAGGCGCTCGAACGCGGCGACGAGGCGCAGGCACATCGCAAGATCGACGAGCATCTCGAGATCACACTAGGGATTCTGTTGCGGGCGTGAGTGTTTCGTCGGCCGGGTCGGGGTCGCGGCCGAGCGCCAGCCCCAGCAGAGTGAGCGCGGTGACGACGGCGATGTAGAGCGCCAGCGGGATCCAGCTGCCGAACCGGCTCAGCAGGGTGGTGAACAGCAGCGGCGCCAGGGCTCCGCCGAAGACGCCGGCGATGGTGTAGGCCAGCGAGCAGCCCGTCGAACGCAGGTGCACGGGAAACTGATCGGTGATGAAGGCCGCCTGCGGGCCGTACATGAACGAGTGGAATCCCAGCCCGATCGCTACGCCGGCGATCAGCCACAGCCCGCCGCCGCCGTCGACGAGCGGAAAGAACACCACGGTCCACACCAGTCCGCCGGCCGCGGCGACGGCATAGACCAGGCGGCGATTGATCCGGTCGGAGACCGCCCCGGCCAGCGGGATCGTCGCGAGCTGCAGCGCCGATCCGATCAGGATGGCCACGAGCACCGCGCCGCGCGCGACGTGCAACCGCTGCGTGCAATAGGTGATGGTGAAGACCGTGAACAGCGAATAGACCACATCGGGCGCCAACCGGGACAGGATCGCCGCCAGCAGGCGGCGGGGCTGAGTGCGCAGCACCTCGGTGATCGGCGCGGCGGCGCGCTCGCCCAACTCCTGCATCGCCTGGAACACCGGGGTGTCCTCGAGCCGCAGCCGGATCCACAACCCGAACCCGACCAGGATCGCCGAGGCCAGGAAGGCCAGACGCCAACCCCAGCTGTCGAATTGGGATTTGCTCAGGGCTGCGGTGAGCAGCGAGAGGACGCCGTTGGCGAGCAGATTGCCTGCGGGCGGCCCGATCTGGGCGGCCGAGGCCCAAAACCCACGATGGCGCGGATCGCCGTATTCGCTCGACAGCAGCACCGCCCCACCCCATTCGCCGCCGACCGCGACGCCCTGCGCGAATCGCAGCAGGACCAGCACGATTCCCGCCGTGATGCCCAGTGTGGCGTAGCCGGGAACCAGGCCGATGGCGCACGTGGTGACGCCGATCAGCAGCAGTGTGATCACCAGTAGCTGCTTGCGGCCCAGCGTGTCGCCCAGGCGGCCGAAGACGAACCCACCGACCGGTCGCGCCAGATAGCCGACCGCATAGGTGGAGAAGGCCAGCAGCGTGCCGGTGAGCGGATCCTCGCTCGGGAAGAACACCTGCGGAAACACCAGCGCCGAGGCGGCGGAGTAGATCGCGAAGTCGTACCACTCGAGCGCGGTGCCCGTCAGGCTGGCCGCGAACGCGCGCGCGAGTGCGCTGGGCCCGGGCGCAGCGGGTATCCGGTCCGCCGCCGGGGGTGAATCTGCCGTCATGACGCTCCTTACGGATGTGCACCGCGCCGGGTGTGCCCCGGGTCGCGGCCGTTGTACGCGGAATATACTTGCTGTATACAAGACATATGCGCAAGCCCCGAGTCAAAACTCGCTGCTCGAGGGCTCGCGCCGCACCCCGGAAGGAGCACCGCCCGAATGTCCCAGCTCGCCTTCGCCCTGCCCGACGGCACCACCGACCACGTCACGGTCACCTCGCTCTACAACGCGGGATACGCCGGCCGCCGGCAGGATGAGGTCGCCGCGCACATCGCGGAACTGGCCGAACTAGGCGTCCCGGCGCCGCAGACCACCCCGACGCTCTATCCGATCGCCCCCTACCTGGCGCAGCAGACCGGCGAGGTGTTTGTGCAGCACGGCCGCACCTCCGGCGAGGCCGAATGGGCGCTGGTCGTCACCGAGCGCGACACCCTGCTCACCGTCGCCTGCGACCACACCGACCGCGCCCTGGAGGCCCACGGCGTGGCCTGGAGCAAGAACGCCGCGCCCGACGTGCTCGGAGCCCGCGCCTGGCGCCTGTCGGACGTGGTCGACCGCCTCGACGAGCTCACCCTGCGCGCCTGGGTCGGCCACGGGGGCACGGAGGAGCTGATCCAGACCGGCACCCTCGCCGACCTGCTCTCGCCCACGCACTGGCTGTCGTTTCTGGCCGACCGCGGCGCGAACACCCCTGGCACGGTGCTGATTTCGGGCACCATCTCGATGCTGCCCGGTGTCGACCAGTTCGGTGACTCCTGGCGCGTCGAATTGGCCGATCCCATCACCTCCGACGTACTCACCTGCGGCTACCGGACCGTGCCGATGCCGCCTCCGGTCGAGTAGAACTCGTTGGTGCACTGCGGGTCTCACGTTCAGCCGGCGGAGCCATTCGCATTGCGCCCCGGCGCCGCAGCGTTGAACAGGGTGGCTGCCGCGTCCGCTGCCGATTCGATCAGACGGGCTCATCGTAGAAATCGATCCGGCCCGCCCCGCGCCACCGCCGGGATCGTCCCGACGACGCCCGTCGCGAGGCGTCTCGGTGATGTCGGGTATACGTCGACGCAGATCCGCCGATCGATGCGGGCCATCCAGCAGCGCCAGCACCGCAACCCCACCCTAGCCGGCGAAAGCACCCCGCACGTTGTGACGGCGGCACGTGGTCAGCCGGTTCGTACCACTCTGCTGTCGCCGCGGAATTCGGCGATGGCGCCGTCCGGGCCGGTGACCGTCACGTCGTAGATTCCGTTGCGGCCGTGGCGATTGCGCATCTGTGCGACGGCGGTGAGGGTGTCGCCGGCGCGGGTGGGGCGCAGGAATCGGATGTCGGCGTGGGCGGCGACCGCGGTCTGCCCGAAGCTGTTGCAGGCCAGGGCGAAGGTGGTGTCCGCGAGTAGGAATACGTAGCCGCCGTGGGTGATTGCGTAGCCGTTGACCATGTGGTCCGTGACGGTCATGGTGGTGGCGGCGTAGCCCGGGCGCATTTCGGTGATCTCGATCCCCAGTGCCCGGGATGCGTTGTCGGCGGCGAACATTCGCCGGGCGTGCTCGCAGGCCGGATCGTCCACCGTCGTCATCGTGCCCTCCGGGCCGCGTTCGCCCGCGTGCCCCTGCAGGGCATCATCGGGTGGTCTCCAGTTCCTGCAGATACATGGTGGCTCCGCCGGTGGCGAAGTTGCGGACATCCTTGCCGGTGGCCCGCATCTCCGGCGAGGCGAGCGCCCGCTGCAGGTCTTCCTCGGTGTCGAAGACGATGTGGGCGACGGCGTAGTACTCGGTGCTCGAGCCGTCCAGGGATCGGCAGCGGCCGTAGGTCGCCGCGGCGACCGCGGGCACCTTCGCCAGCAGGGGGAGATGGATCGAGCGGTAGTGCTCGTCGAATGCGGCGGGATCGTCGGGGTGTCCGTAGCAGGCCGAAATCTGGTATGTCACTGGGCATCTCCTTCGTGCTTGGCGACGAGGGTGAGGACGTCATAGGTGGCCACGGGCTGGTCGTGCTGGTTGGTGACGGTGGCGTCCCAGCGCACCTCGCCGTAGTTCGCGCCCGCGCGCGGGGTGATCTGCTTGGCGGTCAGGGTGACCGTGAGCGCGTCCTCGGCCTTGACGGGAGTCAGGAAGCGCAGGTTGTCGACGCCGAAGTTGGCCAGCACGGGACCGGGCGCGGGGTCGACGAACAGTCCCGCGGCCAGGGAGACGACGAGGTAGCCGTGTGCGACGATGCCGCCGAAGAGCGGATTGGCCGCCGCGGCAACGGGATCGGTGTGCGCGTAGAAGGTGTCGCCGGTGAATTCGGCGAAGTGTTCGATATCGGCCAGGGTGACCGGGCGGGGCCCGTTGACGATGGTGTCGCCCAGGCGCAGTTCGGCCAGGTTCTTGCGGAACGGATGCACCTGGCCCGACACCCGCTCGGCGCCGGTGACCCAGCGGCGGCCGACCGCGGTGAGCACGGCGGGGGTGCCCTGGATCGCGGTGCGCTGCATGTGATGCAGCACGCCCCGGATGCCGCCGAGTTCCTCCCCGCCCCCGGCGCGGCCCGGTCCGCCGTGCACGAGCACCGGCAGCGGCGAGCCGTGCCCGGTGGACTCCTTGGCATCCTCGGTGTCCAGTACCAGGATTCGGCCGTGGTAGGGCGCGAGCCCGAGGACGATCTCGCGGGCCAGGCCGGTGTCGGCGGTGACGATCGATGCGACGAGGCTGCCCTTGCCGCGGGCGGCCAGCTCGATGACGTCGGCGGTGTCGCAGTAGCCGATGATCGTGCTGACGGGGCCGAAGGCCTCGACCTCGTGGGGTTCGATCGCGTCGTGGTCGGTGCAGCGCAACAGGATCGGCGAGATGAACGCGCCGGTGTTCTGGTCGGCGCCGGTGACCGCCACGGCGTCCGGGTCGCCGAAGACGATCTGCGAGGTCTTGGCCAGGGCGCGCACGGACTTGCGGACCTCCTCGCGTTGGTCGAGGCTCGCCAGCGCGCCCATCGTCACGCCGTCGGCGTCGGGTGCGCCGACGACCACCTTGGCGAGCCGCTCGGAGGCGGCCGCGATGACGGCGTCGACGAGCGCCTCGGGGACCAGGGCGCGGCGGATGGCGGTGCACTTCTGACCGGCCTTGACGGTCATCTCGGTCACGAGTTGCTTGACGAACAAGGCGAATTCGGGGCTCTCGGGGGTCACGTCGGCGCCCAGAATCGAGGCGTTGAGCGAGTCGGCCTCGGCGTTGAAGGACACCCCGTTGTGCAGTACCGCGGGGTGGGCGCGCAGCAGGGCGGCGGTGTCGGCGGAGCCGGTGAACGCGACCGAGTCCTGGCCGCCCAGGTGGTCCAGCAGGTCCCCGGTGCCGCCGCACACCAGCTGCAGCGAGCCCTCGGGCAGCAGGCCGGATTCGATGATCCGCCGCACGACGAGCTCGGTGAGATACGCGGTCTGGCTGGCGGGCTTGACGATCGAGGGCACCCCGGCGATGAACGCCGGGGCCAGCTTCTCCAGGAATCCCCACACCGGGAAGTTGAACGCGTTGATCTGCACCGCGACTCCGCGCCGCGAGGTGTAGATGTGCTGTCCGGCAAAGGTTCCCCGCTTGCCCAGCTGCTCGGCCGGGCCGTCCAGGTAGACGGTGTCGTTGGGCAGCTCGCGGCGCGCCTTGCTCGCGTAGCTGAGCAGGGTGCCGATGCCGCCGTCGATGTCGACGGCCGAATCGCGCGACGTCGCGCCGGTCGCGGTGGACAGCGCGTAGAACTCGTCCTTGTGCTCCAGCAGCCGCAGGGCCAGGGCCTTGAGCACCGCGGCCCGCTCGTGGAAGGTCAGCGCGGCCAGCGCCGGACCGCCGACGGCGCGCGCGTGCTCGACCATGCCCGCGACATCCAGGCCGGTGGCGGAGATGCGGGCCACGACGCTGCCGTCCACGGCGCTGTGCAGCGGCGTGCCCTCGTCGGGCGCGGTGTACCAGCGGCCGGCCGCATAGCTGTGCAGCAATGGGGTCATCACATCTCCGATCAACTGAACATTCGGTCGGTAATTACGATCGGTGAGGAGGCCGTCCCCTGTCAAGGGTAGCGGGAATCAGCAGGCGCCGGTCGCGGGGCGCCGCAGGCCGTGGAACACCATCGTCACGATGGTGTCGGCGATTTCGTCCGCGGAGTTGTCGCCGCGGGGGCGATACCACTCGACCAGGGAATTGATCATGCCCCAGACGAGCCGGCTGACCAGGGCGGGATCGAGGTCCTGCGCCAGATCGCCCTCCGCGGCGGCGGCCTCGACCAGGCCCGCGACGAACGCGTCGAACTCCCTGCGGCGGGCCAGCGCCCGCTTCTCGACCGCGGTATTGCCCCGCACTCGCAGCAGCAGCGTGACGTAGGGCAGTTCGGCGACCAGGATTTCCACGCTGCGCCGCACCACGTACTCCAGCCGGTCGATGGAGCGGCCGGTGACCGCGCGCTCCTCGACCGTGGCCGCGAACAGGCCGTTCAGCGCTCGCGACAGCGCCAGCTCCAGCAGCTCCGCCTTGCCCGAAACATGGTGGTAGATCGCGGATTTGGCGATGCCCAGGCGCCCGGCGAGCGTCTCCATGCTGGTGGCGTCGTAGCCCTTGTCGTTGAACACCTTCACGGCCACCGACAGCAGGGAGTCCAGGTCGTATCCGGGCCGGCCGGGACGTCCAGTGCGGTTGACCGCGCGCGCCGTTGTCATGGGTCCATCTTGACCCATCGGCGTGCGATCGATGTGCATTGGGCTTGATACCGACCGAATGTTCGGTTAATAATTCGAAGAGTACGCGGAGCGGGCGATCGGCCCGGACCCATCGTTAGGAGGACCGCGGTGACGTCGAATACCGGCACCATCGGGCTGCACATCGACAGTGGACTGGCCAGGATCACCCTCGCCCGCGCCGAGGCATCGAACGCCCTGGATGTCCCGGCCAAGCAGGCGCTGCTGGCGGCCCTGCGGGACGTGGCCGCGGACGAGGGCGTACGGGCCGTGCTGCTCAGCGCGGCGGGCCGGAACTTCTGCGTCGGCCAGGACCTGGCCGAGCACGTCGAGGGGCTGCGGGCGGACCCCGCGACGGCCATGCGCACCGTGGGCGAGCACTACAACCCGGTGATCGCGGCGCTGAGCGCGCTCACCGTCCCGGTCGTGGTGGCCATTCGCGGCGCCTGTGTAGGTGCGGGACTCGGCCTGGCGCTGGCGGGGGATATCCGGGTCGCCGGCGCCGGAGCGAAGTTCGCCACCGCCTTCACCGGGATCGGCCTGGCCAGCGATTCCGGGCTCAGCCACGCGCTGGTCCAGGCGCTGGGCGTCAGCCGCGCCACCGGGCTGATGCTGCTCGGCGACCGGTTCACCGCCGCGGAGGCGGCGGCGTGGGGTCTGGTCCACCGCGTGGTCGACGACACCGAGGTCGAGACCGCCGCCGAGCAGCTCGCGAGCACCCTGGCCACCGGCCCCACCGCGGCATACCGGCAGGTGAAGCGGCTGGTGCGGGCCGCCGCGCCGGGCCTCGACGAGGCGCTGGAACGCGAACGCCTGGCGCAGGAGGCGCTGGGGGCCACCCGCGATCACGTCGCGGCAGTCGAGGCGTTCCTGTCCAAGACGCGACCGGTCTTCGAAGGCCGGTGAGCAGGATGTCGGCAGTCCCCGCCTGCTCCGAGACCGACCTGGAACACGAGTTCGACGCCACGATCGCCCGCGAGCAGCGCATCGAACCGCGCGACTGGATGCCCGAGGGCTACCGCGCGACGCTGATCCGCCAGATCGCTCAGCACGCCCACTCGGAGATCATCGGCATGCAGCCGGAGGGCAACTGGCTCACCCGCGCGCCGTCGTTGCGGCGCAAGGCCATTCTGATGGCCAAGGTGCAGGACGAGGCCGGGCACGGTCTGTACCTGTATTCGGCGGCGGAGACCCTCGGCGCGGATCGGGCGGAGCTGACCCGGCGGCTGATCGAGGGCACGCAGAAGTACTCCTCGATCTTCAACTACCCGACCCTGAGCTACGCCGATGTCGGCGTGATCGGCTGGCTCGTCGACGGCGCCGCGATCTGCAATCAGGTTCCGTTGTGCCGCAGCAGTTTCGGACCGTACGCGCGGGCCATGATCCGGATCTGCAAGGAGGAGTCGTTCCATCAGCGCCAGGGCTACGAGCTGCTGATGACGATGATGCGCGGCACCGACGAGCAGCGGGCGATGGTGCAGGAGTCGGTGGACCGCTGGTGGTGGCCGTCGCTGATGATGTTCGGCCCACCCGATGCCGACTCGCCCAACACCGCGCGATCCATGGCCTGGCGCGTCAAGCGCAACACCAATGACGAACTGCGCCAGCGATTCGTCGACATGACCGTCCCGCAGGCGCAGGCGCTGGGCGTCACACTGCCCGACCCGGACCTGGCCTGGAACGCCGAACGCGAGGCCTACGACTTCGGTGCGCCGGACTGGGCCGAATTCGGGGCCGTGCTGAAGGGCAACGGTCCCTGCAACGTGGAACGAATCACCAACCGCCGCACCGCCCATGAGGAGGGCGCCTGGGTGCGGGAGGCTGCCGTGGCCTTCGCGGCGCGGGAGCGAAAGGAACCCACACAATGACCGAGCACCCCGTCGAGGCGCGGTGGCCGCTGTACGAGGTGTTCGTGCGCGGCAAGCGCGGCCTGAACCACGTGCACGTGGGTTCGCTGCACGCCACGGACGACGAGATGGCGCTGCGGCACGCCCGCGACGTCTACACCCGCCGCAACGAGGGCGTGAGCATCTGGGTGGTGCCGTCGAATTCGATCGTGGCCACCAGCCCGTCGGAGAAGGATCCGTACTTCGCGCCCAGCGGCGACAAGGTCTACCGGCACCCGACCTTCTACGACATTCCCGACCACGTCCCCCACATGTGAAGGGCGCCAGCATGATCGACCACGACAACGCCTACGGCGGCCTCGTCGACGCTGACGAGCACGGCCGCTGGGCGTTCGGGACCGACTTCGAGGACCCCCTGGCCGGTGTGGACACCACCGTCCCCGCCGATGCCGACCCGGCGGCCCTGGCACGGTACTGCCTGATGCTCGGCGACGACGCCCTGATCGCGGCGCAGCGATTCGCCCAGTGGGCCGCGCGCGCACCGGAATTGGAGCAGGAGGTGGCCCTGCTGAACATCGGGCTCGACCTGCTCGGTCAGGCCCGCCTGCTGCTGGCCCGCGCGGCCGCCGCCGACCCCGGATGCGTCCCGGCACTTCCCGCGTCCTCGCCCGTGCCCGCCGAGGACGCGCTGGCCTTCTTCCGTGACGAGCGCGAATTCCGGTGCGTGCGGGTGGTGGAGATCGGCAACGGCGATTTTGCCCGCACCATCGTCCGGTCGCTGATCTTCTCGACATGGCGGCTGGCCGTCCTGGAGCGCCTGCGTGATTCGCGCGATCCGGTGCTCGCCGCGGTCGCGGACAAGGGCGCGAAGGAGCTCACGTATCACCGTGACCACGCGGCCCGATGGACGGTGACCCTCGGTTGCGGGACAACCGAATCGCGGCGACGCATGCGCGAGGCGCTCGAATTCGTCTGGCCCTACGTGTCCGAGTTGTTCGTCCCGGCCGCCGCCGAGCGGACCCTCGCCGCGGCCGGCATCGCGGTCGATCCGAGCGCGGTCCGCACCGAATTCGACGATGTCCTGCGGCAGGTCCTGCACGCGGCCGAACTCGATGCCCCCGAAGGCGCGGCCGCCGGGACCCTGGCCGGCCGGGCGGGCCGGGACGGGGTGCACACCGAGGCGCTGGGCCTGCTGCTGGCCGAGATGCAATGTGTGGCACGGGCGCATCCCGAGGGGAGGTGGTGAGCATGGCCGCCGCGGCCAGGGCCCGCGAGCTGGTCGAGTCGGTCCTCGATCCGGAGATGCCGATGCTGACCCTCGCCGATCTGGGGATCGTGCGCGGCGTCGAGATCGCTGGCGGGGGAGCGGTTCTCGTGACGATCACGCCCACGTATTCGGGCTGCCCGGCGATCGCCGCGATGCGTGCGGACATCGCCGCGGCGCTGCGCCGCAACGGTTTCGGCGACGTCCGCGTCGACACGGCGCTGTCTCCGGCCTGGAGCAGCGACTGGATCACCGCCGACGGGCGGCGCAAACTCCGCGAGTACGGCTACTCCGCGCCGGGACCCGCGCCGCGCCGCGGTTCGGGCCCCGTGCCGCTGACCCTGACCTCCCTGCCGCGAGAGCTGGTCTGCCCGCAGTGCGGCGCCCGGGACACCCACCTGGTCTCCGAATTCGGGTCCACCCTGTGCAAGGCCCACTATCGCTGCCGGGCCTGCGGGGAGCCCTTCGATCACATCAAGGAAATCTGAGATGACCGCACCAGCCCGCATCACGCCGTCCCCGGGCCCGGCCCGCGACCGGCGGTTCCACTCGTTGTGCGTTGCCGATGTGGAACGGCTGTGCGACGACGCGGTGGCGGTCACCTTCGACATTCCCCCGAAACTGGCCCGGGAGTTCAGCTTTCGCGCAGGGCAGTCGCTGACCCTGCGCCGCACCGTGGACGGCGTCGAACACCGCCGCTCGTATTCGATCTGCGCGCCGGTCGGTGCGGCGCCGCGGGTCGGGGTCCGGGAGGTGCCGGGCGGATTGTTCTCGACCTGGCTGGTGCGCGAGGTCGCGGCCGGCGACCGCATCGATGTGCAGCCGCCCGGTGGCGCCTTCGCCGCCGATCCCGCCGCGGGCGGGCGCCACCTGCTGATCGCCGCCGGATCGGGCATCACCCCCATGCTATCGATCGCAAGCTCGATGCTGGAGAATCCGGACACCGAAGTCACTCTCCTGTACGGCAATCGGCGCGTGCGCTCGGTCATGTTCGCCGAGGAGATCGCCGACCTCAAGGATCGTCACCACGCCCGGTTCGAGGTCGTGCACGTGCTGTCGCGCGAGCCGCGGGATGTCGAATTGTTCAGCGGCCGACTGGATGCCGACCGGCTGCGCGCCATCGTGAACGCCGTCGTGCCGATCGCCGATATCGACCACGTGTGGCTGTGCGGGCCGCACGGGATGGTCACCGACGCCCGGGATGTGCTGGCCGAGTTCGAGATCGGCCGCGATCGCGTGCACAGCGAACTGTTCTACGTCGAGGACGCGCCGCCCCCGCAGCACGAACACCGCGAGACCGGCGCCGCGGGCCCCGTCAGCACGGTGACGCTCGTGCTGGACGGCCGCAGCACCACCGGGCAGCTGCCCCGCGACGCTACCATCCTGGACGCGGCCGAGCGGATCCGCTCCGATCTGCCCTTCGCCTGCAAGGGCGGGGTCTGCGGCACCTGCCGCGCCCGGGTCACCGCGGGCGAGGTGGACCTGCGCCGTAACTACGCCCTCGAGGACGACGAGGTGGCGGCCGGATTCGTCCTGACCTGCCAGACCTATCCCGTCGGCGAGTCGATCACCGTCGACTTCGATGCCTGACCCCGGAGCCATATCATGACCAGCACCCTTGCTTCCTCGTCCGAATCGGGCATCGAATTCGCCTCTCGCGACCGCATTTCGACGCTGCAGCTCGAACGATTGCGATGGTCGCTGCGCCACGCCTACGACAATGTCCCGCACTATCGCGCGGCGTTCGACGCCGCAGGCGTGCATCCCACCGACCTGAGGGACCTGCCGGATCTGGCGAAGTTCCCCTTCACCACCAAGGCCGACCTGCGCGCGAACTATCCGTTCGGCATGTTCGCCGTTCCCCGCCACCAGGTTTCGCGCGTCCACGCCTCCTCGGGCACGACCGGGCAGCCGACCGTGGTCGGCTACACCGCGAACGACCTGAGCAACTGGGCGGACCTGATCGCCCGCAGCCTGCGCGCGGGCGGCGTACGGCCGTCGGACACCGTGCACATCGCCTACGGCTACGGCCTGTTCACCGGCGGCCTGGGCGCCCACTACGGGGCGGAACGACTGGGCTGCACCGTGATTCCGATGTCCGGCGGCATGACCGAACGCCAGGTTCGGCTCATCGAGGACTTCCGGCCCGACGCCATCATGGTGACACCGTCCTACATGCTCACCATCCTCGACGCGATGACCGCGCAGGGCATCGACCCGCGCGCCACCTCGCTGCGCGTCGGGGTGTTCGGGGCCGAGCCGTGGACCGAGCAGATGCGCACCGAGCTCGAAAACCGGCTGAATATCGACGCCGTGGACATCTACGGCCTGTCCGAGGTCATCGGTCCCGGAGTGGCGATGGAATGCGCGGAAACCAAAGACGGCCTGCACGTCTGGGAGGACCACTTCTATCCCGAGATCATCGATCCGGCCACCGGCGAGGTGCTGCCCGACGGCGCGGACGGCGAGCTGGTCTTCACCTCGCTGACCAAGGAGGCGATGCCGGTGATCCGTTATCGCACCAGGGATCTGACCGGACTGCTGCCCGGCACCGCGCGCACCATGCGCCGGATGAAGAAGATCACCGGCCGTAGCGACGACATGATCATCCTGCGCGGGGTCAACCTCTTTCCCACCCAGATCGAGGAGATCATCCTGACCGTCCCCGCCCTGGCCCCGCAGTTCGAATGCGTCCTACACCGCCGCGAGCGCATGGACGCGCTGACGGTCAGAGTCGAGGCGGCCCAGGGCGCCCACCCGGACCAACGCGCCGCCGCCGCAACCGATCTGGCCCGGCAGATCAAGGCCCGCATCGGCGTCACTGTCGAGATCGACCTGGTCGAACCCGGTGCGCTGGAAAGGTCGACGGGAAAGGCGCGCCGCCTGATCGACCACCGCGGCGCCTGAAGAGCCCGCTCGCCCATTCGCTCAATGCCGGGAGCTGTGGGACACCCATAATTCTTCCCGCCAATCGAATACATTTCCGGAGCCCGCGTCCGGGCCTTCCGGCGCGCCGTTCGAATGGTGCGACGCCGTGCGCTCGGTCGGTCTTTCGTGTGCTCCGGCAACCGCCCGGTTCGCTCGATGCGGGCGGTATTACTTGTGCGTATTTGCTATTGATCTCCGGCGCGAATCACGGGCAGCGGGATATTCGAGGCGGAGGGAGTCCGCCGTCGTTGCCGGTGACACGGTGTCTCGGACGAGCCCGGCGAATGTGGTCGCCGCACTGTTCACACCCACGCCGGGCCGGGCCCGTTGTCCTCCTCGTAGATCAGCCAGGTCTTCGTCGACCGCACGCCCTCCAGTGTGTGCAGCGTGTCGAGCACCAGGTCTCGCAGGATGTGGTTGTTCGGGGCGCGCACCAGCACCAGAACGTCGAAATCGCCGCCCAGCAGCGAGAAATGCTCGACGAAGGGCAGCGTGCGCAGCCGCGCCGAGATGCGCTTCCAGGCGCCCTGATCGATCGACAGCCCGACGTAGGCCGACGCGCCCAGCCCCGCCCGCTCGTGCGCGATCCGGATGGTGAAGCCGCCCAGGATCCCCTCGTGCTGTAGCCGGTCCAGCCTCGTATAGGCGTGTGCCCGCGATATATGCACGCGCTCGGCCAGCTCTCGAACCGAAATCCGACCGTCGCTCACCAACTCGTGGATGATGCGCCGATCGATGACGTCGAGGTCATGACCGGCTTCCGGTTCGTGTGCCATGTGACCGTCCAGGGGGTACCGATGTGACCATTCGTGGTCATTATGTTCAGACGAGAGTGATTGTATGGCAAATCGTCTGCTCCTTCAATCAATCGCTTGGCACATCGCCGCCGCAGTCGCGAACATCTATACAAATTGATGTGGAGGTAGAGGTGACGGTCGTCGATCCGCCGAATATCCGGCGATATGAGCGGTTGCTGCCCGGCGAGCGTCCGGTGCGATTTCTGGAACCGGACGGCAAGCCAAGCGAGAGTTGCGATGGCGCGGACCGATATTCGCTGCCGGACAGTGACCGGCTCGTCGACATGTATCGCGGGATGGTGCTGGGCAGAAGGTTCGATCGGCAGGCGACCGCGCTGACCAAGCAGGGCCGGTTGGCGGTGTATCCGTCCTCCCGCGGTCAGGAGGCGTGTCAGATCGCGGCGGCGCAATGCCTGCGGTCGTCGGACTGGTTGTTCCCGACGTATCGCGATGCCGTCGCGCTCACCGCTCGTGGTGTCGATCCGGTGGAGGTGCTGACGTTGCTGGCCGGCGACTGGCACTGCGGATACGATCCGGTCGCCACCCGGTGTGCGCCGCAGTGCACGCCGCTGGCCACCCAGCTGCTGCACGCGGCGGGCCTGGCTTACGGGGAGGCGCGGCAGGGCCGGGACACCGTCGCGCTGGCGCTGTGTGGTGACGGCGCCACCAGCGAGGGCGATTTCCACGAGGCGCTGAATTTCGCGGCGGTCTTCGGCGCTCCGGTGGTGTTTCTGGTGCAGAACAACGGTTTTGCCATCAGCGTTCCGCTCGCCCGGCAGTCGGTCGCGCCGTCGCTGGCGCACAAGGGGATCGGATACGGCATCGCCGGCGAGCAGGTCGACGGCAATGATCCGATTGCGATGCTGGCGGTGCTGGACGAGGCGGTCCGGTACGCGCGCGCGGGCCGCGGGCCGTATCTGATCGAGGCCCACACCTATCGGATCGACGCGCACACCAACGCCGATGACGCGTCGCGGTACCGCGCCGAGGACGAGGTGCGGGAGTGGCTGGCCCGGGATCCGTTGTCGAGGTTGGAAACCTACCTGCGCGATCTCGGTGCGATCGATGACGACTTCGTCAGCGCGGTGGCCGCCACGGCGGAGGAAGAGGCCGCCACGTTGCGGCGGCGGATGAACGTGGACCGGCCCGCCGACCCCGACGAGCTGTTCCGGCACGTATTCGCCGAACCGACTCCACAACTGCGCGAGCAGCTCACCCAGATGCGGGCCGAACAGGCCGCGCAAACCCCGGAGGACTGACCGATGCCCCAGATCAGCATGGCTCAGGCGCTGAACGCCGCGCTGCGGGATGCGCTGGCCGCCGACGACCGCGTGGTCGTCTTCGGCGAGGACGTCGGCGCCCTGGGCGGCGTCTTCCGCGTCACGGACGGACTGACCCGGGAATTCGGCGAGAATCGGTGCTACGACACACCGTTGGCCGAGTCCGGCATCGTCGGATTCGCCCTGGGCATGGCGATGTCCGGGTTCCGGCCGGTGGTGGAGATGCAGTTCGACGCCTTCGCCTATCCGGCGTTCGAACAGGTCGTCTCGCACGTCGCCAAGATCCGCAACCGGACCCGCGGGACGTTGTCTGCGCCGATGGTGATCCGCGTCCCGTTCGCTGGCGGCATCGGAGGCGTTGAGCACCACTGTGATTCGAGCGAGGGCTACTACGCCCACACTCCAGGACTGAAGGTGGTGACTCCGGCCACCGTCGGCGACGCCTACACCCTGCTGCGGCACGCGATCGACGATCCGGACCCGGTGATCTTCCTGGAGCCCAAGCGCCTGTACTTCTCCCGAGCGGAGGTCGACCTGTCGACGGGACGGCCTCTCGGCGAGGCCGCGGTGCGGCGCACCGGTAGTGACGTGACGGTCGTCGCCTACGGCCCCTCGGTCGCGGTCGCGCTGGAGGCGGCCGAGGCCGCCGCGGGGGAGGGGCATGAGGTCGAGGTGATCGACCTGCGGTCGATCGTGCCGTTCGACGACGCGACGGTCGCGGCGTCGGTGCGAAAGACGGGCCGCTGCCTGGTGGTTCAGGAGGCGCAGGGTTTCGCGGGGGTCGGGGCCGAGATCGCCGCCCGCGTGCAGGAGCGCTGCTTCCATTCGCTACACGCGCCGGTGTTGCGGGTCAGCGGCTTCGACGTTCCCTACCCGGCGCCGAAGCTGGAACATCTGCATCTGCCCGATGTCGACCGCATCCTGGACGCGATCGATCGCCTGCAGTGGCGGGGCGACATCGATACCCGGTGGGCGGTGAGCGCATGAGCGGCCGCATATTCCGGCTTCCCGACCTCGGCGAGGGACTCCAGGAGGCCGAGATCCTGGAGTGGAAGGTGAAAGTCGGCGACATCGTCGCGGTCGATCAGGCGATCGTCGAGGTCGAGACCGCCAAGGCCGCGGTGGAGGTGCCCTCCCCGATCGGTGGTGTCGTCGTCGAATTGCACGGAGCGCCAGGGGAAATCCGGCAGGTGGGCACGCCGCTGATCACCGTCGAGGACACGACCGCGGGCCTGGACGGAGGGGACGACGTGACGCACGAACGGCATCGCGTCGAGGAGCAGGCCGGGTCGGGAAACGTGCTCATCGGATATGGGACCGGCCACAGTCCTCGACGCCGCCGGCGCGTGACACCGGCCGTAGCGGGGGGTGGATCCGGCGCACCGTCCGCTTCGTCGCCCACATCGCTGCCCGCACCGACACCGACCCGGATCGCATCGAATGACACTGCGCCACGGGTTGTTTCACCCATCGTGCGCAATCTGGCCAGGTGCAACGGGATCGAGATCGCCCGCCTGCACGGTTCCGGCCCGGGCGGGGTGATCACTCGCGCCGACATCGATGCGGCCATCTCACAACGAGATACCGTGCCGCCGCGACCGAGCGACGACCACCGCGAGGACGCCCGGATTCCGTTGCGGGGGCTGCGCAAGACGGTCGCCGACAAACTCACGGCCAGCCGCCGCGAAATCCCGGACGCCACCACCTGGGTGGACGTGGACGCCACCGAATTCTTCACCGCCCGCCGCGCGATCAACGCGGCGCTTCCCGCCGACGAGCAGGTGAGCGTGTTCGCGCTCCTCGCGCGGCTGGCCCTGGCCGCCCTCGCGCAATTCCCCGAGCTGAACGCGACCGTGGACCTCGGGCGCGAAGAGATCGTCCGCTTCGGGCACGTCCACCTGGGCATCGCGGCGCAAACCCCCAGGGGCCTGGTGGTGCCGGTGATCGAGTACGCCGACCGCCTCTCCACGGCCGAACTCGCGCGGCAGCTCGCCGAGACGACCACGCTGGCGCGCGAGGGCAAACTACCTCCCGCCCGGCTGAGCGGAAGTACGTTCACCCTCAACAACTACGGCGTCTTCGGGGTGGACGGGTCGACACCGATCATCAACTACCCCGAGGCCGCGATCCTGGGCGTTGGACGTTTCATCGACAAACCCTGGGTCGTGGACGGGCAGCTCACGATCCGCACGGTCGGCCAGGTGTCGCTCAGTTTCGATCACCGGGTGTGCGACGGCGGCAGTGCCGGCGGATTCCTGCGCCTGTTCGCGGACTATCTCGAGCACCCGATCGCTGCGCTGGGGAGGCTGTGATGCCGGGCTCGCACAGCGACGTGCTGATTCTGGGCGGCGGACCCGGCGGGTACGCGTGCGCGCTGCGCGCGGCGCAACTGGGTCTGTCGGTCACGATCGTGGAGGCCGAGAAGCTCGGCGGCACCTGCCTGCACCGGGGCTGCGTGCCGGCCAAGGCGATCCTGCACACCGCGGAGATAGTCGAAAATGTCCGCGCCGGTGCGGCATTCGGTGTTCTCTCACAGTTCTCCGGCGTCGATGTCGCCGCATTGCACGAGTACAAGAACTCCGTGATCGACCGCCTGTACACGGGGCTGACCGGCCTGGTCGGCGGCCACGGCATCGAGGTCGTCTCCGGACACGGACGTCTGGTCGACGCGCACACTATCGAAGTCGCCGGTACTCATCTGACAGGCACAGCGGTGGTGCTGGCAACCGGATCCCGCGCGCGATCGATCCCGGGAATTCCCTTGGGGTCCAGAGTCATTACCAGCGACGAAGCATTGAACCTCGACTTCGTACCCGGCACGGCCGTTGTCCTCGGCGGCGGCGTCATCGGCATCGAATTCGCCAGCGCCTGGGCCTCGATGGGCGCTCAGGTAACTGTGGTCGAGGCACTCCCACGCATCCTGGCCACGGAAGACCCCTGGTGCTCCGAACAACTCACGCGGGCTTTCCGCCGCCGCGGGATCACCATACTGACCGCCGCCGAACTCGCCGAGGCCAAACCCGCCGATACCGGTGTGACGGTGGACCTCGCCGACGGCCGGAGCATCGCCGCCGATCTGCTGCTGGTGGCCGTCGGCCGCGCCCCGCGCACCGACGGAATCGGACTGGAAGACAACGGCATCGAGCTCGATCGCGGCTTCGTCGTCACCGATCCGCACCAGCGGACATCGGTCGACGGCGTATACGCGGTCGGGGATATCGTGCCCGGACCGCAGCTGGCGCACCGGGGTTTTCAGCACGGCATCGTCACCGCCGAAACAATCGCGGGCCTGACTCCCACCCCCACGGCCGATCACCTCGTCCCCCGGGTGACATATTCGCATCCGGAGGTCGCTTCGGTGGGCCTGACCGAGGCCGCCGCACACGAACGGTACGGTGCCGCAACAACAGTCACCTACGACCTGGCCGGCAACGCCAAGAGTCAGATCCTGAGGACCACCGGCGGAATCAAGGTGGTCCGCGCCGGCGGCCCGGATCAGGACGGTCCGGTCGTGGGGGTACACATGGTCGGCGACCGCGTCGGCGAACTCATCGGCGAGGCCCAGCTCACCGTCGGCTGGGAAGCGCTGGCATCCGACGTCGCTCCGTTCTTGCACGCCCACCCCAGCCAGCACGAGGCGTTGGGCGAGGCAATGCTCGCGCTGGCCGGCACACCGCTGCACACCCATTGATGACTCCCGGTCCGGTGGGGACCGGTCCACACACATCGAAAGGTTCCAAGATGGATCTCCACAACGCCCTGCGATGGGACGGCGAACTCACGCTCACCCGGCACGACGCGGAAACCGGCGCGTTCTTCATCATCCGGCTCGACTCGACCCGCCTGGGACCCGCGACGGGCGGCACCCGGGCCGTGCAGTACGCGGACCTGGCCGACGCCTTCGCCGACGTCGGCAGGCTCGCCGGTGCGATGACGCTCAAGATGGCGGTCAGCGGCCTGCCGATGGGCGGCGGGAAATCGGTGATCGCGCTGCCCGCACCGCGCCGGGATCTCGACGAAGCTACCTGGCAGCGGATCCTGCGCCTGCACGCGGAGAACATCCAGAAGTTGGACGGCAACTACTGGACCGGCCCCGATATGAACACCAACTCCGCCGATATGGACATCCTCAGCGACACAACGAAATTCGCTTTCGGCCGCTCCGTCGAACGCGGTGGCGCCGGCTCCAGCGCCGACAACACCGCGCTGGGCGTCTTCGAGGCGATGAAGGCCACGGCCCGGCACGCAGGGCTGGGCGAGCTGTCCGGGCGCGCGGTGCTCGTGCAGGGCATCGGGGCCGTGGGATCCGGCGTCGCCGCCCACGCCCGGCAGGCGGGTGCGCACGTACTCGTCGCCGACACCGATCCGGATCGCCTCGACAGGGCCCGGGCCCAGGGATACACGATCGTCGAGACCGACGCGGTCCTGTCGACCGCCTCGGACATCTTCGCGCCCTGTGCGATGGGCGGAATCATCGACGCCCGGGTCGCACGGCAACTGAACACCCGGGCCGTGGCAGGCGCCGCCAACAACATCCTCGCCGACGACGAGGCCGGCGCGGTCCTGCAGCAACGCGGAATCCTCTACGCACCCGACTTCGTGGCCAACGCCGGCGGCGCCTTCCATCTGATCGGACACGAGGTACTCGGCTGGAGCTCGGACGCGGTCACCGAACACACCCGCGGCATCGGCGACACCCTGGGCGAGGTCTTCGCGATCAGCCGGACGGAAAACATCACCCCCGACGCAGCCGCCAAACTGCTGGCCCACCGCAGCCTCGAAGCCGTTCCCGCCATGAGCAGCTGAGATTCGGGCACCCGACCAGCCCGTAACCTCGGCCCCCTTCGACAGCCATTTTCGGGTCCGCCTCGAGACCGAGGCCGACGAAGAACGCCGTCACCGTGGCCGACCCTACCCGCGCGGAGTGTGCACCCGACCCATCCCTACGGCACGTACAGATACCACTCCGCGAAGGAACCCTGAATCGGCCAGCTGTCGGCCATGACCTTGGCGACGCCGCTGCCTACCCACAGATCCGTGGTGACGGTGTGACCAGGCCTTGTATCGGAGTGGACATACACGTCCGTGGAACGCAGCCCCTGCGAACCGAGCCAGCCGAGCGCCACGTGATTTCCACAGGGGCCGTGCAGATATCCGGTCGGCGTCACGTGTGCGAGCACGTGGCCGGGCGCGTGGGGTGCGGCCTCCAGCCCGACACTGATCGCTCCGCCACAGAAATTCGCGTCACCGAAGGTGAACAGCGTGGTGCCGAACGGCGTCACCTGCGGCAGCGGAGCGGCCTGCGCCGGTTCCGTGCTACATACTGCCGCGGCGATTCCCGCCGCTGTCGCAACCATCGCTGCCATGCGCCGCGCCGTCATCAGTCGATATCCTTCCCGCGTAACGACATTCGTTGCCGTACGACTATGCCGGAGAGTATCGGATGCGGTCCACTCCGGGGAATCCGGCTTCCCATCGGGGGATGGACACCGCGGTCGGTTCTGCGTCCCCGCCACTGGCAACAGCGCGACTGTCGAACTCTCGGCAGAAGAGGGAACATCAGAACTATCCCGGTGACCGGGATTACAGCTACAGTGCTCTCCCATGAAGCGATATAGACCTCTCTATACAGGGGCCGCGTCGGCGCTGCTGTTGGTCTCAGGACTGCTGGCGGGATGCTCCTCCAGCCATTCCGACGCGTCCAACGGCGGCTGTGCGATCACGCCGAACGGCACGCACGTCAGCGTGGCCGCGCCGCCTGCCTCGGGCGATATCGCGAATAATCCCGAGATCGGCACCGGGTACCGCACCGACATGACCTCGGTGCGCACCCACAGCTACGGGGTGTCGACCGCCAATCCGCTGTCCACCCAGGCGGCCTGCCGGGTGCTCGCGTCCGGTGGGACCGCCGCCGATGCGCTGGTCGCCGCGCAGATGGTGCTCGGGCTGGTCGAACCGCAGGCCACGGGCATCGGCGGCGGCGCGTTCATGCTGTACTACAACGCCGCGAACAAGACCGTCGACGCGTACGACGGGCGCGAGACTGCACCGGCCTCGGCAACCGAGAACTACCTGCGCTGGGTCAGCGACACCGATCAAACCACCCCGCACCCGAGCACCCGCGCCAGCGGCCGCTCCATCGGCGTGCCCGGCGTGCTGCGCCTGCTCGAGGCTGCGCACAATGATCACGGCAAGCAGCCATGGCATGACCTGTTCACCCCGGCGATCGACATGGCCGACCACGGATTCGCGATCAGTCCCCGCATGGGTGCCGAAATCGCCGCAACGGCAAAAGATCTCGCGGGCGACGACAATGCCAAGGCCTATTTTCTGCATCCCGACGGCTCACCCAAGCCCATCGGCACCACGATCACCGACCCGGCGTTCGGCAAGGCCCTGAGCACCATCGCGGCCGGCGGCGCGAACGCCTTCTACACCGGCCCCCTCGCCCACGACATCGTCGACGCCGCGGGCACCGCCTCCAATGGGCGCACCCCCAGCCAGATCACCCTCGCGGACCTGGCCGCCTACCAGGCCAAGAAGCGCACCGCGGTCTGCACCGACTATCGCACCCACACCATCTGCGGCATGCCCGGGCCGTCCTCGGGCGGCATCACCGTAGCCTCGGCCCTCGGCATCCTGGAGAACTTCGACCTGTCGCAGCTGGGGCCCGACCGTCTCGATCGCAACGGCGGCGTGCCCAAAGCCCAAGCGGTGCACCTGATCTCCGAGGCCGAACGGCTCGCCTACGCGGACCGCGACAAGTACATCGCCGACCCGGACTTCGTCCCGCTGCCCGGCGGCACCCCCGACACCCTGCTGAACAAGCCCTACCTGAAACAGCGTGCGGCCCTGATCAATCCGGCACACACTATGGGCACCGCCCAGCCCGGTAACTTCGCCGCGGTGCCCGTCGCCGCCGGACCCCAGCAGCCCGAGCACGGCACCAGCCACATCTCCGTCGTCGACAAGTACGGCAACGCCGCCACCATGACCACGACCGTCGAATCGTCGTTCGGCTCGTTCCACATGGTCGACGGATTCATCCTGAACAACCAGCTCACCGACTTCAGCGCCACCCCGACCGCGCCCGACGGCACCCCGGTCGCCAACCGGGTCCAGGCCGGCAAACGTCCGCGCAGCTCGATGAGCCCGACCCTGGTCTTCGACCACAACCCCGACGGCACCCGCGGCCCGCTCGCCTACGTCACCGGCTCTCCGGGCGGTGGGATGATCCCCGAGTTCGTCGTCAAAACCCTTGTCGCGCTGCTGGACTGGAACCTGGACCCGCAGCAGGCGGTCTCACTGGCCGACTTCGGCGCCCAGAACACGCCGGTCACCGGCATCGGAGGCGAGGACCCGGACATCGACACCGCCGACAACGGTGATCACAACGCCCTCGTCCAGCAGCTGCGCGCGATGGGACACCAGGTCTCGGTCGTGCAGCAGTCCAGCGGGCTCAGCGCACTGAAACGCGAACCCGGCGGCTGGATCGGCGGTGCGGACCCGCGCCGCGAAGGTGTAGTCATGGGCGACACCTACTGACACGATTTCCCTGCTCACCGCGACCGGGTGGGCAGGGAATTCCCGTCCACACCCTGGTCGAGCCGACCCCAGAATCACCAGGGGAGTGGCGGCGGCGAGGCCGTCGCCGATCTCCACCGGGATCACCGCGGTCATCGTGGCCAGCGGCGACGTCGATTCCCTTCGTAGGTCGTCGTCCGCGTCGACGTGAGGTTCGCGACCCTATACGCCTGTGAAATCGCTCACGGCGGTACCCATTCGGGGGATCCGGGCGGTTCGGACCACTGCATGTGTCGACTTCACGACGTGAGGCTGCCGTTTACATGTTCGGTGCTGAGTGTTGTGGCGAGTTCGGTGAATTCGTCGATCAGCGGGCTGGTTCGCTCCGCGGCCCGGGCGAGACTCACCTGGTTGGGTGCGATGTCGGGCACCTCGAGGTAGGTGATGTCCGGGCGGGTGTAGAAGGTCGCCACCGACAGTGGCAAGAAGATGATGCCGCGACCGGCGGCGACGTGTTCGAGTTTTTCCTCGACGCTGCGGAAGGCCGGGATCGGGGGACGTGTGGCGCGCAGCTCGGTGGCGATGTCGCGCCACTCAGGGGCGAGGTCGGGATCCTGTAGCAGGTGTTCGTCGGCGAGGTCGGCGACGAACACCGAATGTTTTTCCGCGAGAGGGTGGTTGGTGGCCAGCACCACGACCCGCGGTTCGGTGTACAGGTGCTGCAGGTGCAGGCCGTGCGGGTCGACGGGGAGGCGGACGAAGCTGACATCGACCCGGCCGTCGCGCACGACTGCTGTCTGGTCGTCCCAGGTGGTGCGCACCAACTCGAGGGTGAGTTCCGGGTACCGCTCGGCCAGGGCACGCACCGGGGCGGTCACGATCAGGCCGGGCATGAAACCGACGGTGAACGCATCGGTGCCGTGCGCCGCGCGAATCACCCGTCGGCGCAACGCTTGTGCGCCGGCGAGCAGTGGGCGGGCATCGGCCAGTAGCTGTTCGCCGGCGGGTGTGAGTGCCGTCGAGCGCCGGTTGCGCATGAACAGTTGCGCGCCGAGTTCGTCTTCCAACGCTCGGATCTGCCGCGACAGCACTGGCTGCGCGATATACAGCCGCTGCGCGGCCCGGCCGTAATGCAGTTCTTCGGCCACGGCGACGAAGTAACGCAGCTTGCGGAGATCGACATCGGACATGATGCCTTCAGGGTATTACAGCGGCGGCGATAGGTCTTGGACGGCAACGGTCACCGGAACCGAAAGTGGAAGGGCAGATTCCCGAACAAGGAGGAAAGAGCCGATGGGATTGTCCGGACAACACGTCGCCGTACTGGGTGGCACTTCAGGTATCGGGTTGGCCGTCGCCACGGCCGCGGCGAAGCGGGGGGCAACCGTCACCGTCGTGTCCAGCCGGCGCAGCAACGTCGATCAGGCGCTAGCCACCCTGCCCGCTGGTACCACCGGCCTCGTCGCCGACCTCGCCGACAGCAACCGAGTACGCGAACTGTTCGATGAGATCGCCGTCCTCGACCATGTGATCTACACCGCCGGTGACGCGCTGCTGCTGTCCCCGCTGGCTGAGCTGAACCCTGCGGATGCGCGAAAGTTCTTCGAACTCCGCTACTTCGGTGCGCTCACCGCGGTCCAGGCCGCCGCGCCCCGGTTGCGGTCGGGCGGCTCCATCACCCTGACCACTGGCACTGCGGGTCCGCGCCCCATGCCGGGATCCGCGATCGCCTCCAGTGTCTGCGGCGCCATCGAGGCGCTGACACGGGCCCTGGCCATCGAGCTCGCACCGATCAGGGTCAACGCGGTCATGCCCGGCGTCGTCCGCTCACCCCTGTGGGATTCCCTTCCCGCCGAGGCACGCCAGCAGCTCTACGACGGCACCGCCGCCACCACCCCGCTGCACCGCGTCGGCGAGGTCGACGACATCGCTGAGGCGTACCTGTTCCTGCTCACCCAGGCCCACGCCACCGGCAGTGTGCTGACCCTCGACGGCGGCGCAATACTCACCTGAACAACAGGCATCTCGTCGGGACGTGGCCGCCCATCGCCTGGAGCAGGGCCACCGGCCCGGGACCCCGTTCCCGTCCGAATAGGCAGCGCCCCAGTGTCTTCCAGGGGCGGTGCCCGTCCAACGAGACTTGTTGTGCCGGAAGTCGGTCGGCTGGGGAGGCCCTCAGGCGCATTAGGGGCGCTTTTGGCGGGATCGTTATCGGTTATTTCGTAGCTATTGCTTGGGCCGTGGCGCCGGAGCAGTGTGGGGAGCATCGGTGGCGCCACCGAGGCGCTGCCCCGAGCACAGAGGGAGTGGATCGTGTACGCACGTTCTACGACAATTCAAGCGAAGCCCTCCGCGATAGACGCCGGGATCGCGCATATGCGCGACAAGGTGATGCCGGCCCTGGAGGACATGTCCGGCTGTATCGGGATGTCGTTGCTGGTCGACCGGGCGTCCGGTCGCTGCATCGCGACGACATCGTGGGAGTCCGAAGAGGCGATGCGCAAGAGCGCCGATCAGGTGCACTCGCTCCGTGACCGCGCCGTCCAGCTGTTCGGTGCCGATTCGGCGCGGGTCGAGCAGTGGGAGGTCGGGGCCATGCACCGCGACCATCGCATACGCGAGGGTGCATGTGCCCAGGTCACTTGGGCCAAGGCCGACGATCTGGGCCGGTTCGACGCAGCGGTCGAGACCTACAAGTCCATGGCGGCGTCGCAGCTGGAACAGATGCCGGGGTTCTGCAGCACGAGCCTGCTGATCGACCGGGCAACCGGACGCGGCGTCGCATGCGAGACGTTCGACAGCTCCGACGCGATCGAACGCAACCGCGAACAACTCGAGGCCCTACGCCGCGAAGATACCCGCCAAACTGGTGTCAACGTGCTCGAAGTCGGCGATTTCGAGATCGCGCTCGCCCATCTGCGCGTCCCCGAACTGGTCTGAGGGGCGGATGGCGCCGCGACCAACGGCTTGTTCAGAGAAGGGTCGGCCGCCAGAGTCCTCGGGTCTTGTCTGGCGGCCACGAGGAGGATGACACGGAGTGCGCAGGTCGTTGCTTCTCTGGGGGAGCCACCATCAGGAGCGTCCGATTGCAGGGAGTTATTGCAGCTCAGCGGCTTTCGTTCCGGCGATAGCAGATCACGACAGGTGTTGTTGCTGGCCGGGGTCGTTCGGGTGCGGTTCGAGTGGGGTGACTTTCACTGTCATCCACTCTCGAAGCGGGAGCGTTGCCAGTACCTTCTCGTCCAGCTCGGTGCGGTCGGCGGCGCGCCAGATGCCGATGCTGCGCAGCTCACCGACTGGCCGCCACAGCCGTGCGAGGTGGCCGGTTGCGGCCAGCTCTCGTGCGCGAACGGCCTCGGCCGCACGCCGACGATCAACCTCGGCTGAGGCGGTGCGGGCGGGCACGGTGGTGATGATCTCGACCAGAAACTCTTGCATGGCTCATCTCCATTCACGGGCGGGTGCGTTCATCATGTCCCCTCGACCGGCACCTACACCACGACCAGCTACCTCCGCTGTGTTAGGTGCAGCCTCCGACCGACGTACCATCGGCGGGTGGAATTACGTCAGCTCAGGTATTTCGTCGCGGTCGCAGAGGAGCTGAACTTCGGCCGGGCCGCCGCACAGCTGCTGATCGCGGGTCCGTCGCTGTCGCAGCAGATCAAAGCGCTCGAGCGTGATCTGGGGGTGCGGCTGTTCGACCGCAACCGCCGATCGGTGACGCTCACACCGGCCGCCGCGGCCCTGCTGCCCGAGGTGCACGCCCTGCTTACCCGCGCGCAGGACTTGCAGCTGAATGCACGGCGGTTGGCCGGAGCCGAGAAGGTCCGATTGGGATATGTCAGCTGGCTGCCACCGGATCTGACCGCGCGCACCACCGCGGTGGCACAGATACATCTCGACGCCTGGGTGGCGCCCTCGCACACCCAGGCAGCGCGGGTCGCCGACGGCAGCCTCGACCTCGCCGTGTGCTGGGTGCGGTCCCAAGACCTGGCGGGGTGGGGTCTAGCTGCGCGGCTGATCGGTGCTGATCGGTTGCACGCGGTCGCGTCCGGGCACCGGAGCGACGCGGTGCCCGCAGCGGAAGCCATTGTGCTGCTCGACGATGACACCACATCCTGGTTGTCCTGGAACGTCTACGCCGAGCAGTTGGCTCGTGACACCGGCGGACGGACGGTGCGGATCAGCGACGGTGGCATCACCGGACCCGCGTTCTTCGATCACGTCC
Organism: Nocardia sp. GP40; assembly: GCF_050434125.1. Lineage (NCBI taxonomy): Bacteria > Bacillati > Actinomycetota > Actinomycetes > Mycobacteriales > Nocardiaceae > Nocardia > Nocardia sp. GP40. Next base: position 370,188 of record NZ_JBNPVW010000007.1, on the reverse strand, counting down.
GGCGCAGCGCGCGGCCCATTGTGCGATCCCCGAAAGATATGGCCGCACCCATTCCGGCGGATCTGGTCCGACGCGAGATCGTCTCACCGGCGGTGTATTGGACGTGGTCGCTGGTTCGCCGCGCGAACGAGGATCGGGCCGCCGTGCTGGCGGTGGTCGAGGCGCTGTGTGACGGCGTCGGGGATCTCGGTATTCATGGGCCCGATGCTTGGTTGCCCGGCGACGACCCGCACCGCCGACCCCCAGACTGAGAGGCTGCGTCTATCACAGGGAAGGAAGCTGGTCGTGGCGGCCGCATCGCTCACGGGCACATCATGAGTGCATCACCAAGCGGTGTGTCCGAAAGAAAGGTTCGCGATGAACTCCCACGACCAGAAGGTCGCTGTTGTTACTGGTGCGTCGCAGGGCATTGGCGAAGGTCTCGTCGATGCCTACCGCAAGCTAGGCTACGCAGTCGTTGCGACATCCCGGTCGATCACCACCTCCGATGAGCCCGATCTGCTCACCGTCCGTGGGGATATCGCCGAAGCCGACACCGCAGGCCGCGTCATCGACGCCGCGCTGAAGCGGTTCGGCCGGGTCGACACCCTCGTCAATAACGCGGGCGTCTTCGTCGCCAAAGCGTTCACCGACTACACCCCCGCCGACTACACCGACGTGACGGGCGTGAATCTGGCCGGGTTCTTCCACATCACCCAACAGGCGATCGAATCCATGCTGCCCCGCGGCGGTGGTCACATCGTGAATGTCACCACCAGCCTGGTCGACAACGCCAACGCCAATGTCCCATCGGTATTGGCATCACTCACCAAGGGCGGCCTGCAATCGGCCACCAAATCCCTGGCCATCGAGTACGCCACCAGAGGTATCCGCGTCAACGCCGTCTCGCCCGGCACGATCAACACCCCCATGCACGACGAGTCGACGCACGAATTCCTCGCCGCCCTGCATCCGATGGGCCGTATGGGCGAGATCCGAGACATCACCGACGCCGTCGTCTACCTGGAGAACGCCCCGTTCGTCACCGGCGAAATCCTGCACGTCGACGGCGGTATGAGCGCCGGACACTAACCCGATCCCGCTTATCCGCCAATCGAATTCAGGAGACCAGCCATGCCCATCGCACCGGAAACCGACTCGATTCTGCGGACCGTTCTCGATGAATGGAAATCCGCCGTTGACGATCACGACTCGAGTCGAGTGGCGGCGACCTTCACCGAGGACGCCATCTTCCAGGGCCTACACCCCTACACCGTCGGCCGCGCCGGCATCGCCGCCTACTACCAATCTCAACCCGAAGGCCTGAAAGCCGACTACCGAATCCTGGAATCGCGCCGCCAAGCCGACAACCTCATCTACGCCTACCTCGCCGTCGTCTTTTCCTTCGCCGACCGCCCAGCCCTCGACGTCAACCTCGGCATCACCCTCGGCCACCTCGACACCGGCTGGTACATCACCACATACCAGGTATCGCGCCTGAATTGACCGGACGGCAAGGCGCGTCGTCAACAGCGTCAGCGCCACCGCAAAGCCTCCACGGTGATCACCAGCAACCGGGAACCCTCGGAGATCCTGACCATGATGGCCGACCCGCTCCTGGCCCAATCGGCGATGGACCGGCTGCAATCAGCGGCCTACGAGCTCGAATTGACCAACGGCCCGATCATCAGCCACGATCAGCACACGGCCCGCGATCGGACACACCCCGGCAGCCCTTGGTTCGACATTCCATGTATCGCAACAGGAATCATCGACCAAGGGCTGCCCGCAAGATCATCCGGGGTTGACGCTGCAACCGGCCAGGATAAATCTCGAGCTCGGATTGACAGTCCCGATTCGGCCACCATTCCCGCTCCATCGACCTCTCGTGGTCACGTGCCGTCGACGCCCTGGACGCCCTGCTGCGCAACTGCCCGGCGGGCGGCACCCGCTGTTCTTCGAGACTGCTGATTTGCCGGGGGTGGTTTTCAGGACCAGGTGATCTCGCCGTGGCGGGAGACGAATCGTCCGGTGCCGGCCCCGGGGCCCTCGGTGGCGAGTGCCACGATGGCGTCGGTGCCTTCGGTGAGGGTTTGGGTTCCGGTGTGACCGTTTATGTCGGTGGCGGTGTAGCCGGGGTCGGCGGCGTTGATGCGGATGCCGTCGAGTCCTTTGGCGTACTGGGTGGTCAGCATCGTCAGTGCTGCTTTCGAGCAGGCGTACAGCGGCGCGATGACCTGTGACTCGGAACGGTGGGGGTCGTGGGTGATGGCGAGGGAGCCCATGCCGCTGCTGACATTGATGATGACGGGATCGTCGGAGCGGCGCAGCAGTGGCAGGAATGCGGTGGTGGTACGGATCACACCGAGGAGGTTGACGTCGAGGACGGCGAGGGCGTCCCCAGCGGTGAGATGGCTGGGATCTCCGAAGGGACCTTGCACACCGGCGTTGTTGATCAGGACGTCGATTCTGCCCTCGTGCTCGGCAATGTTCGCTGCCGCAGCGGCTACCGAGATGCCGTCGGTCACGTCGATGGGGACATAGCGTGCGCCGAGTGTCGCGGCTGCGGATTCGCCCTGTTCGCGGTTGCGCGCTCCCAGGAGAACGGTGTGGCCGCAGGCGATCAGGCGGCGGGCGGTCTCGCCGCCGATGCCTCTATTGGCTCCGGTGATAAGGGTGATGGTCATGGGTTCGATGGTTGCCTCGCCCGGGGGAGTCGGGCCAGGGACGCTTCGACGGTAGGAAGACCAATACCACCCTCGCGGCCCAGCACCTGATCGGAGATGCAGGAGAATGAACAACATGTCGACGACACCCCCCAGCGCTGGACTGGGCGCGACCATTCGCGCGTGGCGGGATCGGCTGCCCCCGTCGGCAGCCGGGTTGCCGGTCGTCCGCGGGCGCCGGGCGACCGGACTGCGGCGGGAAGAACTCGCTGACTTGGCCGGAGTTTCGGTCGATTACATTGTGCGCCTGGAGCAGGGGCGGGCGACGACACCCTCGGCGTCGGTGGTGGCGTCTTTGGCGCGTTCTCTGCAATTGTCCACGATCGAGCGGGACCATCTGTTCCGCCTGGCACGGCTCGTGCCGCCGGCGGACGAGATGATTTCCGACCATGTTCCGCCTGGCGTGCAGCGGGTGCTTGTCCGTCTCGGGGACGTGCCGGTGGCGGTGTTCGCGGCTGACTGGCAAATGGTGTGGTGGAACCGTGGGTGGGCCGCTCTGCTGGGCGACCCCTCCGAGATTCCGCCGCCCTTGCGCAATTTTGCCCGCGACCGGTTCCCAGTGAACGACGATCACACCTATCTGGCGCTGTGGCCGGTGACCGAAACCGACCCGGACACCACCGACCTCGCTCTCGTTTCCGATCTGCGCCGCGCCACCGCCCGATTCCCTCAGGACCGCCGCCTTGCCGCGCTGATCGCAGATCTGAATGCGGGCAACGCCAGGTTCGCAGAACAATGGGCGACAGGAGAGGTGGCTGCCAATCGCGAGGTTCGCAAGACCGTCCGGCATCCGTCGGTGGGTCCGGTCACGGTGGACTGTGACGTGCTGACCGACGGCGATTCCGAGCTCAAGATCGTGATCATGACCGCCGTACCCGGCAGTGACGACGAGACCAATCTCCAGCTCACCACCGTCCTCGGAACGCACCCGCCGAGACAGGGTGAATTCCCCCGGTGAGTCCGGAGCTCGTTTCGAGCCGCGGCCCCGTGTGATCACCGAGTGCCGTCGGTGTGCAGATAGACGATGGGTCCGGCATCGAATCCCCGCCGCGGATCCAGGATCGCGGCCATCGCTTTGGCGGTGTAGACGGGTTCGAGGTGTAGTCCGGCGTTCTCGCGGGCTGATATCTGTGCGGCTCGGCCGGAGTCGGTCGCATGGCCGTAGCCGGGACCGAGCTGGTCACGCACCAGCAACAGCCGATCTGCGGTCAGTGTCACGTTCGGTAGATGCGCGCCGCGGGCCCGCAGCAGCCGTTCGGTACGCCCTGCCGTACGCAGCAGGCCGTGCAGGTTGAGCCGGAGCTTGTCGTTGACCACGACGCCCACCACCCGGGTGCGCAGTCCGGCGAGGGTGAGCCCCAGCGCCAGCCCGGCGGCCGTGCCGCCGGAGCCGACGGCGGTGACGACATGTGTCGGTTCGGGCATGACACCGGCTGCTACCTGGGCCGCGAGTTCCAGCCCGACCTCGACGTAGCCGAGCAGGCCCAGCGGCGACGACCCACCGGCAGGCAGCAGATACGGCGGGATCGACCCGGTGCGGTGCCGGGCCAGCAGCCACGGCACGGTGAGTGCGGTGCGCGCCACGGTGTGCGTGAAGTACACGGTGGCGCCGGAGTTCCGGATGCGCTCGAGCTGGGCGCGCACATGCTCGTCCACCGGTTGGTCGACCAGGGCCAGCACGGTGGCGAGCCCCTGCTCGCGCGCGTAGAGCGCGGTGGCCAGCCCCCAGTTGGTACCCAGCCCGCCGACCGTGAGGATGGTGCGCCGGCCTCGGCGGACGACGTCGGGCAGTAACCACTCCAGTTTGCGGACCTTGTTGCCACCCCAGCCACCGTCACCGAAGGAGCCCTCGTCCGCGAGCCAGATCTCGGTCTCGGTGCCGGGAAAACGGTGGCAGCGGGCGCAGAGGGGTCGGTGCCGCGCCCAGCGACAGGTGCGGCACGGTATCGCGGAGCTCGGGGAAACGGTCGTACAGCAGAGGCATGCTCAATCCCCCAGTACACGCGCGACGTAGGCGTTGGTGAAGCGGCGGCCCGGATCCAGCCGGTCCCGGACCGCGGCGAACCGATCCCAGTCAGGGTACTCCGGGGCCAGGTCGGCGGCGGAGCGGAAGTGCCGTTTGCCCCAGTGCGGCCGCCCGCCGACCCCGCGCAGGATCTGTTCCACGGCACGGAAATACGGCTCCCAAGCCATCCGCTCGAACTCGGGGGATGCTGGCACTCAGGCCGTCGAGCTCGACCAGTCAATATTTACACAGTGACCCCGTGGCGGAATCCGCGCCGACGGCTATGAAGTTCGCCGATGTAGCCAGCTAGCTCCAGTTTGCAGCGAGGGTGAGGCAGAACGGGTGGCCGCTCGGATCGAGCAGCACCCGCCAGCTCTCACCGGGCTGAAACTCCGGCACCGTAGCGCCCAGTTCGACCAGTTGCTCACTGGCCATCTCGAGGTCTTCGACCGCCAAATCCAGATGGAACTGCTTGGTGCCATTCTCGTTCGGCCAGGCCGGCGCCTGATAGTCCGGGATCGTGCCGAACCCGAGTGCGTGATCCGGACCGGTGAGCATGGCGTACTCGTCCTGCGCGTGTGCGATCTTCCAACCGAGCGCCGCCGCCCAGAACTCCGCGTCTCGCCGCGCGTCGGCACTGTCCAGAGTGAGCATCTTCAACGTGGCAACCGCCATGGTGTTTCCTCTCCGCAACAAAATTACTGTCCGCCAGCCTGCAACACCGACACCGCACGCGATTGCAAAAACGCGACATCGGCCCGCGCCCGAGATCGGCGACGGCCGCAAGCGGTTCGCCGATGCAGCCGGGTTTCGGCTTGGGCTCCGCTCATTGTCCAGCTGGGGGAGTGGGTTTCGTTTGTACGAATCAGGTGTTCGAAGCAGCCCTGAGCCCGACCCGCCCGGCCTCGCCTCGCGCCGTGACCACAGATTCTCGCTGATCGGCGGGGTCTACCCGCGCGTTGGGTATCGGCCGTCGGCGGCCGCGGTAAGTCGGCGAGCCAGGGCGCGGACGCCGTCGTTGAGGATGTCGGGGTGCTCGATGACGAACGGGCGGTTCAGGCCGGCGAGAAGGGGCGGAATCCAGTCGAGTTGTACGGCCCGGATTCGGACGCGGACCCACGGGCCGGTGTCAGCGTGCGACGGGTCGATCTCGTGCACGGTCGCGATCGCGGCGGGCAGCAGCGGGCGGATCTCGGTGAGCGTTCCCTGAACTCGGACCGACACATCGTGCCGATAGGGTGCCGTGGCAAGTGCGGACAGCAGATGTGCGGCCGGCTCGAATCCGGCGGGCGGAGTGAATGTTCCGGGCCGTGTGGTCACCGCGGTGATGCGGTCGAGCCGGAACTGGCGTAGTTCGTGACTGGTGCTGTCCTGTCCCGTCAGGTACCAGCGGCCGGAGTGCTCGACGAGCCCGTACGGGTGCACGATGCGCTCACTGGGCCGCCCGTTGCGGTCGGTGTAATCGATTGCGACCGGTCGGTGTTCGCGGGTCGCTTCGGCGAGCAGGAGCAGGACGGAGCTCTCGACAGCGACGTCCGGGCGGGCGTCGGCGGTGAATTCGGCGGTGTTGATCAGTGCGTCCAGGCGGGCGGTCAGACGTGCGGGCAGGACGCGGCGGAGTTTGGCCGTCGCGCTGTCGGCCGCGAAGGTGGCAGTTGTCGACCGGCTGGTGAGGAGTCCGAGCAATACGGCCACCGCTTCGTCGTCGGTCAGCATCAGCGGTGGCATGCGGTATCCGGGGGCGAGCCGGTAGCCGCCGTAGCGGCCCCGCACCGATCGGATCGGGATATCCAGGTCGGTGAGGTGGGTGACGTATCGCCTGACGGTGCGTTCATCGACGCCGAGCCGCCGGGCGAGTTCGCCGACGGTATGGGTGCCGCCGGCCTGCAACAGCTCGAGCAGGGCCAGCACTCGGGCAGTGGGGCGCGTCATCTCGGAAATTCTCGCATCTATACCGGGCGGAAACTGTCCGGTATCGACTCTACCGTGGTCTGCGATGGCGGAACCTCCGCCTCATCCGAGAAGTAGGAGCACGCTATGAAACTCGTCTCGATCCGTCTGATCACCGACGACATTCAACGGCTGGCCGGTTTCTATCAGCACGTGACCGGCATCGAAGCAACCTGGGCTACACCGGATTTCGCCGAAATCGTCACACCTGCCGGCACCCTCGCGATCGGCAGCACCCGCACCGTGGCGCTGTTCGCGGAAGGCAGCGCACGCCCGGCCGACAACCACACCGCGATCATCGAATTCCTGGTCCCCGACGTCGACGCCGATTACCGGCGGTTGCGGGATACGGTCACCGATTTCGTCAACGAGCCCACGACGATGCCGTGGGGGAACCGGTCGTTGCTGTTCCGCGATCCGGACGGCAACCTGATCAACCTCTTCACCCCGGTCACCGCGCAAGCCGTCGCAAAATTCGCCGTTTGACGCCACCGCCCACCCGGCACGGTCAGTCGATAGTTACACAGTGACCGATACCCTGGGAATCCGTTCCCGTGTTCACAGTGCCCCCCGCCGGGGCGCTATTGGGGTGGGGCCTGTGCGGGTCAGCGATTTCGCCGGGAACGCTGATTGACGGTTGATGCGACTATCAGAAGCTGATTGATGCCCGTTTGTCTGCATCCGTCGCCCCTGTTGGTGGCTGCCTGTCGTTCGGCGGGCACCCGATGTCTCAGAAGCCCTGGCTGGAATCTGCTGCGAAGGCTGTGAACGGCCGAAAACCGCTCGATAGGCGGCATTTCAGTGCGTCCGGCAGACGTGGCGGAAACGCTGTCGGCCAGCGGACGGACGCGATGGCTGTGGACAGTCCGCCGGCCGTCCTGTGGAGTTTCGTTCTACGCGGAGACCGGCGGGATGCTGCTGTGTTCTTTGTCCAGTAGGGCGCTGATGTGGCGGTGCAGGCCGCGGACGCTTTCGGCGCTGGCTTCGGCGACGATGGCGCGCTGGGCGGGGGTGAAGGGGGAGTCGGGGCTGTAGAGGGTGCGGCGGGTGAAGGTGGTGGTGCCGTCGTCCTCGGTGAGCAGGTACTGCAGGCCAGCGCCGAGGTCGCGGTCGACGATGAGGGAGGACTTGGCGTACTCCTGGTCGACGACGCGCCAGTAGAGGTGCTGTTCGCTGCCGTCCTCGAGGCGGCCGTGTTCGTAGATCACATCGCCGACGCGGTAGGGGCGTTCGGTGACGCCGCCGACGTCGTGGCTGGCGACGTGCCATTCGGGCCAGAAGCGGGCCTGGGTGACGAGATCGAAGACGAAGCCGGCGGGGGCGTTGAAGGTGACGGTGTTGTTGTCGCCCACGGTCCAGTCGTTGAACTCGGTTGTCATGTCGGAACCTCCTCGGAAGGGAATTGTGCTCTCAAAACGAGAGTACATACGTTATGAGTGTACAGGCAAGATGTATGGTTGGCCGATGGGAGAAGCCACAGGTGACCAGCAACGGCCGGGATACCGGGTGTCGGTCAACGAGGTACTCGAGCGGGCGGGCGAGGTGCGGGAGGCATTCGACACCATCGCCAACACCTGGTCGCTGCTGATCCTGATCGCGCTGCGCGATGACACGCTGCGATACAACGAACTCAAACGCGCCGTGGGCGGGGTCAGCGAGCGCAGGTTGTCGCAGACACTGAAGATGCTCGAGCGTGACGGGGTGGTGGATCGGAACCTGGTGCGCTCCATTCCATCTCACGTGGAATACAGCCTCACCCCGACAGGCGTGGCGGTCCTCGACTCACTCGGCGAGTTGTTGTCCACGATTATCGAATTCTCGCCACAGGTCGCGGCCGCACGGCAGCGTTACGACCAGACGCAGGCGCAGTCCCGGGACAGCCCGGTGCGGAAAGCCTGAGTCGCCCTGCGAAGTTCCGGGTCATGCAGGACCACGATCTTGCGGGTGACGTCAAGCGGTCGAAGCATCTGCACCTGCGGGGCTGGCAACTCCTCCGGCCAGCGGCGCAGAGGACCAGCACAGTATCCGATCCTCGGCAAAGTAGTGCGTGGTGGAAATGTCATGTGCCCGAGGCCATGTAGGCGGCGACTTTTTCGTTCAGCCGGCGAAGCTCGTCTTCGGCATCCAGCAGTTCGTTGCGTGCGCGCCAGTATTCGCCCGACTCACCGGGAAACGTGATGTCCGAGTGGCGCAGTGTTGCCCACCGATCGGTTGCTCCGCGCCGCACGTCAGGTGTCGAATGTCGCGAAGAGGGTGTTGAGGCCTTCGGCCAGGAGCGGGTGGGTGAAGATCGCGTGGGCCATGGCGGTGTGCGTGAGTTTGCCCAGCATGGCGACCTGGATCGCGGTCATGACCTCGCCTCCCTCGCTGCCGAGGATTGCGCAGCCCAGGATCTGTCCGTCGTCCGCGTCGACGAGGACCTTCATGAAGCCGCGGGTCTCTCCGGTCTCGATGGCTCGGATGACGGCGTTCATCGGGAGCTTCGCGACGCGGATCGCGCGCCCATGTGTTCTGGCTTCGCGTTCGGTCATGCCGACGCGGCCGAGCTGGGGGTCGATGAACACCGTGTACGGGACGAGACGGTCTCGCGTGCTTGCCTTTTCGTTCTCGATGAGGTTGGCGTGCAGGATGCGGTAGTCGTCGTAGGACGAGTGGGTGAAGGCCGGGGGGCCGGTGACATCGCCCATCGCGTAGATGCCGGGAGCACTGGTCTGCAGGTACTCGTCTACCTCGATGAAGCCGCGATCGTCGAGCCGGATGCCGGCTGCTTCAGCGGCGAGCGCTTCGGTGTTCGGTATTCGGCCGATTGCCGCGAGCAGGTGTGAGCCGTCGATCTGTCGTTGACCGTCCGCTGTGCGAACGGTCAGTCGAACGCCCCGGGAGGTCTGCTCGACCTGTACCGGTGTCGAGGAGGTCGAGACGGTGATGCCGTCTTCGCGCAGGATTGTGGCGACTTCGTCGGAGACGTCCTCGTCCTCGATCGTCAGCAGTCGATCCGCCCGCTGGACGATGGTGACCTCGCTGCCGAATCGCCGGAACATCTGCCCGAATTCCAGTCCGATATAGCCTCCGCCGAGGATGATCAGATGTTCCGGGAGCTCGTCCAGCTCCATGATCGATGTGGAGTCGAGCACGGGCACCTCGTTCGCGCCGGGGATGGTGAGCGGTCGGGGCCGGGTGCCGGTGTCCACCACGACGACCGGCGCGCGGAGTTGCCGTGTTCCGCCGTCGGACAGGGCGATCTCGATTGTCCCGGGTGCGGTGAAATGCGCCTCGCCCATGATCACCTCGGGTCCTTGCGGTGTCAGGCGGCTCGCATAGTTCTGCCGCGCGCCGGCGACCATGGCTCGTTTGCGTTCGCGCACCGCGGCCAGATCCACCGACACCGCGTCGATGTGCACGCCGTACTCGCCGGCGCGCCGAGCCTGGTAGGCCACGCGCGCGCTGGCGACCATCGTCTTGGTCGGGGTGCAACCGGAATTGACGCAGACGCCGCCGAATTGACCGCGCTCGACGAGCGCCACTTTCCGGTTCGCCGCGGCCAGCTCGACGGGAAGGAACCGGCCGCCCTGGCTAGTTCCGATCACGATCGCGTCGTATTCCTCGTCGGCCATTGCGTTTTCTCCTCGTTCCGTCTTCGGCATGTGGCACCGGCAGTCGGCTTCACCTGGCTGCGACCGGGCGATCACCTGGGACGCGGTGGATCGCACCGAAATCCGGTAGGGAAAGGAAATGTGTATGGCGACAATCGGTTTCGTCGGTCTGGGGCTATAGGGACAGCTGAGCCGCATCTCGATACCGAAGGCGGTGGGTTCGCGATCCGCCCGGTGCTCACACGGCGGTTCGTCCGCCATCCACCGGTAGTACGGCGCCATGTATGAAGCCGGCGCGGTCGCCTGCCAGAAAAGCGATGGCTTCGGCGATCTCTTCAGGGGTTCCGGTACGTCCCGCCGGCCCCTGTGCGGCCAGTTGGTCGAGGGCCTCACCCCATTCTGCGGTGCCTTCGGTGCGGGTCGGTCCAGGGCTGACGGCGTTGACCCGCACCCCACGCGGACCGTATTCGGCTGCCCAGGACTTGGTCAGCAACACCAGGGCCGCCTTGCTGGCACCATAGAGGCCTTCGTCGACGGTCCCGAGTTCGGCGACCATCGTGGTGATATTGATGATCGCGCCACCGCCGCGTTCGGCCATTCTCGGCGCCAGCTCGGCGACCAAGAAGTACGGCACCTTGACATTGAGCCCGAACACCGCGTCGAAATCTGCTTCCGTGGTCTGCTCGGTGGGGCCGTAGGGGAAGATCCCGGCGTTGTTGACCAGGACGTCGACCCGGCCGAGCTGTTCGACGGCGCGTCCGGCGAGCGTGCGCGCCGACGCCGCATCGCGCAGGTCCGCAGCGATGAACTCCGCGCTCCCGCCCGCGGCGCCGATCGCCTCGACCACGTCGTTGCCGCGTTGCTGATCACGGCCGGACACGGCCACACGCGCGCCGAGCCGAGCTAGTTCCATCGCTGCTGCCCGACCGATCCCACTTGTGCCGCCGGTCACCAACGCAGAGACACCGGACAATTCACTCGGCATTCCTCGCCTCCCTGTCGCGAATGCGCATCTAGTGCATGTGATAGAGCCGTGTGAGCTCTTCGGCGGGCACTGGTGGCGGGATGTCGCCTGCACCCAGGGCCACCTCGATGTAGCTGGCATCGTTGTGTGCTGCAGCCCTTTTCAGGGCGTTGTCCAGGTCGCCGACCGTGGCGACTCGGGCGGTGTACCACGTGTCACAGCCGAACGCGGCGGGGAGTTGGTGGTAGTTCCACGCGGCAAGATCGTTGAATTCGTGGCCGGGTTGGGCGGAGAGGACTTCCTCGACGCCGAACTTGGTGTTGTTCAGCACGATGATGATGGGCTGGGCGCCGTAGCGGCCCATTGATCCAATATCGTTGGCGGTGAGCTGGTGGGAGCCGTCGCCGGTGATGAGGATGGTTCGTCGGTCGGGGGCAGCGAGGGCGGCGCCGAACGCGGCGGGTGTAGCCCAGCCGATCGACCCCCACAGCGTCTGGTTGTGGTAGACGGCGCCGTCGGGGAAGCGCAGCGCCGCGACGCCGGGGACGCATAGGCCTGTTTCGGCGATCACGATGTCGTCTTCGCGCAGGAACTGTTGCAGGCGTGGGTACAGCGTCTCGGACGAGATGTGGTCGGAGACGGCGCCGCGCACCTCGACAGGGCGCGGCGGGGGGACGGGACCGAGGTCCCGGTGCGGGAGGGCCGTGGTGAGTCGGGTGATGACGTCGGCCAGGCTGACCGGGCCGTAGGTTTGAGTGCCGATCCGGACGTGGTCGGTGTCGACGATGACAACCTTTGCCGGGTCGAGTTCGTCGGTCCACCCTCCGGTGTTGAAGTCGGACAAGACAGTCCCGCCGAGGTCGAGCACGAGGTCGGCGCCTTCGACGGCCTCGCGTACTCCGGGCCCGGAGGTGACGCCACTGTAGATACCGAGGAATCCGGGCGTCGACTCGGAGATGACAGCCTTGTCCATCACGGTGGTGGCATACCGCAGTCCCGTCTCGGCCAGCATCGCCGACAATCGGGCCTGCAGGCCGTATCGGGCGATCGTGTATGCGGGCAGCACAACCTGCGAGCCCGCAGCGGAGAAACGCTTGAGGATCGCGTTCATCGCCGCGTCGAGCACACTCGGGTCGCTGGCCGGCTGCGGCACCTGCGCCAGCGGCACCCCGGCCACCGGGGCGCCGCTCACCGGAAGTAGGCCGAGGTCCTGGGCGAGGCAGATGTAGGCGGGCCTGCGCTGTGCGAGGGCCGCATCGATGACGCGCTCCATCTCTGCGACGGCGTTCTGCGGAGTCAGGTTTGTCGAGGCGCATGCAGCGAACGCCGACAGCTGTTCGAACTGACCGAATACGCCGTCGCCGAAGGTGTGATGGGTGATCGCGCCGGCGCGTTGGAGTTTGGTGCTGGGCAGGCCGACGAGATGGAAAACCGGCACTCGTTCGGCCTTGGAGCCCATCACCCCGTTGAGGGCGCTCAGCTCGCCGACCGCGTAGGTGGTGGACAAGATAGCCGCGCCGCGCACCCGCGCGTAGCCGTCCGCGGCATAGGCGGCGTTGAGTTCGTTTGCGTTGCCGATCCACCTGACGTCGGGGCTGGCCTCGATCGCGTCGTCGAAGGAGAATGCGTAGTCGCCTGGCACCCCGAACGCGTGCTCGATCCCCAGGGCCGCGAGTCGGCGGACCACGTATTCGGCGACCGTGGGCGTCTGTGCGGAGCGAGATCGTGTCTGTACTGCCATATGCTCTCCTCGGTTGGGTACTCCTCCACGACCGACAATGGCGAATGTGGCAATTGCCACCTACTAGGATCACCCGCCAGCAACAACAAGGCAACCAACTGTTCGCAGCTGATGCAATGCCGCAGTGGCTGCGAGCCGTCGATCCATGGCGTCGACAGCCGCAAACTCGACCTGGCAGCCTCGGCCCAGCGGCTCGACCTGCTCACGCCGTACTTCGAAAACGGACAGTTCCGGCCCCTGCCCATCGGACGCACTTTCGGCCTCGACGACGGACGCGACGCCTACCGCGCGGTGGCCGAACGTGTGCGCTTCGAAAATGCCACCCGGCAAGACCGAGTAATATCCAACACAAGGTGAGTTCGATGACATGCCGATCGAGGAGGTCCGTATGTCGACAGCTTTTCCGAACGAGTCGTTGGAATATCGCGAAGCGCGTGACGCGCTGCTGCAACGGGAGTTCGATCTGCAGCGGCTGATGGAGGCCGTCGCGGCGCAACGGACAACACTACCGCCCGGCGGCGAGGTCCCCGAAGATTATGTGTTCGACCGAATCGGCGACGACGGCAATGCCACGACGGTGCGTATGTCCGAGCTGTTCGGCGACAGCGACACATTGATGCTTTATCACTACATGTTCCCGCGCCATTCGAGCGATGATCGGCCGAAACCGACAATGGGTATCTTCTCGGAATTACCCGCCGACGAAGGTCCGTGTCCATCGTGCACTGCGCTGATCGACATGTGGGACGGGACGACACCCCATTTCGACGGTTCGGGTGGCAATTTGGCCATCGTCGCGAAGGCCCCGATCGAGCGGGTAACGGCGTATGCGCAGGACAGGGGATGGCGACACATCAGGGTGCTGTCCGCAGCGAACTGCGATTTTCGCCGTGACTACGGCGGCGACGGCGCCGACGGCCAGCCTGTGCCGTTGCTGACCGTCTTCAAACGCTCGCCCGACGGCCCGATACGGCTGCACTGGGCAAGCGAACTTCTTTTCGCGCCAACGGATGCTCCGGGGCAGGACTCGGGGCACCTCGACATAGTCGAGCCGCTCTGGACACTGTTCGATTTGGCCACAATGCCGCGGTTCCGGCGATGGCGGATCGGACACCTGCCGGCGAACTGGTGACGACGCCAAGCGGCCCGTACAGCACAGGAAACCTCTGGTGAGGAGGCAACGCGTGAGAACCTACACGGTTGGCTACATCGTCGGCAGTCTGTCCAAGGAATCCATCAACCGGACCCTGTCCAAGGCCCTGATCCGGCTGGCGCCACCGCAATTGACGTTCACCGAGATTCCGATCAAGGATCTGCCGCTGTACAACCGGGACTACGATGTCGACTACCCGCCGCAGGGCCGGGCACTCAAGGCGGCCATCACCGCCGTCGACGCCGTGCTTTTCGTGACGCCGGAATCCAACCGCTCGATCCCGGGGGTGCTCAAGAACGCCATCGACTGGGGCAGCCGCCCGTGGGGCGACAACTCGTTCACGCTCAAGCCGTCCGCGGTCATTGGTGCCTCACCGGGCAAGCTCGGCACCGCGATTGCTCAGCTCAGTCTGCGCAGCGTCCTCGGTTACTGCAACTCCCCGCAGATGACTTCGCCGGAGGCCTACATCCAGTTCCACCCCGACGTCTTCACCCCGGACGGCGATGTCCTCGACGACTCGACGAAGCGGTTCCTCACCGGGTTCATGGCCGATTTCGCCACCTTTATCGCCCGCGTCCACAGCACGGTCCCCTCGCCCGACTGACCGGCCCTCTGCTCGCACCTGGCCGGTCCGGCTGCCGGTCGGTCAGCCTGCACACCTGCCCGGTGTACAGGCTAGGACAACTGACGGATCTCGGTGACGATGGTGTAGGTGACCGTCATCGAGCTCCGACGCCGGGCCTGCGGGCCGGAAGACCGAGTCCGGCTTCTCGGCACGTACGGATCCGGCGGCGTTTTCTTCTGTCCTACACGTTGTTTCGCGCCATGAAACTCCGGGCGTCACCGGATTCGGGATCGGCGAACACGATGTCGTCGGGGCGACGCCGGGGCACGTCGACGGACAACACGACGAAGGGATGTGTGGTGATTCTCGGGAATCCGTGGATCTGCGTGCGTGCGAAGCGAAGAAACATCCCGGGACCGGCGCGGCTTTCCGTACCGGCGAGATGAAATATCCCTTCGCCGCTGACCACGTACAGGTGTTCATCGCAGTCGTTGTGGTAATGCAACGGAAGGGTGCGGTAGATCCGGAAGATCCGGCTGCTGGCCTCGGGAAAGTCGCTGAAATAAACGTCGGTCAGCATCGACTCGGACGTCTCGGGCAGCTTGCCGATCTCAGCGAATACATCGAAGATCTGCCGAGAATTGTCCGTTTGAGGCACAAAATCACCGCTCATTGCAATCCTTTCCTGCCCCGCCCGGTCCTTCATCTACCTCGTGTGGCCGGCTTTCGGTCGCTCTGCGACGAGTTGGTGTTGGGCCTGCCGGACGCGTACTCGTTGTTCGACTCGGTCGCCGAGATCCTTGTCGATGTTGCCGACCAGTCGTGTCCTGGCGGCGTCGTCGAGAACCGTCCGGACCAGTCGACGTGGTCACCATGCGGTATGGCAACGTGCCCGCAACCTTCGCAGTGGGTGTGCTCACGGCCAAATGGGCGCTGCATGCGGAGCTTGGGTCACCGCTGTTCTTCTCTCTTCGCTCATGTGCCCTCTCTGTGGTTGTCACATCATTATGTGCGCATTCATCCCGTTACGGGAGTTGTGTGGACGGCGAGGGCCACAGTGTGGCCCAGTTGCGAAAAAATGCAGTCTGCCTGCATGTTTTCCGGTGCTGAGCTTGGTGAATGCGTGCGGTGCGGGGCTGTTCGGAGGGTGCATTCCGGATCGGCGTGGTCGTTGCGGGGCGCGCGCAATGATGGGTGCCTGAGCGACTTTTTTCGTCGCCCGCCTAGACTGAGGCAAATCCATCGACCGATTACCCGGGAAGCCCGAGGCATGCGGAGCATTGGTTTCGGTGAGTTTGCTGGACACGCTGTATCGGTAGTGTCGCGGGTTGCGCGCACGGGAGCCGAGACGGCGGTGGCTGCGCAGGCGCTGGTGGGTCCGGTGTCCGGTCCGATTCGTACGGCGGCGCGCATCGTGTTCGGCGGTTCGCCAGGTGGCGGGGAGGTCGAGGCGAGCTCGTCGGTGGCGTGGCTGGCGGGACGTAGGCTGCATGTCGATCTCGATCCGGTATTGCCGTTTCCGGCGTGGGTGCAGTGGTCCGCGGAGTTGGAGCGTGCGGTCGAGGCTGTTCCGGGGGTGGTCTCGGCCCATGTGGAAGGGGTTCTCGGTCGGTTGGTGATCGAGCGGGAGGAGACCACCGGCATCGATGAGATCCACCGGGCGATCCGCCGTGTCGCCGCGGCCTTACCCGAGACCGTTGCGGGCGCGGGCAATCGGCCGATGAGGGCGGTGGTGCCGGCGGCTGATCCAGGGGATCCGCTGGCGTTGATCGTTCCGGCGGTGGCGGCGGTGATGGACGTGATGGCGGTGACGGGGGCGGTTGCCGGATGGCTGGGCAGGGTTCCTCGTGCGCCGCGTGCCGCGCAGGCCGCTGCGGCGGTGATCAAGCATCAGCCCCGGGTGGTTGCTGTGCTCGAGGCTCGGCTCGGGCGCGTGGGTACCGATCTGCTGTTGAACGCGATCTCGGCGGCAACTCATGGGCTCGCTCAGGCACCGGGCAGCCCATTGTTGGATCTGATGCAGCGCACAGGGCAGATTTCCGAGGCGCTGGCTCATCGGCAGACCTGGCGAACGCGTGAGCCGGGCCTTGCCGATGCCGAGCGGCCGCAGTGCCCGGCGATGGCGGTGATCTCGGCGGCGCAGGACTCTGCCGGCCCGCGACACAGTTGGGCGGTCGCTGCGGCCGGAGAGGCCTCGCATGTGGTCGTCGACTCGAGCGTTGACGTGTCGGTCGATGCCGCCGCCTCGGCAGTGGTCGGCGTCGTCGAGGACTACGCCGACCAGTCCGCCAACGGTTCGCTCGTGGCGGCTGCGGGGGCTCTCCTGGCGGGTGGCACGGTCGACGATATCGCTGATGCGGTGCTGGCCGGGGTTCCCAAGGCGGCGTATATGGGCAGGGAAGCGTTCGCGGCGGCCCTGGGCCGGGGGCTGGCCAAGGCGGGGCTCCTGGTCCTCGACCCGGGCGCATTACGGCGCCTCGATCGTGTTCGGGTGGTCGTCATCGATGGTGCCGCGTTGCGTGGCGACACCCGCACGGTGCTCGATGTCCAGGTCCGCGTACCAGGGTGGGACGCCGAGCGGGTGTACGAGGTTGCCGATGCGCTGCTGCACGGTGAGAAGGCTCCACCGCCGGACCCTGACGAGTTGCCCGCCGAGGGTGCCAGTTTGAACTGGCATCAGCCACCGGACATCACGACACCGGCTCCGGGAGTCGAGCATGCCGACCTGCTGGTCGACGGGCAGGTGGTGGCCACCCTCGCGGTCGGCTGGGAACCGGATCCCTATTCGATTCCGTTGGTGGAGACGGCTCGTCGCAGCGGCGCGCGAGTGGTGTTGCGGCATGTAGGCGGCACCGAAGAATTGGCCGCATCGGTCGCGGCGGCATACGAGCCGGGCACTCCTCTGCTGGACATCGTGCGGGATTTGCGAGACGACCGCGGCCCGGTCATGTTGATCTCCGCGCTGCACCCGGACTTCATATCCATCGACACGCTGGCCGCGCTCGCTGTCGCCGATATCGGGCTGGCGTTGGACGATCCCGCGGCGGCGACGCCCTGGACCGCGGACATCATTGCCGGCATCGATCTGGTCGCGGCGGTGCGGGTACTCATGGCTCTGTCGGCTGCGCACCGAGCCACCGAATCCGCGGTGCGGTTGGCCAAGGCGGGTAGCACCCTGGCGGGATTGCTGCTGGTCACGGGAGAAACCGGTCGACGCGGTCGGCTCGGTCTGGGGCAATGGCTCAGCCCGGTCAACGCTGCGGGCGCGAGCGCCTGGATTTCCGGCGTGTGGGCCGCTCATCGGGTCATGAGGCTGCCGGACCCGCCACCCCAACCACTGACCGCGTGGCATGCCCTCGACCCCGAGATCGTGTATTCGCGAGTTTCCGGCGCCATGCCCTCGTCGCGGCCGTCGGTGAGCTCGCAGTGGTACCGGGTGCTGTCCGAACTGTCGAAAACCGGTGCCGGAGAGTCTCTTCGACGTCCTGCCGCACTGTTGGTCAGGCTGGCCGATGCCACCCGTCGTGAATTGAGCGACCCGTTGACTCCGATCCTGGCCGTCGGTGCGGCGGCGGCCGCGATCTTGGGCAGCAATATCGATGCGGTGCTGGTTGCCGGGGTGATGAGCGTGAACGCGACGGTGGGGGGTCTCCAGCGTCTGCGCGCCGAGAAGGCCACCGAGGCGCTGTTCGCCGAACAGGAACAGGCCGTTCGGCGGGTGGTGGTCCCCACGGTGGCGACCAAGGCACGTCGGCTGCAGGCGGCGCGTAACTCGGGTCGTGTCGCGGTTGTTTCGGCTACCCGATTGCACCCCGGCGACGTCCTCGATCTGCGTGCACCGGAAGTGATCCCGGCCGATGCTCGGTTGCTGGTCGCCGACGATCTGGAAGTCGACGAGTCGTCGCTGACCGGGGAGTCGGTTCCGGTGATCAAACAGGTCGAAGCGGTGGCCAACGACGCTACCGACCGAGCCAGCATGCTTTTCGAAGGCAGCACGATCATTGCCGGGCACGCTCGCGCCATTGTCGTGGCTACCGGGCCGGCCACCGCCGCGCACCGCGCCATCTCCGCGGTCTCCGATGCGGCTGTGGCCGTGGGGGTGCAGAACCGGCTGCGCGAGCTCACCGCCAAGGTCCTGCCGCTGACTTTGGCGGGGGGTGCCGCGGTGAGTGGTTTGTCGCTCGCGCGTCGGGGGACGCTGCGTCAGGCAGTGGCCGACGGGGTCGCGATCGCGGTGGCGGCGGTACCGGAGGGGCTGCCGCTGGTGGCCACCCTCGCGCAGCTGGCCGCCGCCCGTCGCCTGTCCCGCCTCGGTGTGCTCGTCCGCACTCCACGCACACTCGAAGCCGTCGGACGAGTCGACACGGTCTGCTTCGACAAGACCGGAACATTGACACTGAATCGGCTCGCGGTCGTGACCGCGGTCTCACCCGGCTTCACCGCTGATCGCCCCTACCTGGAGATCACCGACCCGCGAGCCGCCGCGGTGGTGCGCTGTGCGGCACGGGCGTGTCCACGTCCGGAGCACGGTGAGGGGCACGCCCATGCCACTGACGAGGCGATCCTCACCGCGGCCGCACGCGTCGGCGAAGAAGGTCCCGAACCGATCACCGTCGCGGAGGTTCCCTTCGAATCCAGCCGCGGTTACTCCGCCTCGATCATCGCTTCTGCCGGCACCGAGTCGGCTTCGCATGCGCAGCTGGTCCTCAAAGGCGCGCCCGAGGTGGTGTTGCCGCGCTGCAAGTTCCACATCGGCGGCCCCGACCGTGCCGCAGCCGAAGACCTTGTGCATTACTTGGCCGATCAGGGCCTGCGAGTGCTTGCCGTCGCACAGCGCACGACCGATGTTGTTCACGACGAGGAGGTGGACGATCCGGATCTGATCGATTCACTGGCTACCGACCTGACCCTCGTCGGCTATGTCGGACTTGCCGACACCATCCGCGATTCGGCGCGCCCTCTCCTGGAACAGTTGGTGGCCGCGCGCCGCGCCACTGCGCTGATCACCGGCGACCATCCGGTCACCGCTCGGGCAATCGCTCGCCAGCTCGGCTTTCCCGCCGACGCGCGCGTGGTCACCGGCGCCGAACTCGCGGATGCCGACGAGGAGGCACGCTCGACACTCGCCGGCTCGGCCCAGGTTTTCGCTCGGGTCAGCCCTGAACAGAAGGTGCAGGTGGTCTCGGCGCTGCAACGGTCCGGCCGCGTCGTCGCCATGGTCGGCGACGGAGCCAACGATGCTGCGGCCATCCGCATGGCCGATGTCGGGGTCGGAGTGACCGGGCGCGGGTCCTCGCCCGCACGGGAGGCCGCCGATCTCGTGGTGACCGGCGAAAACCTCACTGTCCTGTTGGATGCCCTCGTCGAAGGCCGGAACATGTGGGCCAGCGTCCGTGATGCCCTCACACTGCTGCTCGGCGGGAATGCGGGCGAGGTCGCGTTCACCATTGTCGGCACCGCACTCGGTCGCGGTGGTGCTCCGATCAGCACCCGCCAACTCCTGCTGGTCAACCTGCTCACCGACATGTTTCCCGCGCTCGCCATCGCGGTCTCGCCACCGGGGCGAGTCGATGACTCGAACCCGACCGCAGCCGACTGCGCCTCCACCGCTGCGGTGTCGGTGCTGTCTGCCCCGGCTCCCTCACTCGAACGACCACTGATCCAGGCCATCGCCCGTCGAGGAGCCGCCACCGCGGCCGCGGCCACCGCAGCCTGGGCGATCGGGCAGTGGACCCCGGGCACCCGGCGGCGCTCTGCCACAATGGGATTGACCGCACTGGTCGGCGCTCAACTTGCCCAGACCCTGGTCTTGCGCCAGGAAAACCTGCTCGTGATGGCCACCGCCGTCGGCAGCGCCGCGGTGCTCGTGGCGATCGTCGAGACTCCCGGAGTCAGCCATTTCTTCGGCTGCACCCCGCTGGGACCATTGGCCTGGGGCGGAGTGCTCGCCGCCGTCACCGCCACCACCGCTGTAGTGGTCTTCGCACCGTCCTGGTTCACTCGACGAACCGACGCGTTGATCGAACGAGCCGAACGCTTGCCGACCATCTCACCCGTGCGCGACCATGAACAAACCACTCGTTTCGCACCACCGGATCCGGTTCATGCCGGTGGTGACATTACCCGGTAGTTCTCACGGACAGGACCACGACCATGCCTTCCCGCAGTAGAACGACCAGCAACGACCGGCCCGCCTCGGCGCCTGAACCCGAATCCGTTCCTGCATCGGCCGATCGTCCCGCCGCGCCCGCCGCGACGATCAACCTGCCATACCTCAGCGCCGAGGTAGCGATTCCCGGCCCTGGCATCCGGGTCAAGGCAGGCCCAGTCAACCTCGCCATCCCCACCCGCTACCTCTACTACGGCGGATTGGGCGCACTCACCATCGCCGGTGCCGTCGACTGGCCTATCACCGGTGCACTCGCCGCGACAGGGCTCATCATCAGCCGCATACGCAAACCCGCCACCGCCGCCGAACCACCCGACACCGCCCGAGCCGGAGCGCAGAAGAAGCCATCCCACCGATAGAACAGCAGCTGCTGTCCGCCGCGCCGCACCAACTGCATCCGGACGCACCCGGCCAAGGTATTCGAGTCTGCTGCCAAAATGTGCGACACAGTCGCGCTTGACCGCGCCCAGCGACGGATTGCGTGGGACTGCGGATCGAGGCGAGTGTCACGGCAACGGTTGGAAGACCGATAGCATGTCGGACGGATGGAAGGTGGCGGTTTGCAGGTCGCCTCGGGTGACCTTGTAGGTCGCCTCATCGCCGGATGATTTCGCAGTGGTGGCTTCGGCGATGAAGATCTCGACAGCGGCGCTGGTGACGTTGACTTGAATGTGATTCAGTTCGAGGCGGAGGTTCCAGGTGGCGTCGAGCAGACCTGTCTGAAACTGAGGCGTCCAGGTATAGATCATGTAGGTGCTTGCGTCGTTCATCTGTGCCTGGGGCAGCCAACCGCCGCCATGCCGGGGCTCGAGTCCACCCGCCTGGTTCATCTTTATGGTTTCGGGGTGATCGGTGAGATCGTGCTCACTGGTCCCGATGGGAACGGCGATCATGATCGCCTCGCAGGCGATCTGCTGCTCAGCGCTGGATTTGCCGGGTTCGACGGTCAGGGCCAGCTTCTTCGGCCCGCCGGTTCCGGATCCCGTAAGGGGGGAGGCGACGAGGGAGTAGATGAGCATTGGATCGTTCATGATCTTCACTCGGATTCTGGTGGCGAGCTGGTTGCCTCGTGCGCTGCCTTGCGTCGGTAGGAGGCCTCTAGTGTCGTTCCGTGTGCAGGTGCACCGTGAGGGCCGAAAGTCCTGGTCGTTGGGACTGGTGCGCCCGGCACAACGCTGCGGAACGCCGGGCACCTGCCGGTGATCACAGGCCCACAGCGAAGATCAGGTAGAGGTGGATTCCACGTGGTCCCGGTTGCGCCGCATGAGGGCGGCACCGCCACTGGCCAAGATCCAAGACCTGATGATCAGCAATCGTTTCCGAGCCGTTGGCTGGCCAACTCTGCAACGACTCCCAACGACTCTGTGATCCTAGAACACGATCATGTCCGGCTGATCATGGCTGAGGAAGTCGTGGTGCGAGATCTCCCAGGCATATGCGCCTGCGCGTGGGAAGACGAGAATGTCACCCACTCGCAGTCGGCGAACGTAGGCGTCGCGAGCCAGAATGTCTCTGGGCGTGCATAATTCGCCCGCGACGGTGATGATGTCGTCGATGACGCCCGGCCTGGCGAACGGGTACGGCCACTCCTGGACCGGAAGCACAGTGAACGGATGGCTGTATCCCCAGGCTGCGGGGAGCCGGAAATGGTGTGTTCCGCCGCGCAGTATCGCGTACCAGTGACCGCGGGTGCGTTTGAGGTCGAGTACCTCGGCGGCATACCAGCCCGCATCGGCGGCGATCATGCGTCCGAGTTCGAACAGCACACGGATACCGGGGGGCAACGGTGGCACCAGGGCGGCGAACTCGGACAGGTCCAGGTCGGTGCCGCCGGGATAGTCGATACCCATGCCGCCGCCGACGTTCACCACCCCCAGATCGATCCCGAGGCGGGTGGCAGTGGCGTTCGACCAACCCAGCGCCGCGGCGACGAATTCCGCGTGCGCTGCGGCGTCGAGGTTGTTGCTGACGGCATGCAGATGAAATCCGACGAGTCGGATGCCGGGCAGTTGCCGCACGGTGGCAACCACCTGCGGCAGCAACTCCTCGTCGATCCCGAAAGCCGTAGGGGCACCGGTCATGTGATGAGTACCCGGTGGTGGCGGGCCGGCGCGATTGACGCGCAGCGTGATCGGTACCGGGTCCCCGGCGTTCGGGTTCGTTCGTTCGGCGAGGCGCAGCAGTTCGAGTCGGCTCTCGACGTTTATCATCGCCCCGGCCGCGACCGCGGCGGCGAGTTCGGCATCGGTCTTTCCGGGACCGGAGAACACCAGCCGATGGGCCCCGGCTGCAGCGGCCTTGCGAATTTCACCCCCGGAAGCGATGTCCATGCCGTCGGTCACCGGCGCCAGCGTCTGGAGCACGGCCGGGTGACTGTTGGCCTTGACGGCGTAGTACAGCTCGGCACCGGCGGGCAGGGCGGCACGGATCTCGGCGACCCGCTGCCGCAGCCGTGCGGTGTCATAGACATACGCGCACACCGGGTGGTCAAGTGAGCGCAGTGCCCGCACGACGTGGGAGGGAAGAGCGCTCATATATCCGCGAGCGGGTTTCGTACGCTGCACCACAGGAATTCGTCCGGATCCGCCGCCAGTCGCATGGCCGTGGTCGCCTTCATCGGGAGCCTGTCGGCGAAAAGCGCCTGGTGTTCTGGGCCTGCGGGCCAGGTGTTGCGCAGCACCTCGGCTGCCGCGGCCCATAGCTGATCCGATGCGAACCCGCAGTCCTCGCAGGCTGTGATGAGCGTGGCCAGTGTGCCGCCGACGAACGCCGACAGCAACGTCGCACGCGTTTCATCCGGATCGGAAGATCGCACGGACCCCTGCGTTCGGGGTACGCCGCTGCGGGCGGCCACTGCCGTATCGACCCGGATGCCGCCGATATCGCGGTAGATAAGGCGCACGGGCCGTCCGTCCCGAAGTACGACCAGCAGGTTCTGGCCGTGTGCTTCCAGCGCGATGCCGTAGCGGGCGAGCACCGCCCCCAGGCAACGAGCGGCCAGGGCTGCCACCGTAGTGACAAATTGCGCTGCCGCGGTGGGGTTGTCGGCGTATCCGAGGGTAAGCGCTTCGGCCAGCACGGGCATACCGGTGCGCGGATCGACCGCCGCGAGCGCGCCGACCGGGATAGCCAGCTCACCCGGCCCGGTGCGCGGCGGCCGTCGCAACAGCACAGCGATATCCGCACTGAGTCCGGTATCCGATCGCAGTGCGCCCGCGGCGGGCTCGGCGAGCACTGTCATCCCGGGCAGATCCAGGCACGACAACCACCGGCTCAGGGTCGGCCCGTTGTGGACGTTCTCGGCCGTGATATTCCTTATGGCACTGGTCAATTGGGCGGTGAGCGCCGTCTTGACGTGGAGCTCGCCGCCAATCGGCGCGAGCGTGCGCACCGACATCAGCGGCCGTGCGGGCATGCCGACGGCACGAGCACGCAGCCCGTAATCGGTGAGATCGAGCCGGGCGACCTGCCACGGGTGCATGGGCACCAGGATCCGATCGCCTGCACGGAGGTGGCGGGGCCACTCACCCACCGTATGCCAACGCGGCGCAGGGACTTCGACCACGACCAGATCGACGATCGGACGGTGCTCCGGGGCGTAGGCACGTACCTCCGAGGCAGAGAATCCGCTCCGGCTACGACAGCACGGGTGAGTCGGGTGTCCCTCCACCACAGTCTGTTCCAGATAGGCGGAACCGTCGAACCCGGGATCGGCAGCACGCCGTGCAGACACCCACGACAGCGCGCCCCCGCGATGCGGTGACGCCCTCGAAACGGCCCGCGCGGACGCCAGGTTGGCCGCACTGTTCTCCAATTCGGAAGCCAATCGCGTGATTCGGTCCAATGGAACCGGTAATCGCAACTCTCGCAGCAGGTCAGCGGCGCGGTCGATACGTTCTTCCCCCACGAACACCGCGAGACCCGCGATCCCCTTCGCATGCGGTGCGGCGGCCCCCGCCGGCCCACGAAGCCACCGTCCGTCGTCGAGTCGCACCCGGGTCATCCCGCCAACCTGGTGACGGCGGCCGATCCCTGGAATGGGCTCACGGGTCACAGCACCCCACAAACGCGCCAAGACGGCGGCCTCAGCGCCTCGAACCTCCGATTCGATCACCTGGATTTCTACCGGTGCAACGGAATTCGATGCCACGAATCGTTGGGACGCATCCGTCGGCCCGTTCATCAGGCTAGGTTCCCACAACCCGTGCACGGCCACCCGAAAATGACGAACCTCGAAGTGCCGCGGAGTTACGTGCGAACAGGTCATCGGATTCGGGATTCGGCACCGGATGGCCGTCCGCGATCTCGCTCTCTTCCCGGGAGAATGCGATCGCGGGAACTCCGGCCCACCCCGCCCGCACCGCACCGGCAAGCTCGAGCGGCTCACCGTCAGGTGTGCCACGCAACGTACCGCGCTGTCCCCGAACCGAGGTCGAACGCCCGCATCCCCACACCCCTCCCTCGGCCGCACGGGTACGCGCGACCTCCGAATGTCCTTGCCGAGGTTAGCAGTAGACCGAGTGGTGTTCAGCGGAAGAGATTGTCGGCCAAGGGTTCTGGGCGGTGGACCTCCGTGCGGCTGGAGATCGGTTACCGGACGTCCGGCTCGGCGTCGATCCGGTCGGCGTGGCGGGTGTTCGCGGCACGCCATTCCTGGACCATTGCCGTGCCGCCGTGGCCGTCGCCCTCATCGATGACGAGTTCGCTGCCCGGCCAGGCGCGGTGCAGCCGCCAGGCGACGACCGCGGGGGAGCTGACGTCGCGGCGGCCATGGATCAGGGTGGCGGGGATGCCATCGGCGCCGATGGAGATGTGGTGGTCCTCCCAGTCCACCCAGGCGCGTGCTGCCCGCTCGCGGACCGCCGGGTTCGTGTGCGTCATCAGCTGCGCACAGGCCTCGATGATGCGGCCGTCGCCGCGGCGGTAGCCGATGCCCGCTTGCTCGGCGTGGGAGGCGAGGCGATCCCAGGCCTCGGGGTAGATGGCGCCCACTGTTTCCGTTATCCAATCCACTTCGAAACGACTGGTCGTGGTGACCGCTGTCAGCACAATGCCGCGAACCCGCGCGGGGTGAGCCTGTGCGTAGGCCAGCGCCAGTGTTGAGCCCCAGGAGGCGCCGTTGACCAGCCACCGGTCGACGTGGAGGTGTTCGCGAATCCGCTCGATATCGTCGATGAGGTCCGGCGTCGTGTTTTGGCCCAGGTCATAGCCCGGTGCAGTGACGTGCGGAATCGATCGCCCGCAGCCGCGCTGGTCGAAGCCGATGATGCGGAATCTCGCGGGATCGAACTTGGTTCGGTAGGCACCGGTGCCGAGGCCGCCACCGGGACCGCCGTGCAGGTACACCGCGGGGATGCCGTCAGGGTTTCCCGACTCCTCCCAGTAGATCTCGTGACCGTCTCCGACTGCCAACAGTCCTGAGGCACGCACTTCTACACCCTCGACCACGGTTCGTGACGTTACCGAACACGATTCGTTCATATCCGCCTTCACACAACGGCGCAGCGACCCGGCAGGCTGACAGCCGCCTCGATGCGGATGCACGCCTCTCGGCAATACCGCGCATCGTCGGCGTCGAGCACTCCGTCTACATCCATCCGCAGGACCTGCAGCCGGGTGTCGACCTAACTCCGCTCATCGCCCAGCTGGAGGAGTGGGTTTCGGGCACTCACACCTGTCCGACGATCCGGCAACCCTCGCCCGACTCTTCCGACAAGGCCGGAAGGGGCGTCTTGGGCGCCGTGACAGGCCCAGGGCACCAGGCCGGGGCTGTCAGCCGAAGCCAGGGGGGCCACCCCCAGGGGCAGGCCGCACGAAAGTGCGAAAACAGCGAGACCGCGATGCGGGGAAAACATGACGAACCTCCATGGAAAGATCCGCATGCGGCGGGCTTACCGCATGCCGAGAATTCTCTCCCACCTCACGGGGATCGGGCGGCATCGAGTACCCGGCGTCACAACTGGGTGCCGCCGCCGTCCACCGCGAGCTCGGCGCCGGTGGTGTAGGTCGCCTCGAAGGCGAGGAAAACGGCGGCGCGCGCGACCTCCTCCGGGGTTCCTATGCGCTGCATCGGAATCCGGGCGGCGAAACCCGCCACCATGTCGTCAGCCACCTCGGCGGGAAGTTTCTTGTGGAGAATGCCCGTGTCTATCGGCCCCGGGCTGACCGCATTGACCCGGACGCCGCGCGGCAGTAGTTCGCGGGCCCAGGTTCGTGTCATCGACCGCAGGGCCGCTTTGCTCGCCGGGTAGACGCTGTGGTTCAGCTGCCCCAGCACGTTCGAGACCGAGGTGGTCAGCACCACGCCGCTACCCTCGGCAAGCAGCGGAAGCAGCCGCTGCATGGTGAAGTAGGGCCCTTTGGTGTTGGCCGCGAAAATGGCGTCGTACAGCTGCTCGGTCATCGCCTCGAACGGCTCCATTTCGGTGATGCCCGCATTCAGGAATACCGCGTCCAGGTGACCGAACGTCTGCTCGACCTTGTCCGCCAGGGCGTCGATGTCTGCTCGTGCGGTGGCGTCGCTGCGAACTGCGATCAGTCCCTGTTTGCTCGCCGATTCGAGCGCGGCTTCCGTGCGCCCGGTGACCATCACCTGAGTGCCCTGCGCGGCCAGCAGGCGTGCGATCGACAGGCCGATTCCGTTGCTGCCGCCGGTGACCAGGGCGCGCTTTCCGTCATATTTTCCCATGTCTCGATTCAAATCCCGGACAGTGGACGGCGTCCAAGACCTGATCGGCAACCCGTCATGCACGCACTGCATGCCGGTACGCTCGAAACGTGCGCGTTCCCGGCTCGAACCTCGATCTCCGGCTTGTCGGCTATTTCACGGTCGTTGCGCAGCACGCCAACTTCGGCCGCGCCGCCGCGGTACTGCATGTCGCGCAGCCATCCCTGAGCCGGCAGATCCAGCGCCTCGAGCAGCATCTGGGCGTGCGCCTGTTCGACCGCACACCACAGGGCAGCAGGCTCACGCAAGCCGGTCGCGCCTTTCTGCCGCAGGCTCAGGCGCTGCTCGACGCCGCCCATCAGGCCGAGCTCACCGCCCGCGACGCCGCAACCCCACGCGAGTTCACCATCGGGTACGTCGAGGACTTGGTGATCACTCATGCCGTACGCCAACTGCGCCACCGGCACCCCACGGCCCGCATTCGCACCCGCCATCTGGCCTGGAATGACGCCCACGCGCTCCCCGATCGCCGCGTGGACGCCCTGGTCGCCCGCGCGCCACTGCCTTTCCCCATCGATCGCTTGCACCTCACCGAGCTGTGGGCCGAGCCACGGGTCCTTGTCGTCCCGACGACTCACCGCCTGGCCGGGAAGGAGTCGGTGACCGTCGACGACCTCGGCGACGAAGTTCTCCCGCAATGCCCGAGCGCGGTCCCGCAGTGGAGCGAGTTCGCCCGCCTGGAGCCGCGCCCGGATGGCGTTCCGGCTCGCAACGCGCCGATCGACTACGAATCGTTCGAGGACAAGCTCGACCTCGTCGCCGAGGAACGGATGGTATTGGTTCTGGCCGCAGGCGACCGGCGCCCCCAACTGCGCCCCGGCTTGACCACCGTGCCCATCGAGGGCATCGACTCGGTCCGCGTCGTCCTGGCAACTCGCGCGACCGATGCCAACCCTCTCATCGACGACCTCCGCAACGCCTTGCCATCCGACGCCCCGTCCCCGGCGTCATCGAGCAGGGTGCGCAACCGCTAGGTGTCGGACCGAACAGGTTGGTGCCGAACAGCTTTCAACAAGAGTGAGCTCGAGTAGTTGCCCGAAGGCGCTGCACGCGCGACCCGTCAGTTCTATACCGACAACTTCCGGGATATCTGGGGAATCGTCTGCCACCACACCGGTGGCTCCCGTACCCCGGCGACCGAAATCATGTACGGCACACCGGCACTGTGGGCGGCGGCCAGCTCGTCGGCCTCGACGCTGGGTGTTCCGTCGCGAACTCCCGCATCGATCAGCGCCTGGGCCTTCCACTGGAACAGTGTGGCCGGCGAAATGCCTGTCTCCGAGGCGATCTCGGTGACCGGTTTCCCGCCACGCAACCGCGCAGACACCCGACGAAGAACGGACGACGAATACGACTTCGGCCCAGTGACCTCCTGATGATCACTCTGCCTCAGCTCTCACAATCGGCCAGTTTCAGGGGGCCACATCAAGTGGACCGAATCCCGGGGTCCCGTCACTGGTGAGTGATTTCGCTGGGGAGGCCGAAATCCGGATTTCGTTCATGTCCTCGGTTTGTCGGCCCACCCTGAGGCGTCCAGTATGTCGTGCCAGGTGAGCTTGGGGGCGTGGTCGGGGTATTGCAGCTGGTACACGTGCGCGGGAAAGCTCATCGGAGAGGCCATCTTCGCGGGGTTCGCGTGGATCTGGTCGGCGATCGTCTCGGAGAGGGCGTATCCCAGGTTGTAGCGGGGATATGCCGCGTGCACACGATCGGCGTATTCCGGTGAGAGCTTGTCGCGGAAGCGGCCGATGATGTCGGTTCCGATACCAATCTGGGTCACTGCTTCGGTGGGCCCGAAGCGGTGGCATAGACCGTCGCTGGTGTGCAGCGCGATGGCATTCCATACGGGCTTTACACGGTCTGGGTCCAGTCCTCGGCTGGTGAGGAACTCCGCGGCGGCGTCGGCGCCGTCCACTTCGAAGCGCTGGTCGCCGTTGGCATGCTCGGTCGCGCCCAGGTCGTGCAGGATGGAGGCGAGGAAGACGAGTTCGTCGTCGTAGTCGGTACCGGCCCGCATTCCCAGCGCTGCCGCGATCTCGCGCCCGAACAAGTAGCCGCGCATCGCGTGGTTGTAGATGAACTCCGGTGACACCGATCGGGCCAGTTCGTCGGCGGCGACTGCCAATTCCGTTGTCGGCACGCTGAATTCCGATCGCGCGTCAGCGTCGATGGTCATGATTTTTCCTCCGATGTCAGTGGTTGAAGAACGGGTGGTCGACCGCGTAGAGCCATCGACCGTCGGGCTGGCGGCGTGCGACCTCCGTGGTCGTCGTGACCAGCGGATGTTCGCCGAAACCGACCACCGTGGCATTGCTCGACATCAGCGCGATGTCCTCGATCACCGCGATCCTGTGCAGGTCGAGGGTGATCCGAGCACCGGCACCGACGTAGTCGGCCAGCTGCTCACGGATCGCGGCGCTGCCGCTGACCTCCGTCGCCGGGTTCGGCGCGAACAGCGCCCCGGCTTCGTACAGCTCGACCAAACCGTCGAGATCACCGGTGGCCAGGCGTTCGACGAAAAGTTCCGCGAGCTGTTGCGGCGTTTCGGCGAACTTCGCGGTCGGTGCACTGTTCGCGGTGTGTTGACCTGTCACGTGAAGACTCCTTTTCCGTTCGGCACCCTCGATTCTGGTGGGATCGACCGCGCCTCGACAGTGGCCAGAAAGACGGATATCGCTATAATCTGGCCATGAAGATCGTGGCGGTTCTCGCGCTCGACAACGTGGTCGGCTTCGAGCTCGCTGTCCCCGGCCAGGTGTTCGGCGCCGCCAATCTCCTCGCGGCAGTGCCCACCTACGAAGTCCGCATCGTCGCCCCCGGACGCCGGGCGCGCACCGATTCCCTGTTCGGCGCAGTCGATTTGCGTACCGACTGGGACCTGGACGCGCTCACTGAGGCACACACCATCGTCGTTCCCGGCCGCGCGCCCACACACGCCGATCCGCCGCCGAAGGTGCTCGACGCGCTGCGAGCTGCGCACGCGCGCGGCGCACGCATCGCGTCGGTGTGTACCGGCGCGTTCATCTTGGCCGCCGCCGGTTTGCTCGACGGCCGCCGTGCCACCACACATTGGGAACACGCCGACACCTTGGCGCAGCGATATCCCCAGGTCGATGTCGATCCCGCGGTGCTCTATGTCGAAGACGGCACGGTGTGTACATCCGCGGGCGTGGCCGCCGGACTCGACCTGTGCCTGCAGTTGGTACGCCGCGATCTCGGTGCCGCGGCCGCCACCGATACCGCACGCCACACCGTGATGCCACCGCAGCGCCAAGGCGGGCAGGCGCAGTTCATCGCCCACCCCGCCCCGGCCGACACCGACATTCTGCTCGGCGACACGCTGCAATGGATGAACGCCAACCTGCACCGTCCCCTGACCCTCGCCGACATCGCCGACCACGCGTCACTCAGCGTGCGAAGCCTCAACCGGCACTTCCGATCCCACTGTGGGACCACCCCACTGCAGTGGCTGCTCAACGCGCGCGTGCGCTACGCCCGCGAACTGCTCGAAACCACGGACACGACCGTCGAAATCGTCGCTCGCCATGCGGGATTCGCCAACGCCACCGCCATGCGCCCCCACTTCGTACGCCAGACCGGCGTGCCACCCCTGAGCTATCGAGCGAATTTTCGGGCCGCGCATCCGCCCGCTCCGACGTCAACACCGGAACCCGCACGCACCGTACCCCCGATCACTGCGGAACCTACCTGGACTCGGCGAGCCAGCCCCCCGGGAAAGCGATGACATGCGTTGCGGCCCTGGGCAATCTGTCCGTTCTCGTTACTCCGAGATGACCTGGCGCCCGCAGCTCGGACACCTGGGGCCAGATCTGCGTGGTCGCGATCACCGCATGACCCGCCCGGGCAAGCCCGATCGCGGTCCCCTTGCCCAAACCGCTTCCCGCACCGGTTATCAGGACCTTCTTCATCACTTGACCTCCTGGAAGAGTCGGGCAACGCTGGCCCGGGCGACGTCACCGTCTTGCACCGGCAGCCCGCCGGACACGCCGATCGCCCCGAGCAGGGCATCGCCCTCGTCGTTGATCGCCACACCACCGGCGTATGGAATCAGGCCACCGTTGGTAAGTTCGGTGGCCGGCGCGGGCCCGCCCGGTTTGCAGAATTCCCACAGGTTCTCGCTGGGGCCGTTGAAGAGAACCGACGTCTTCGCTTTCGTCAGCGCAATGTCGATCGACCCGAGGATCGCACGGTCCATGCGCGCGAACGCGAGCAGATGACCGCCGCCATCTACCACCGCGATATTCATCGGCACACCGATCTCGCGCGCCCGCTCCTCGGCAGCGGCCACAAGCAACTGCGCCTGCTCGAGTCCAATAGGCACTCCATTCTCCAATTCTGTTCGCGCCCAACACCTTCGATTGGGATCGATTCGATTCTGCGGGAGATCTCACGCTCTGAGAAGCGGCTAAAAGGTCCCATATCGCTAGGATCTGGCCAGTCCAGAATCTGAGTGACACCGCGTACGCGCGGTCATACCTCGCTTAGCGTGGTGCTCTAGTGCTCCCGTTCCCTCAGGCCGGAGACGCCGTGGTCGATACTCGGCGTACAGAAGCCGACCATCAGGTGTTCGTCGAGCTCGCACCCAGCGACCGAATCCGGGGCGACCCAGGCACGCTCTACTCGGCATTCCGTGCATCGTCGGCGTCGAGCACTCGGTCTAAGTGGGGGTTTCGTTTGTACGAATCAGGCGGCTGTCCTTCGCCTCAGCGACGCGGCGTGGGCACGCTCACCCCGAACGACGGCGCTAGCATCCGCCACGCACAACCGCTGGTCAGCACGTACGCCACCGCTGTGAACACCGATCGTTGGTCGATCGGGACGACCCCGCTGCCCTGCGGACGCGGCGTGAACTTCGGCAGCAGAGGCCGACCAACTCCCACAACTCGTCCGGCACCAACTGCCGCGACAACGCATCCACCACGACCGAACGTCATGCAACACAACCACATTCAGCGCATACTTCACGAATCGCATTCATGTGAGACACGGTCTTAGGCAGTTGACCGGCCCCGCTCCTTCAGGAATGAACCGCGGAAAAGCGCGCACCGGGATTCAGCCCGGCAGGTCGCACCCCTCCTCACATCCCAAGGTAGTCGACCGGGTGGGCGGTTCCTCCCTGGATCGGATTTATGCGGGGCTTGGATTTGGGCTGACATAGGTCCCCTGCGATGTGGGCCGGATTGCCCTGGCCTGCGCGTATGCCGCCGGACACGCTATGTGTGGTAGCTGAATCGGTGTCCCGGTGAGGCTCTGCATTTTGGGTGTCAGTTGAGACATCTGCCAGGTTTCGAAGTCGCCTTCAGGGCGATTTTCGAAGTTCTCTTCAGTGATTGCTAGGAATGCGATGACCACAGCTACTCTCCGCCCGCCCGCCATCCGTCGGTCCGCCGGGACCCGACCGCGCGAGGTCGGTGTGATCGCTCGGGTGCAGGATGCGGTGCGCGCACTGCCTGCCCCGCTCCTCCCGGGGGACACCGTCCGCGCCGCCACCGTGGGCGACCTGGCTTCCATCCACGTCATCGATGTGCGCACAGTCGCGGTCGTGGCCAGCCGTGACCGCCATATTCAGCCGATCGCCGCGATGATCGCTCGGCATATGCCTGATCTCATCGTCACCGTCATCCGCAGCGCGATCACCGTCTCCATCGCCTGACCGACCCTGGCCACCAGCAGCACGGCAGATGCCTGGCCACAGACCGGCACCGGAACCGAGGAAGTGCTCCAGGGCAGCACCGAAATCGCCGGTGGGCAGCCCGTGCAGATACAGCAGCGGCAACACCTCGGTCATCTGCGGCGACTTGCGTGCCCAGCCTTGCTGCGGCCAGCCCGCCGGACTGAAGCCGGCGGCATACGTCCACAACGAGCCACCGGGAAGCTCGGCGGCCTCGTCCCCGCTCGTGCTCGATCAACCGGGCACGAGCGCATCGGCTCAGCTGCCGATGACGGAGTTCATGATGGTTCCGGCGCTGGTGACGGTGGCGCCGCCGATCATCGCGCCCGCCACCATCTTCGGCGACTCGAGGCTGCCGCCGTTCCACTTCTCCCAGGCGAACCGGCCGCCGCCGTAGGTGACGGCGCTGACCCCGGACAGCAGAGTGAACCAGGTGAAGTAGTGGACCATCTTGAGCAGCTTGTCCGCCACCGGCGGGGTCTCCGGGGTAGGGTTGCCGATCTGGGCAAGCACAGTCGTGTACATCTCGTGTGCGGCGAGAACCATGCTCACGTTCGTTGTCCTCTCGGGATGCTGAGGTGATGTGGGCGCGATCACCGGCCCGAATGACACTCAGAACCGGCGGGAGCATGCAGGTAGAACTCGTCGATCACTTTTATTGAACCGCATGTGCCGCCCACTGCGCGGACAGACACGCCCGATCCGACGCCTTCCCTGCGCGTCGAACGACCATGTGAACCCCGCCCCAGAAGGGCGTGAGCGATTCACGCCTCTGGTGCGGATACCGGCCCGAACTCAGGCCAGTTCGGCGAGTGCGCCGGTGATTACGGCGGCGACCTCGTCAGGGTGGGTCTGCATAACCAGGTGGGGTGCATCGAGCTCGACGACCTTGCGCAGGCCGGCCCGCTGGTAGCCGAAGCGCTCGACCTCCGGGTTGATGGTGTGATCGGCCGCCGAGACGATCCCCCAGCCG
Source organism: Nocardia sp. GP40 (assembly GCF_050434125.1). NCBI lineage: Bacteria > Bacillati > Actinomycetota > Actinomycetes > Mycobacteriales > Nocardiaceae > Nocardia > Nocardia sp. GP40. The sequence continues at coordinate 335,951 of NZ_JBNPVW010000007.1, read as the reverse complement.
GGCTTGGTCTTCCACGCGGCCGCCGAGGCGGGCTCGGTGAAGGCGACTGCCGACAGCGGGCGCTGGGAGACGGCGAAGACCCGAGCGCGTACTGGGTCGACCCCGGCGGCGAAAACCGCTGGGAAGGCGTCGATCTCGACCGATACATCGGTGCCGGGTTCGGCCGCTTCAACCGGGTACGGGGTGTAGACCAGGTGTGCGGCCAGATCGGAATCCGGGAAGCCGCCCTGCAATTGGCCCAAACTCTCCCCCTCCTCGAGCACGTAGCCGGACACGTACACCAGCCCGACCACGTTCTCGGCGACACCGGCGACGGTGATGACCGCACCGCCATAGGAGTGACCGGCCAGCAGCACCGGACCGTCGACATCCTCGGCCACGGCGCGGATGGAGGCGGCGTCGGCGGACAAGGTGCGGTTGTAGACGGGCGGGACCAGCACCGACACGCCCTGCGCGAGCAGCCGTTCAGTGACCGGGGCCCAGCTGGCGGCATCGGCGAAGGCGCCGTGGACGAGGATGACCGTGGGGGCGGGCATGGGTTTCCTTTCGTCGGGACACGGCAGGTAGCGCAGTGCCCCTTCGAGTTTCGAGCGGCGACGGGGATGACCGCCCCGCTTCACCGGCCAGGAATCCGCCCGATCAGGACACCGCCAGCTCCACGTCGTCGGGCAGCATGCCCGCCGTGGTGCCCGTCGTGCGGAATCGCTGCTGGTATTTGCGCGGCGAGATGCCCAGCCGTGCGATGAAGGCGCGACGCAGGGCCTCACTGTTGCCGTATCCGGCGGCGACGGCGGCCTCGGTCACGGAATGCCCGGCGTGCAACAGGTCTCGGGCGCAGCTCAGCCGCCTCAACGCGCCGCGCGCCCGCCTGCACGACATCGCCGAGGTGTCCCTGGCCACGCTGCCCGCACACTGGGCCGATCACCGCGAGCCCCGAGCAGCACACGCGCGCTAGCCGGGCGGGCCGTGTCCCGATTTCAGGGAATCCTGGCCGCTGAGGCGGGGCCGTCACCCACTCCCACGGCGAACACTGAAGTGGTGTGCGCAGTGTCGCGCGCACCTTCGACGCGACCCTAGGGAGACAACACATGGCAGGTAATCCGCACGGCATCTCACTCGAACCCGCCGCCCAGGCCTTCGTGGACGCGACCTCGGAACCGCCCTTCCTGTACCAGCTTTCACCGGAGGAGGGCCGCAAGACCGTCGACGGCGTGCAGGACTCCCCGATCTTCAAGCCGGAGATCGACGAGGAGTGGATCACCGTCGAGGGCGGACCGACCGGGCAGGTGCGAGCACGCATCGTCAAACCCAAGAACGCCACCGGCACCCTGCCGGTCATCATCTACACCCACGGCGCGGGCTGGGTCTTCGGCGATGCCCACACCCACGACCGCCTCGTGCGCGACCTCGCGGTCGGCGTGAACGCGGCCGTGGTGTTCCCCGAGTACGACCGTTCCCCCGACGTGCACTACCCTGTCGCCAACGAGCAGTCCTACCGCGTGGCCCAGTGGGTCACCACCGACGGCGCCGCCAAGGGCCTCGACACCACCCGCATCGCCATCGCCGGTGACTCCGTCGGCGGCAACATGGCGATCGCGCTGACCTTCATGGCCAAGGAGCGCGGCGACGTGTCCTTCCGTCAGCAGGTGCTGTTCTATCCGGTCACCGACGCGAACTTCGATACCCCGTCCTACCGGAAGTTCGCCACCGGCTACTTCCTGACTCTCGAAGGCATGCAATGGTTCTGGGATCAGTACACCACCAGTGAATCCGACCGCGCCGAGATCACCGCGTCGCCGCTGCGCGCGTCGCTCGACCAGCTGACCGGCCTGCCGCCCGCCCTGGTCATCACCGCCGAGAACGACGTCCTGCGCGACGAGGGCGAGGCGTACGCCGCCAAGCTGCGCGCCGCCGGCGTCGAGGTGACCGCCGTCCGTTACGGCGGTATCGTCCACGACTTCGTCATGCTCAACACCCTGCACGACACCAACGCCGCCAAAGCCGCTGTGGCGCAGGCGGTCAGCGTCCTGACCCAGGCCCTGCGGGACTGACTCCAGCCCTGACCCCGGCGGGCCACCTAGGGCGGACGAAGGTGGCCCGCCGGTCGCCGCACGCCCGCATTAGATCGAGCCCGCTGCCCGACAACAGAATCCGAGGGACCACCAATGACGCCATCGCAGACCGTGTTCGATCCGTCCCGATTCGAGATCGTCCCGCCCCGTACCTTCGAACAGCTGCGGATCGGCGAGGTGTTCCGCGCTCCCAGCCGCACCCTGACCGATGCGCACGCCTCCGCTTTCCAGTCGGTGTCGGCCGACAATCATCCGGTCCATTACGACGTCGAATGGGCACGCGCGCTCGGGCATTCGGCACCCGTGGTGCACGGCCTGCAGGTGCTGGCCTACACCGCGCCCGGCGCTACCCTGTTCCCGCACGTGATCGGCGAGGTGTTCATCGCGTTCACCGGCCTGTCGTGCGCCTTCCACGCCGAGGTCCACAGCGGGGACACCCTCTACTCCGAACTCGAGATCATCGAGCTCACACCCGAGGGCGACAACGGGGTCGTCACCGCCAAGGTGACCGTCCACAATCAGCGCGCCGAACTGGTGCTCTCGGGACAGCACACCTATCTGTTGCGCCGCACCCCCGCCCCGGCCACCGAGAACGGCCGGCACTGATGGGCGCGCTGCGCCGCGCCGTGGCCGACGACCTGGTCGAGGTGCTCGCCCGCGGGCCCGTGGACGGGTCGTGACGCACTGACCGTGGTCCCCGAAGCGGCTGTGACACAACCCATGTCGCCAGCCGCGCGAGCCAATGCCTTCCGTGCGTTGCGGTCTCGGCCGCTCCGGCTGTACTTCGGGGCCAGATCACTTCCGCCAGCGGCACCTTCGTGCAGGCGACGCCTGGCTGGCTGGTACTGCAACTCACCGGATCTCCCGCCTCGCTGGGGATGGTGCTGGCGGCCGGCGGAGTGCCGCAATTGCTGTTCGGGCCGTGGGGCGGTGTGGTCGCCGATCGGGTCGACCTGCGGCGGTTGCTGATCGGCACCCAGATCGCCTACGGCCTGCAGGCGGGACTGCTGTGGCTGGCGGCGGAGACCGGGCGGGCGGGAGTGCCGCTGGTCATCGGAATCACTGTGTTGGGGGGACTCGTGCAAATCGTGGACTCACCGGCCCGGTAATCCTTTGTCGCGCAACTGGTTCCGGCTGCGGACCTGGCCAGTGCGGCCAGCGTCAACGCTGTCGTGATGAACAGTGCCCGCGTTATCGGCCCCGCACTGGCCGGGGTGCTGATCGCCGCCTCCTATCTCGCGGTGGTCATCGCGCTGGCCGCGGTGCGCCCGCTCACCGCCACTGCCGCGACCCGCGCCCCGAGGGGCGGCGTGTGGTCCGCGCTGCGGTATGCCGGGACCCGCCAGCGAAACAGCCGTCCATATGCTGCGCATCGTCTACGGCGGTGCGTTTGTGACGACTAGCAGGCGTGCTCTCGCCCTCGTCCCTGTTCGCTGCTCGTCAGCGGTTGGGATTGATCGAGGTGATCCAGTCGTCGATGGTGAGGACGTCGGCCTGCACGGGGAAGACTTTCTCGGTGAGCGCCCAGTGCACCTCGGCGTCGGTGTCGAGGCAGCCGTCCTCCAGCACGGTGAGGCCGAAGTCCAGGTCGGAGGCTTCACGCAGGGTGGACAGCACCACGCCGCTGGTGGCGATGCCGGTGAGGACCAGCCCGTCGATCTCGCGAGCGCGCAAGAGCAGGTCGAGGTCGCTGCCCGTGAAGGCGCTGACACGCGTCCGCGTCACGACGAGATCGGAGGGCAGCGGCGCGACGTCCGGATGGATCTCCGCGCCCGGGTCCTGGTCGGTGAACCAGACACCGTTGCCGAGGCCACGGAGCATCTTGTTGCGCGCGCTGGCTTCGGGGTGCCCGGCGCGGAATCCGACGACCACGTAGATCACCGGTATCTCCGCGGCGCGGGCTGCCTCGATCGCACCGTGCAGGCGTGCTAGATATCCGGCACCCTCGCCGAAGCGGTCCACGATGCCTCGCTGGACGTCCATCACCAGCAGGGCGTTCTGCGCCATTGTTTCCGCCCTCTCATCGCGTCGGCCCACCGGGCAGGTAGGAGGCGAGGTTGGCAAGCACGGCGTGCGGATCGGCCGGAACCCCGTGGGCAGCCAGGTAGCCGTCCGGACGGATCAGGAGAGGCGTCTGCAGCCTGTCGACGAACTGGAAGCTCAGAGGACCGATTCGGCCGCTGTCAGTCGGTCCGGTGGAGGGATTCGGCAGGGCCAGGGTCCAGTCGAGACCTGCGGCTGGGACGAGCGTAGGGGAGACACGTTGCCCGACGTGGCTGGTACCGTCGGCCGGCTCGGGCGAATAGCTGACGTCGAGTTGGGACAACCGCCTCGCCAGCCAGTCGGTAATGCCCGGTGCCTTGGCGGCTGCGGCGATGATGTCGTTGCGCCGCTGGCACAGTTCCGGATCACGCATGGTGGCGACATTGGTGATCTGACTGGTGAAGGCGACCAGACCGGAAGCCACGGGATGGCGCTCACGGTGGTAAGTGTCCAGGAGACCCTCAGGGGCCAGCCCGGTGAGCACGGCATGCAGCTTCCAAGCCAAGTTGCCGGCGTCCTGAACCCCGGTGTTCATGCCCTGGCCCCCGGCCGGGCTGTGGGTGTGCGCAGCGTCCCCCACGAGGAAGACCGGACCGTCGGAGAGCCTCTCGGCCACGCGCTCCTGCACGCGGTAAGTGGATGCTGTGCTGACCTCGACGACCTTCGGCCCACCTTCCCGCGGGCCGCGGGTGGCCAGCAGCGTCTCGGTCTCTTCGGCAGTGGGCGCCGTCGAACCGGGAGCAACGGATGCAACCACCCGGTGCTGGCCGTCGGCCAGCGGTATCGTCACCAGCATTCCCTCGGAAGAGAAGAAGAAAGCGGTGTCCTCCAGTGGCACGGAAGCCGAACCCGGCTCGAAGCGGACATCCGCCAATGCGAACAGCTGCTCTCGTGTCTTGCCGGGGAAGCCAATCCCTGCCGTGGAGCGCACCCTGCTGTGAACGCCGTCGGCTCCGATCACGTAGCGGGCGTACACGGCACGCACCGAGCCGTCGGGAGCGGCGACGGCGACGGTCACACCGGGAAAGTCGGGGCTGAAGGTGATGAACTTGTGGCGGCGGTGGACCATGCCGCCCAGCTCGGTCAGGCGGCGATCGAGATGTTCCTCGGTGGTCTGTTGGGATACCAGAAGCATCATCGGAAACGGCGTGTCCAGGTTGTCGTAGGACCCACGCAGCAGAGTGCGCGAGTCGTCGTACATGCTGAAGTGGTGGCCTCGAATTCCTGCGGCCACCAAGCGGTCGGCAACACCCACACGGTCGAGGTACTCCAAAGCGCGGGGCTGGACTAAGGCGGCCTTGGTGCCGGGCTGGACCGAATCGGTGCGTTCGATGAGCACGTGCTCCACGCCAAGCTGGGTAAGGCTGGCGGCGAGGGTGAGCCCGGCGGGGCCTGCACCGACGATCAGGACATCGGTCTGCGTGGGCAGTACGTCGTTATGAGAAGGAGCCATGACCTGGTCCTCCTTCGGTGTGGAAGCGGGGACTCAGCACATCTCACGCTACGGTCGGCGGGTCATCCGGCCGCAGAGTCGGAAGTCCTCACTGGCCCGCGCCCGGATCGATTATCACCGCTGAAGGTTTATAAGGCCCGGGTGACATGTTCGGCCTGTCAGACGAGCGTAATGCCTTGTGCCAGCGGTGGATCGTGGCCTCGGGAACGCGGTTTCGACGGTTCGCTGCGTGAGCAGCCATGCAACTAGAGGTAGGAGCCGCTGATCAGTAGGCTCGGTAGGCAGCCGCTCTCATAACGGCCTCACCTTCGAGGGAGAGGTATTGATATGCGCGCCATCCAGATTGAACAGTTCGGCGACCCTGCACAGGTGCTCCGCGTCGTCGACATCGAGGAGCCGCCGCCACCAGGTCCGCATGAGGTATTGGTGAGCGTTGAGGTCTCGCCGTTGAACAAACACGACCTGCTGGTTGTCAGGGGTGTGCTGACGCAACCACCCCTGCCCCACATACCAGGCGCAGAGGGGGTCGCCCGCGTGCTTGCCACTGGCCCCGAGGTTGATGGACTTCAGGTCGGCGATCTGGTCGTGCTACCCCTGTATGCCGGTGCGTGGCGTGAGCGGCTCGTCGTGGCCGCCGACGGCCTGTTCGCAGTCCCCGCCGGCGACATCGAGCAGTACTCGATGCTGGGCAGCAACCCCCCGACGGCAGGGTTGATGCTCAGTGAATGTACCCCCCTGCAGCCCGGTGACTGGGTGGTTCAGAACGCCGCGAACTCCGGTGTGGGGCGGTCTTTGATCGCACTAGCCAAACTTCGTGGACTGAAGACGATCAACCTGGCCCGTGACGACGCAACGTTCGCCGAGCTCACAGAGGCCGGGGCCGACGTGGTCCACGGCGATGACCCCGATGCGGTCGGCGATGTTCGAGCAGTGATCGGCGACGCGCGAGTCGCGCTGGCAGTGGACTCCGTGGGTGGTCCGGTGGTGGCGCGGCTGCTCGAATTGCTGTCCGACGGTGGATGGTTGGTCAGCTATTCCTGGGCCAGGGACGAACCCATGTGGGTCGACACCTCGACACTGGTCGGCAAGCACCTCACCGTCCGCGGATTCTTTGTCGGCGACTTCGACTACCGCGACAAGGTGGCGCCTGTCATTCGTGAGGCGGCACCGCTGGTGGCCGACGGCTCCCTTGTTGTCCCCGTGGCGGGCGTGTACCCCCTCGAGCATATCCAGGACGCGGTGCAGCATCTCCTCCGTGGCGGCAAGATCCTGCTGAAAGTGGCGGGGTGATGAAGGTGCGTCGACGAACGCGGGGCAAACGCAGGTCGGCCCCGGCATCCAGCCCGGCCGGTGAGGCGAAGCGGTGTGACGCTGACCCTCACTGGATCGGCCCACGCCCCCGCCGAACCGGTGACCTGCCTGTCGAATCGGCAGGTGGACGGGCAGGCCACCTGTGCGGTGTGCGGCTAGACCGCGTCGGCGGCGGTGCGGATGAGGTTTGCGACGACTTCCGGCCGGGAGACGTAGATGGCGTGGCTGCCGGGAGTGTCGGCGACGGTGGCGCCGATCCGTTCGGCCATCGACAGCTGTGCGCCGGGCGGGATCATCTTGTCTTCGGTGACGTGCAGGTACCAGCTGGGCTTGCTGCGCCAGGCGGGTTCGCTGATCGCTCCGCCGAGAGCGTCCAGCCCCCAGGGGACCTGGGAGTCGGCCAGGAACGCGGCATCCTGCGCGGGGAGATCTCCGGCGAAGGAGTAATGGAACTTGGCCCGGTCCAGGAACAGGTAGCCGTCGACCGGCGGCAGGATCGGTGGCTGCGGGCCGTCCTGCGGGAAGCCGGTGATGAGGCTGTTCACCGATTCGCCCTTGTCGGGGGCGAATGCGGTGATGTAGACCAAGGCGGTCACCTTGTCGTGGGTGCCGGCCTCGGTGATGACCGCGCCGCCGTAGGAATGTCCGACCAGGACCGCGTCGCCGTCGATGCCGTCGAGGATCTGGCGGGTCGCCGCAGCGTCATCGGCCAGGGATTTGGTCGCGTTCTGGACCACGCGCACGATGAAGCCGTCGCGGGTGAGTTCGTCATAGACGTTGCGCCATCCGGCTCCGTCGACGAATCCGCCGTGGACCAGCACGATTGTCGGTTTGCTCATGGCAACCTCCCTCATTGGCGGGGTGGCGCGATAGCACACCCCGGAACTGCCGGTCACATCGTCGGTCACCGAGGATCGTTCTGACGCGGACGACCGTGCACTTGATGTGGACGAGAGCGCATCACTGTCTCGTCGGCGGCGTGGGTACGCCCGGGGTTGAGCCGGGCTCGGAGTGGCCTCGCCGCATCTCGCCGGGGCTGATTCCGTAGGCAGCGCGGAAGGCCCGGTTGAAACCGCTGATGTCGCCGAATCCGCTGCGGTGCGCCAGCGTTGTGATGTTCAGATGGGCAAGTCGGCGATCGAGTAGTTCCTCGCGGACACGCGCCAAACGACGACGGCGGATATAGAGCGCGACCGACTCGTTCTCCGCCTGGAACAGCTTGTGCAGGTAGCGGGTCGAAATGTTGGCTGCCGCAGCAATTTCGGTCGGAGTCAACGCCGAATCCTGAAGGTGCTGCTCGATGTAGGCTTTGATGCGCGTCATCAGGCTCCGCTGCGCGGCATCGGCATGCCTGGCCTCGTCGGGTTCCGCGAGCAGGCACACTGCCAGATCGGTGGTGCGAGCCAGTATCTCCTCGGACTGGGACTCCGCCACATCGGCACCATGACGAATCAGGTCGAGTACGAATCTGCCGACGACTCCGGATAGTCCGTGCTGTCCCGACAACACGCGCCCGCTGACGGTGCGGCGCTCTCTATCGCTGAGCGGCACCGCATCCGAGGGCACCGAGAGCACCGATACCGACCACGGTCGGGTGAACGTCCAGGTGAACGGCCGTGAGTTCTCGTAGACGACGAAGTCGCCCGGCGTGAGCTCGGCGATCCGACTGTCCTGCTCCAGTGACGCCGCACCGTCGGTGAGGACCGCGATCTGGAAGAACGCCGTATCCGACTTCTGGATGCAGCGCGGAGTCCGCCGATGTATGTGCGAGCTCGCGGTCAGCTCGGCGAACAGCAATCGCCCGCGGACCGTTCCTTCCAGCCGCGCCACCGGATCGGGGGAACGATCCCAGCCCTCCAGATTCACCGGTGCGAAGGTGTCGCCTAACACATGATGCCAATAGTCCTCGCGCTCAGGAGGATTGACCTCATCGGTCGATGCAACAATATCGGGCACAGCTCCCCATCTTCCTCGCCGCCGCGCGATGACGTCGGGTTTGGAAGTGACGAATCCATGACGCCCTCGACGGGCACTCGCCATCAACAACTCGATCCATTTCGCGCCCTGGAATCGGCTACTTAAGACTTGATGCCAGGGCTTGATCCCGGCCAGGATCAGTCCCAATGAGTTCGACCCAGCGCCCAAAGTCACGAAGCAGATATTCTTTGACTTTCGGATGCATTTTTGACTCCTTGTCGACTCCTCTTAAATTCTGACACCTGCCCTGCTTTATTCGAATCCCTACGAATTCCGGGCCAGCCCAGCGGTAACTGGAGATGTCCCCAGCGTATTTCGTTCACCATGTCCGCATAGCCTTCACGAGCCTCGCTCAGATGGAACCATGCCCGGTGTCGCGTCTCACCGTCGGCCGAATGCAGCACTGTCCACCATGCCTCGGTATACATTTTGGCTATGCGGCTGATCACCTCGCCGAGCGTATGAGTATGATGGCGCGCACCTTTCGTGCGTGGTATATTGCGCGCGGTCCAAGCATCGATTTCATTGACAGCATGATCGATGGCTGCGCGAATTTGCTCCTCAGCAGGATTTCTTTGCCGCAGCGTATCCTCCAGCTTAAACGGGATGAGTTCGGCATGCATATCAGCGAGTTCTCGCGCCCACTCGGCCAGGGGAGAGATACACGAGCTGCGTCCCGCGATTGCCTGGAATAGATGTGCAGGTTCCAACAGCGGCAACGGCTTGGTCGGAGAAGACGGGTAGTTCGGTTGTTTTATCGTCGGTCTGTATCCCTTCAAGTACCTCGATCATCATCCATACCGATGCCTCTTGTGTGGCTTCGAGTTCACGCATATCTTCCCTGCACACGCACGGCGGTCCCAGTCGTGCACCCAGCCCGGTACCGATGACACCGCAGCGACCTTACGAACAGGTTCGCGGAGGAAGCCGAGTTGCAAGGTCGCTTCCGCCGACGGTGGCCGTACCCTGCTGAATATGCGCTATACGACATCTATTTAAGTGCCGGTGTATCGACATCGGGATGCCAGCGCACCCCCGGACTCGGCTGACCGAATGTGCGACCTCACACCGTCGTCCAGAGATCACGAGACGTTGCACCGCTCAGCGCTACGCTCGCGCGAGCCAAGATTGTGCAGGCAGTGGGCGAAAATCCGGCCAGTCGCAGCCGTTTGGCATCGAAGGGCCGGCGATGAGCCGAGGTCCGCCGCGCCCCACTGTCGTTAACATGCATGTAACAAGGCGTCGACACTGCTCAGGACAAGGCCAGCAACGCCAGTGCCGCGTCCCCGGGGATAGTGACGTCGAGTCCGGTGAGGTCCCGGAACCGCTGCAGGCGTTTGAGCACTGTGTTCCGGTGGCGGTAGAGCCGGGTCGCCACCTGTCCGACGTTGCCGGACTCGAGGAATGCTTGCACGGTTTCGACTATGCGGTGGCGTTCCTCGTCACCGAGGATGTCGAGTCCGTCGGTCACACGGTCGACCGGATCGGCTCCGCCCTCGAGTTTGCGGCGGGCAACTCGCGCCCAGACTTGTGGAAAAGTGACCAACTCTGACTCGTCATCTGTCAACACGTGTGCGATGTCCAGGGCGGAGTCGGCGGCCGACGGTACCTTACCGAGTCCCGCGACCTCCGGGACGAACCCGGCACGCACTCCGGACAAGAGCCGGTACTGCAATTCGGTTTGCGGCCCTTTCGACTTCCGAGGGGCCTGCCAGAACCCAACAATCCCGCCATTCCATTCGACGGTGAACAGTTTCTCTGCGCTGGCGCGGGCCTGTGATTCAGCCCGGTGGATCGCATCCGCCTCCGGCATGAGTGCCATCACCACGCGATAGAACGCGGACTCGTCGGTCCCCAGTGCCGCGGCGAGTCGAGAAATATTCGAAGGCAGATGCGGGGGCCGGAGCAGTTCGAGGAGGAAGCCGCGCTGTTGATCGCTCTCTTCCCGGGCAATGATCGCCATCTCCTCCAGGTAGCTCTGCTCCGCAGTGCGGGCGTAGGTATCGACGGCGCCGCACAGGTCTTCGACGTGCATCGCCAGCACCATCGCATCGCGGTGGTGGCTGCGCCACAGGATGTACGACCAGATCACACCGAAGCACTCGCGGACGGCGGCCACCAGGCTTTCGACCGGCAGGCCCTGGCGTGCGCGGCGCCGCCCGAGTTCAACCGGCAGGTCACCCATGCAGGTCGTGCTGGGTGCGGTGGTGTTGCGCAGGATCAACTGCAGCGACTTCCATGCATCATCACGGACTTCGTCCCGGTCGACCAGTCCGCTGTCGTAGGGGGGGATTTGCATGATCTGTTTGAGGTAGGAATCGGCGAGTTGATCGATTTCGGCGGCCGCGCCTGCGAGCAGTTCCCGCCACCGAGGCTGAGTGTCCACTTTCAATTTCGGTAACCCCTGCACGGTGTCACCACCTTCCCGCGATCGCGGCTGTACACGCGGCTTGATCGCCTGCGTCGACAGAGGGCGCCCGCGTCGGCCTCGATCGAAATAGCGCGCAGCAGGCGTATACGCCGTCAGGATAGCTCGCAGGAGGCGTAAGCCGCATGGAGGAGTGTGAACAGCTTGGGACTGCGCCTCCACAGCATCAGGCAACTATCGGCACGGAGTCGTCCTTTGTGCTGTGTTCACCTGACACGCACGACACCAGGTGCAGCCGGAGCAGTACACCAGCTAGATCGCTTCTCGAGCTCACTGCGGGCGAGCAGCTGCTCAAATCATCGCGTTGCACGCAGTCAGCTATTGGTGCGAGTATCGCCATGTTTGCGTGTCTATAGTTGCTGCGCATTCGGTGCTGTGCGGGTGATCGGCAGCGGGTGCGCGGTCGGGCTCCGTTGGATTTCACCGGGCACGAGCGGGCGACTAGTTCGAGGTCGTCGATGTCGACCCGCAGCAGTTCCTCTGCCCCTACCAGGACCACGCCGCTGCGCCCGGATCGAGGAAACCGAATAGTTTCAGCTCAATAAGCATGTGCGAGTAGAATAGTCACGGTGCCCATGTTTCGTGGCAGGCAGTCGACGTGCCGCCGACCGCAGGGTCGGCGAGACAAAGATGTCGCGCTCCATACTTCGTCGCGGAGCCTCCATCAAGACCAGGTGACCGTTGGACGGTGCCGAGAGTCGGCATGAGAAATCGTGTGCCAGGGCCCGATGAGACGCGATCAATAAGAAGCAACCTAAAGAGGTGAATCGTGCCCGAGAATCTTCCCCGCAAGGCTCTGATCGCCATTAGTAGCTACCATGGGGTAATCTATCCTGACGGTACAAAAACCGGTCTCTTCTTCACCGAGGCGCTCCATCCATTCGAAGTGTTTACGCTTGCTGGGTTCGAAGTGGATCTAGCCACAGAAACAGGCACATACGGTTTGGACGATCTCTCGCTTACCGAACGATTTCTGAAAGGTGACGACAGGGCGATCTTCGACAACCCGGAGCATCCGTTCAACGTAGAGTTGAATTCGAAATTGAGGAAAGCATCCGATTTGAAGAAAGAGGAGTACGGATTGTTCTTCGCTTCTGCTGGGCATGCAGCACTCTATGATTATCCGAGCGCCCGAGGGCTTCAGGTGATCGGCGAAGACGTCTGGGCTCGGGGAGGTATCGTCGCCGCTATCTGCCATGGGCCGGTGATCCTGCCCAAGATGATCGACTCCGATACCGGTAATTCGGTTATCGAAGGGAAAACCGTGACCGGATTCACGATCGAGGGCGAGATTGTCTTGAGTGTCCTCGAGAAGCTCGAGTCCGACCGGGTAATCCCCGTCGTCGAAGCAGTAAGCACCGTGGGAGCAGACTACAGCTCTCCCATGAATCCGTTCGACGACTACTCCATTACTGCCGGCCGAGTCATTACTGGAGCCAATCCGGCAAGTGCGCGTAGCGCAGCTGAAAGGGTCGTGAAGGCCTTCGACAACCTTCCGAAGGCATAGGGCGAGGCAGCCGTTCGCCTCCTTGGTGAGAGGGATGATGGAAGAAGCGGCTTCGTTCTTCGGCAGTGTGGGGTCGGGCTCTGGAGGTGATATCGCCTCGTGGGCGAGCGTTCCCACATGGGCTAGCACGTCGATGACACGCCAGCCCGCGCATGCCGACGGCAACTCCCATTGGTCGTCGCCGATCAATTTCAAGATATCGGCGAGTTGCGCGTTGCTCTGTCTTGCCGCGGCGAGGCCGGCCAGGGTCACCGTGTTCTCCTCGAGTCGGCCCACCGCAGAGGCGTGTTCAGTCAGCTGGCCGGAACGCGACGCGACAGGCGGTAAGTGGCTGCCACATCAGTCCGGCCGAGCCCTTCACGCACGCCCGCGTGCAGGCGTTCGCGCACGGTTTCTGCTATGCCGAGGCGTAGGCCCGCGGCACGGGCGGCGTCGGTGATCAGCCCGGCGTCTTTCGCCGCGGCCTGTAGCGGGAATGAAGGGGTGTCGAGATCGTCGCTGATCATTCTCGGTCCCTTGGTCTGCACGTAATCGCTGTTCACTCCGCTGTGGCCGATGGCGTCGATCACGAGCATCGGATCTACGCCCAATGCCTCGGCGAGCGTGAGGGATTCGGCAATGCCCTCGACCGTCGCGAGCACCCACGCGTTATAGGCCAGTTTCAGCGCGCTGGGCTGGCCGACGTGATCGAGCCACAGTGTGCGCGATCCGATGGCGTCGAAGAGCGGCTGGACTCGTGCGCGTGTATCGGCTTGCGTGGAGGCGGCCAGGACGGTCAAGGTGCCGGCGATTGCCGGCTCCTTGGTGCCGAGCAGCGGGGCCTCCACGTATTCGGTGCCGAGCCGGTGTGCCTGTTCGGCGAGTCGACGACTGCCCTCTGGTGCGACTGTGGCTGACTGCACCCAGGCCACGCCCTCGCTCAATCCCTCGCGGGCCTTGTCCATCACCTCGGCGACGATCGCTTCGTCGGCGAGAGTGGTGAGCACCGCGTCGGCGCCTCGGACGGCGTCAGCCGGGGAGTCACACACCACCGCACCGACATCGGCCAGGGGCTCCGCGAGCTCGCGGTTGCGGTTCCACACCCGCAAGCCCATCGCGGCGCCGGCGATGTTGGCCGCCATCGCGGCTCCCATCGTCCCGGTGCCGAGTACGGCCACCGTTATACGATCGTCAGGCACCGTTCTCACCAACCCATACCGTCTTGGCGTTCATGAATTCGCGCATGCCGAGGTCGGCCAGTTCGCGTCCGTAGCCGCTGCGTTTCACGCCACCGAACGGGATCTCCGGGTAGCTGGTCGTATGCCCGTTGATGAAGGCCATACCGGACTGTATGTCGCGGATGAATAGCTCGCGTTCAGCCTCGTCTTCACTCCACAGATTGGAGCCCAGGCCATAAGGATGACTGTTGCTCAGCTCGAGTGCCTGCTGCAATGAGGACACCCGGAAAACCTGGGCGACCGGGCCGAAGACCTCTTCGTGGTACATCTTCATCTCAGGGGTGATCTCCGTCAGGACGGTGGGCGGATAGAACCAGCCGGCTCTGTCCGGCTGCTTGCCGCCGACCAATGCTTTGGCGCCCTTGGCCACAGCGTCGTCCACGTAGGCCGCCACGTCGTCGCGACCCGACTCGGTGGCCAACGGGCCGATATCGGTCGCATCATCCATCGGGTCCCCGACGACCAGGGCGCCCATCTTCGCCACGAACTGTTCGAGGAACGCATCGTAGATCGCGGCATGGACGAAGAACCGCTTCGCGTTGATACACGACTGGCCGTTGTTGAGGGTGCGGGCCTGGACCGCGACGTCGGTGGCTCGCTCCACGTTCGCCGAGGGCATCACGATGAACGGGTCCGAACCGCCGAGTTCGAGGACCACCTTCTTGATCTCGTCACCCGCGATGGTTGCCACGGAGCGTCCGGCGGGTTCGCTGCCGGTCAACGTCGCGGCCTTCACCCGGTCGTCCCGCAACACCTGCTCCACTCGTCGGGCGGAGATCAACAGGGTCTGGAACACGTCGTCCGGGAAACCCGCGGCGCGGAAGAGTTGCTCCAAATACAACGCGGTCTGCGGGACATTGGACGCATGCTTGAGCAGGCCCACGTTGCCTGCGGTGAGGGCAGGGGCAGCGAAGCGCATGGCCTGCCACAAAGGCAGATTCCACGGCATGACCGCGAGCACTGGACCGATCGGCTGATAGGTCACATATGATTTCTCGGCTCCGACACGCGACCCGTCGGCAGGAAGATTCTTCAGGAACGTCGGGCCCTCGGCGGCGTAAAACCGCAGCCCGTGCACGCACTTGGCCACTTCCTCCTGCGCGGCTCGGTAGGTCTTGCCCATTTCCATGACGATCAGCCTGCTGACGGAGTCCGCGTCCTTCTCCAGGTGATCGGCGGCGCGGGCAAGCCATTCGGCGCGTTGCTCTATACTCGTCAATCGGTACGACGCGGCGGCTGCGGCGGCGCGGGCAAGTCTATCTTCGAGCTCCTCGGGCGTGAGTTCGTCGAAGGTTTCGAGGATCACGCCAGTCACAGGATTGATTGTTGAGATAGCCATGAGGTAACCATATGGCATCCCGGTGGTTGAAACTGCGGTGTGTGCGCGAAATGGGCACGAATCGAGACGGAATGCGATATCGGACGTCCGCGTATGCCGGGGCCTTGTTCGCTATCCCTGGCGTGAGTTGCGTGACTCTCAACAGGTTCCGACCTCGTCCATCCGTGCATGCCAACGCTGCCAGAACCTTCTCGCTGTCGACGAGGTTATCGCGGTGCAGAACCGCGCGGCAGGCTCGGTTCCCGCGGCTGCTCGGGTGAATGAATTGCGCAATCGTGTGCCACGTGCGCGTCGCGGCTCCAGCAGTAGGTCGCGCGCTCGGTTGAGCCGCATCTCTTTGACGAACTGCCACGGTGAGCGCCCGGTCACTTGACGAAACAGCTGCGAGAACGCCGATGTGCTCAGATTTGCCTGCGCAGCCACCGTGGCCACACTCAAGGGTTCGCCCAGGTGAGCGGCAATGTAGCTGAGTGCAGCGGCCACAGAATCGCCCGCAGCCTGCTCCGCGGCTATCTGTAACAGCCGCGTGGACTGCTCGCGTCGTAAGACGCGATACACACCACCTCCTGCAGGTACAACGGCGCCAGCACGCGTCGATCAGGCTCGGTTGCCAACGATCGCAGAAACCGCAGGATGCCGCCCATCAACTCGCATCGCCATCCAGCGCCGACACTGCGCACCTCGTGATGTTGCCGGATCGCTCGGTCGGCGCTGGCATGGCCCGGCCACCTCTGTCGAGGATGTCCGCCGAGACCTTCCGGACCAAGGCTGGTTGAATCTGTAACGTGAAAGACAGGAATGGCTCCTGCGGGGAAGCTTTCAGAATTTGGCATTGAAAGTCCAGGTAGCTGCTGATTACCGAATAACTAAACTGGTCGTACAAATACCAGGTATCATCTGCCATGACTGCCCCGCGTCCTCGTGCAACGACGCTGAGCGACAACGATTGAATTTCTTCCCAGAGCGGTTCGGTCGGCTCGCTGTAGCGGTAGATACTCAGGCCTGGCCACAAAAGTGAGGCGCCCGATGGAACTCACCGAACACACCACCACCGCCGCGGTTCAGGCCAGCTTCGCCGCCACGCCGGACGACCGGCTGCGCACCGTCATGACCGCACTGACCGCGCATCTGCACGCGTTCGTCCGCGATGTCCGCCCGACCCACGAGGAATGGGAACAGGCGATCGAATTCCTCACCGAGGTCGGGCACACCTGCACCGACACCCGGCAGGAGTTCGTGCTGCTGTCGGATGTGCTCGGCGTATCGGCACTGGTGGAGACGATCAACTGTGACGAGGCCGGCGCGACGGAGAACACCGTGCTCGGGCCGTTCCATGCGACGGTGTCCCCGCCGCGGGCACTGGGCGACACCATCGACATGCTCGGCGAAGGCACCCCGTGCGTGGTGACCGGCCGGGTGCTCGGCGTCGACGGCACCCCGCTGGGCGCCGCCGTCATCGACGTGTGGCAGTGCGACAAGAACGGCTTCTACGATGTGCAACAGCCGGATCGCCAGCCCGCGGGTAACGGCCGCGGCCTTTTCCACACCGCCGCCGACGGCCGCTACTGGTTCCGGACCGTGGTGCCCAGTCACTACCCGGTCCCCGATGACGGTCCGGTCGGGCGGCTGCTGCGCGCCACCGCCCGGCATCCGTACCGCCCGGTGCACATTCACTTCATCGCCGAGGCGCCCGGACATCGGCCGGTCACCACGCACGTCTTCGTCGCGGACAGCCCCTACATCGACGGCGACGCCGTATTTGCGGTGCGCGACAGCCTGATTCGAGTATTCGCCGAGTCCGACGACGCCGCACGGGCCGAAAGTCTCGGGACCACAGCGCCTTTCCGGCATGTCGAGTTCGATATCGTGCTCGCCGAGAGCGACGGCACACGATGACCGAAGGCTTCACCTACCAGGCCGCTCCGATGCGAGTCGTCTTCGGCGCGGGCAGCATCGACCGGCTCCGGGCCGAGGCCGAACAGCTCGGGTTACGCCGGGCGCTGGTGCTGTCCACGCCCAGTCAGGACGCCCTGGCCCAGCGGGCCGCCGAACAGCTCGGTGATCTGGCGGCCGGCGTCTTCGGCCAGGCCCGGATGCACGTTCCCGTGGAGACGGCCCACGCGGCCGCGGCCGCCGCCAAGGCCGCCGCGGCCGATGGCTGCGTGGCCATCGGCGGCGGCTCGACCATCGGCCTCGGCAAGGCCGTGGCCCTGGATCTGGGCCTGCCGGTAATCGCTGTTCCCACCACCTATTCCGGCTCGGAGATGACACCGATCTGGGGACTCACCGAAGCGGGCCGCAAGCGCACCGGCCGCGACCCGATCGTGTTGCCGCGCAGCGTAATCTACGACCCCCAACTGTCCGCCGGTCTGCCCCTGGCGATTTCGGGCACCAGCGCCCTCAACGCCATGGCACACGCGATGGAGGCACTGTACGCCCCGGACGCCTCCCCGATACCGTCGGTGATGGCCGAGCAGGGCGTGCGCGCCCTCGCCGCCGCGATCCCCGCACTGGTGGCCGACAGCGCGGATCCTATGGCCCGCGCCGACGCACTACAGGGTGCGTGGCTGTGCGGAGCGTGCCTCGGCGCGACCACCATGGGCCTGCACCACAAACTGGCCCACGTCCTGGGCGGCACGTTCGACCTGCCACACGCCCAGACCCACGCGGTCCTGCTCCCGTATGTTGCCGCCTTCACCCTGCCGCGCGCACCCCGGGCGTGCGAGATCCTGCGCCGCGCCCTGAACACCGACTCGCCCGCCCGCGCCTTCGCGCATCTCGGCGAACTGTCCGGCGCACCCGGATCCCTTGCCGCGCTGGGACTGCGCGAGACCGACCTGGACGACGTCGTCGAGCAGGTGATCGGTGCCGCGTACTCGGCGCACATCCCGGTCACTCCACGAGAACTGCGGGACCTGCTGGCCCGGGCATGGCGTGGTCTCCGGGTCGAGTAGACCGAGTACGGCATATCACCCGCCCACAGCAGCGGAACCTGCACAAGCGGGCGATGACGACGAGATGCCAGAAATGATGAAAGCCATTGCAATGCAATGGCTTTCGTCATTCAGTGTCCGGAGAGGGCGTTCAGGGCGAGTCGGTGTGAAGCGCCGCGGATGGTGCGGACGGCGATATCAGGCCGGATGGGTGGTCACCGGTGTGAATGTACCGTCGCCATTGCCGTGCAGCACCGAAATCGTGCCGTCACCGCCGTTCGCGACCACGGCGCTGATCTTGCCGTCGTGGAAGAAGTCGGCCAGTCCGACCGAGAACGGCAACGCACCCACCGGAACATCGACACCACGGGTGAACGTGCCGTCCCCGTTGCCGAGGTACACGGTGATGGTGTTCGAGCCGAGGTTGGCCTGGACGATGTCGGTCCGGCCGATGTGCCGCAGATCGGCGAACTCGAAGCACTGCGGGAGCAGGCCGGTTGGATAGGTCCGTGGCTGGCCGTATGTGCCGTCGCCGTTGTTCAGCAGAACTGAGATCGCGCTGGAACCGAGGCTGGAGAAAATGATGTCCTGCTTGCCGTTGTGCCGCAGGTCCTGGAACCGGCCGTACCACGGGGTGAGCGCGCCGGTCGAGTAGTACACCGGAGGCCGGAAGCTGCCGTCTCGGTTGCCGCGGTACACCTGGACCGTGTCGTTGACATAGTTGCCGCGCAGGAAGCTGAGGTTGCCGTCCCCGTACACATCGGCCGCGTCGGCCGACCCGGAACCCAGGCCGCCTTCGGCCGATACCGACTGGGCGGGCTGGAAGGTGCCATCGGGGTTGCCGCGAAGCACGGACAGGGTCGGCTCCTGGTTGGAAATGACCATGTCGAGGTTGCCGGTGTGCCGGAAGTCCCCGAGTGCCAAAGCGCCGGGCCCGATGCCGGTGGGGTAGTCGACCGCCGGCTTGAAGGTGCCGTCCCCCTTGCCCATCAGGACGGACACGGTGCTCGACGTCATGTTGGTCACGGCCAAGTCGAGGATGCCGTCGTGGTTGAAGTCGCCCACGCCGACGTAGTCGGCCTGGATGCCGGTGGTGTACCGCTTGGCCGGGGCGAAGGTGCCGTCGGCGTTGTTCAGGAACACCGAGATCGTCGCGGTGGCACCATAATCGGCGACGATGACATCGGAGCGACCGATGTGCCGCAGGTCCGCGACCGACAGCACAGCTGGAACCGCGGCCAACGGCGGAAGGTTGCCGGCGAGCTTGATCACTGACGGATCGACCAGCTTGGGTGGAACGTCGGCCGATGCCGGCCCACCACACAAAGCCACGCTGACGAAAGCGAGGGAAGCTGCCGCGATGGCGGCGAGCCTGGAGCGAAACATTCTTTCTCCTCAGGTTCGTCCTCCAGCCGGACTTCACGACCGGTGCCGCTGTTGAGCAGGCTGGAAGAAGGCGGCGACCGCGTAACCATGTCGTGTTCACCTGGGGCGCAGGTGAGTTGGCGGTAGCCGACAGTTAGCGTAGCTGCTGCCCAGCGGTGGGGAGGGTGAATATTTGACCATGGGAGCGCACGGTCACAGGGCCTCGGGCCGCCGCGCGCCGAGCTCGCCCGCCTCGAGGCCCTCGTCGAGCAGATGCGTGCGCTGGCGGACAGCGAGAGCGCATGGGATCTCCATCGAGAGTTCCACGCGGCCTTGATAATGCCGATGGCGGGCGAATGGGGACTGCGACTGCTCACACCGCTGTGGGATGTCTCGGAGCGGTATTCGCGGCTGACCTTCGACCCGCCGGGTGCCGCAACGGATCCACGACGAGGTGCGGTCACACCTGCTCGCCAACGAGGCCACCATGGTGGCGCGCCTGGAGGTGATCGCCACGGTCCGATGACCGCCTCGGCCCCATCTGTGCGACGCACGGAACCCGTTGTCCCGCACGAGGAAAGCTTCACCGCAGCTGCGCCCGGCTCGAATCCCGCTTCGAGCCGGGCGCGTACCGCGGTAAGGTAGCGGGCCGCGTGCGCTCTGTTGAGGGCACATGGATTCGGCTTCTGTGGTGTCGGGTCGGACTCAGTCGACGAGATCGAGGGCGGCGCGCACGATGCTGTCGGCGTCGATGCCGTGATATCGGTAGACGTCCTCGAGGGCGCCGACCTGACCGAATGTCGTGACGCCCAGGGCGGATGCCCGGACGCTGTTGATGGTGGCCAGGAAGGCCAGGGTGTGCGGATGGCCGTCCAGGACCGTGATCATCGGCGCCGCGCGGTGCGCCGGAAACGCCTGGTCGAGAATCCAGGAGGGCCCGTCGCCGAGTCCGCGGCGCGCCTGTAGCGCCTCGAACAACAGTCCCGGCGAGGTCACACAGACGACGTCGGACGCGATGCCCTGGTCGGCGAGACGGTCTGCCGCGCACAGGATTTCGGTCATCATCGCGCCCATCCCGACCAGGGTGACCTCGGGCGCCTCGGCGTGCCGCAATGGATAGGCGCCCGCCACGACCTGGCGGCGGCGCCGCTCGCGGGCGGCGGCATCGGCGGGGATCGCGGCCAGCGCCTGGTCGACCGGGCGGGTCGACAGCCGCAGGTACGAGGACTTGCCGTCCTCGCGTCCGAGCAGTCCGATGCAGGCCAGCAACGCCCACTCCACGTCGATGGCGAAGGCCGGTTCGTAGCTCACGCATCCCGGCTGTTCGAGCCCCACCGAGGGCGTCGTGATCGACTGGTGCGCACCGCCTTCGGCGGCCAGCGTGACCCCGGACGGAGTGCCGACCAGGATCGACTGGCCACCGGCGTAGATACCGTAGGACCACGGTTCCAGCGCACGCTCGACGAACGGATCGTAGAGCACCCCGATGGGGAACAACGGGTGGCCCCAGCGGCTCCAGGTTGCGCCGAGCTCCCCGATCAGCCCGACCAGATTGGTCTCCGCGATCCCGAGTTCCATATGCTGCCCGGTGGGCTTCTCCCGCCAGTGCATGATTGTCTCGGCATCGTCGGCGAACCAATCGTGGCGTTCGTGTGGTGACCACACACCGACCTTGTTCAGCCATCCCGCCAGATTCGTCGTGGAACTCACGTCGGGACTGACGGTGACGATGCGCTCGGCGGCATCGGGCGCGGCCCGGCTGATGTCGAGTAGCACGCGGCCCAGGGCGGCCTGGGTGGTGGCCCGGCCCGACGGTGTGCGGCCGAAATCGTCCGGAACCGTCGGTGGGGCACCGTATTCCGTGCGAGGCCGGGTGAGCCGCCCCGCCACGGCGCGGCAGAGCGTGGCCGCGGCGCTGTTCTCGGGGAACGGCGCCCAGGGATCGCCGGGATCGGCGCCGAGTTCGGTCGCGAGCTGCTGGTACTGCTCGGCGGTCAGCAGGGACGAATGGTTCTGTGGATGGCCCTGGGTCGGCAGGCCCCAGCCCTTGATCGTGTAGGCGATGATCGCGGTCGGCCGGTTGTCGTCGATCTCGGCGTAGGCGGCGCGCAGCGCGTCGAGATCGTGTCCACCCAGGTTGCGGATCGCGCGCAGTAGCGTGGCATCGTCGAGCTCGCGGATCAGCGCGGTGATCGCCGCGGCTTCGGTGCCGGTTCCCGGCAGCCGGTCGCGGACCTCGGCGGCCGAGCACCGCAGCAGGCGTTGATATTCCGGATTGGACATGCCCAGGATCCGGCTGCGCAGGGCGGGGCCGCGGTCGAGCTGGAACAGCGATTCGAGCTGGTGGCCGAACCGTACCGTGATCACCTGCCAGCCCGCCGCGGTGAACATCGATTCGAGCCGGGCCGCGGCGATATGGGGAACGATGCGGTCGAGGGATTGGCGATTGAGATCGACGATCCACACGATCTCGCCGATCTCGCCGACCGACGGGTCCAGCACCGCCTCCCACACCGCGCCCTCGTCGAGTTCCGCATCACCGACCAGGGAGTACTGCCGGCCGGTACCCGCGCGGCCGCCGGCGTGCGTGTTGACATAGCGGCGCGCGATGGCGCCCCAGATCGGCGCGGTCGCCCCGATACCCACCGATCCGGTCGAATAGTCCACGGGGTCGGGGTCCTTGGTGCGACTGGGATAGGACTGCAGCCCACCGAACTCGCGCAGCGTCGTCAGGTACTCGCGATCCAGTTCGCCGAGCAGATAGTTGATTGCGTGCAGCACCGGCGACGCATGGGGTTTGACCGAGACCCGGTCGCCGGGCCGGAGTTGCTCGAACCACAGCGACGTCATGATCGACACCATCGACGCACACGATGCCTGATGGCCGCCGACCTTGAGGCCCGAGGGGTTCGGCCGAATCCTGTTGGCGTGGTGGATCATCGCGGTCGACAGCCACAGCACCCGTTGCTCGATCTCGACGAGTGCACCGGTCGCGTCGGTGGCGGCCGGAATGCGGTCGAAGGTCACCGTGTCGTTCATCGTCTCTGTCCTTGCCGTCCGCGATCTTTGTGCATATCGATCAGCGAGTTGACCATAGACGCACAATAGTGACAATCTGTTGATGGAAATCTCAGCAATATGCACGCGCACGGCGATTGCTCGCTTCGGAAGGTTGGCATTATGCCCACGACATCCACCGTCGACGCGCTCGACGCCCGGATTCTCGACGCGCTGAGCGTGGACCCCCGTGCGACGGTGCTCGCGCTCGCCGGGTCGACGGGTCTGTCTCGCAATACGGTGCAGGCACGCCTCGCCAAGTTCGATAAGCAGGGTGTGCTGCGCACATTCGAACGGCGCATCGATCCGGCGGCGCTGGGCTATCCGCTCGATGCGGTGATCATGACCCGGGTCGTCCAGCGTGCGCTGTCGGCGATCGCCGTGGCGCTCGAGGACATCCCCGAGGTGACCGAGGTGCAGGGCCTCAGCGGTGTGACGGACCTGCTGGTGCATGTGGTGGCCCGCGACGCCGACGATCTCTATCGCATCGCGGGCCGCATTCTCGACATCGACGGCGTCGAACAGACCACCACCGCGCTCGTTATGCGCCAGCTCATGGAGTACCGGGTAAGGCCGCTCGTGCGGCGGCTCGCAAGCACGGAATGACGGTGATCGGCCGCCGCTGGTCCTTCAGGCGAACCGTTCGGCGAGCCAGCCGCCGATCTTGCCCGCCGCTTCGTCGATCGACGCGGCGACAGTCCCGGCGCGCCCGAGAGCGGGCCGACACCGGGGACAACGGTGCTCCCAGGACTCGTGGAACGCGCACCGGCGCGAGTGCATGGCGATTCTCGACGACGCGTTCGCCCGGCGCCCGCTCGCCGTGTGGAGCAAGCTCCTGGAGGAGACGGGCATTGTCTGGGAAGCGACTGGAAGCCGGCGGCGACCATCCGGAACAACTCGTCGATGACAACTGGTTCCGATTGAAACCTCATCGCATGACCAAATTGCCCGCCGGACAGTCTGTTCCACGGTACGCGGCGGCGCGAAGGCTTCTCGTCCGGTGAGCGTCAAGGCACGATGAGCGCCTTGACGACTTCTTGCCGGGCGACGGCTTCGAGCGCGGATTGCGCCTGGTCCAGGGAGTACTCCCGGCTGATCAGCTCGGTCCACGGAAACAGGCCGGCGTATCGTGCCATCACCCGGACCGATCGCCACACGTGCCCGGCATCGCTGCCCCAGCACCCCCGTACGCACAGGTGCTTGCGGTTCAGATCCAGGTGCGGATTGAGCGAGGTGACACCGGCGTCGGTGTACTGGCCCACCACGATGTATCGGCCCGCGTCCCGGGTCAGTCGCATCCCCTCGGGCACCGCGCCGGGTATGCCGGTCGCCTCGATGGTCACATCCGCTCCTCTGCCACCGGTCAGTGCACGGACCCGCTCGATCCGCTCCTCGGCGGTACTCTCGCCGATATCGATGACGGTGTCCGCGCCGAATCGGCGCGCCGCAGCCAGGCGCACCTGCGGGCCGCCGATGACGATCACTCGGCCTGCGCCGCGTAGTTGCGCCAGCACCGCCGCGCACAACCCGACCGGCCCCGCGCCCTGCACCACGACGGTGTCCCCGAAACCGATCTCGCCGAGGGTGATTGCATGCAGGGCGGTGGGCATGCCGCAGCCGCCGGCCAGGAACGCGCGCCAGTCCAGTTCCTCCGGCAGCGGCACGATATGCACCCCCGGCGCGAGGTAGATGTATTCGCCCCAGCCACCGAACAATCCGTCGTCGGCGCACATCGTCACCCCATACACCTGGCGTTGCGGGCACCGCGTGCTGGCGTGCGCGACGGTGCAGTACCAGCAGCGACCGCAGGTGCCATACACATCCAAGAAGGTAACGACCTGACCCGGTCGAACCGGCATGCCGTCCACATCACGCGGCGCCTCGCCCGGCCCGAGCGCGGCGACCTGTCCGACACTGACATGTCCGGGTGTGATCGGATACGGCACACCGGACAACTGGCCGTGCCACAGGTGCACATCGGTGCCGCACACCTCGCTGCCCAGCGTCCGCAACAGCACCCCGCCCGGCTCGACCTCCGGTAGCGGCGTGCTGCGCACCTGCAGGGGCGCTTCGGGTCCGGGCATGACGACGACGGAGATCGCTGCGCTCATCCGACCGAATGTACCGCCTCCGCATCCGCCTGATTGCCCGAATCTCTTGGGCCCGAACGGCCATACGGCCGCAGGGAGTGCACTCTGGGCGAAGCAGCGCGCATTCATCGGCAGCAGCGTGACCGCGCGACTCCTGTTCGGCGCGGACCGTAACCGCCCGGTGTCCGCCCGCATACGGTGACGGCGTGGGCGTGCCCGTGCACGGCCAGTTCCCGGCGCTCGCGGCGGTCGAGGTGCCGCCGGTGGACGATTGCGGCTGGGTGTGCCTGCACGGGCTCGCCGTACCCGCCGCGGAACCCGGAAAAACCGGGTGCCCATGCCACTGTTCGCCCGCTGTTTGCGGTGGTAGGACGGTAGTGAAGCGGTTCGATCGAGAAGACGAGTGGGGGTATCCGAGAGCCGGGGACACCGATGACGCATCTCGACGATGGAGCGACTTCCGCCGGTGCCGGCGCGCATGCGGCACCGGCGGGCGGGGCGAGTTCGGGGGCGGTGGTGGCGGGCCTGTTCGAAGTCGACGGTGTCCTGACCGATACGCGCGACGCGCACCGCCGGGCATGGGCCGCGGTCTTCGATGTTTATCTCGACTGCGTGGGCGGGCCGCGGGGGTCGGCGTTCACCGAGGCGGACTTCCGCCGGTATGTCGAGGGCCGTTCCGGGGAGGACGCGGTGCGGGGATTCATGGATTCCCGCGGTATCGAGCTACCCGAGGGCGAGCTCGGGGACCATGCGACGCGATCGACCGTGCACGGGCTCAGCGAGAGCAAGGATCGTCTGCTGCTGTCGATCATCGAGCGCGAGGGTGTTCGCGCCTATCCGGACGCGGCCGGCCTGGTGGCAAGGGCCCGGGCGGCCGGATCGGCGGTTGCGGCGGTCGCATCGTCGACGACCGCGCGCGCGATACTGAGCGCCGCCGGTCTGGATGGCTGCCTCGACGCCTGCATTGATGCGATCGAGGTCCAATCGCGCCGATTGCGCGGTGAACCCGCACCGGACGCGTATCTGGCGGGTGCGGATGCGGTGGGCGTCGCTCCTTCCCGGTGCGCGGTTTTCGCGAACGCCGTTGCGGGGATAGCGGCCGGTCGCGGCGGCGGATTCGCTCTCGTCATCGGGGTCGATCGCATGCGGAGCGAGGTCCGCTCGGCGGAGTTGCGGCGGGCCGGTGCCGACCGAGTCACCTCCGATCTGGCCGAACTACGTTGGCCATGACGGGGTTTCGATACGGCGATCAGATTCGATTCGATGGTGCGGGCGTTCCGGTGGAGCCCGTGCGGCCGTGCTGCGCACGGAACTGGAACGCGATTTCCGGATCGCGTGAGCGCGTCGCACTCGAGGCCCGGCCTGGCGGACCTACTATTTCGCCTGGTGCCTCGGTGGAGTAGGCCGATCGCCTCTTGTGTCGGAACGACCGTGCGGGGTAGTGCGAGAACGAACACCTGGACGAATCATCGAACCGTAGGAGGAACCATGTCCGACCCGACAGCCGGGACCTCGGGTCCGGTGCCGCCGGCCGGTCCGAATATCGCATCGGACACCGACGCCGCGCGCAACGCCACGCCCGAGACCGAAACCGCTCCCCGACGCCGTCATGCAGGTGCGCGGCCCGCCCGCGAGCAGGCCGCGGCAATGGGCACGATGGCGGCCGCGGTGCTGCTGATTGCCGCCGGGGCGGTGCAGATCCTGGAGGGCATCTCGGCGGTCGAGGCCGACGCCATCGTCGTGGTCGGCCCCCAGTACACGTATCAGTGGAATGCCACCGGCTGGGGGGTGGTCCACATCGTGATCGGGGCTCTGCTCGTACTCGTTGGCGCCGCCTTGTTCACCGGACGGACCTGGGCCCGGGCCACCGCGATCGTGCTCGCCGCGTTCTCGATCGTGGCGAATTTCCTGTGGCTGCCCCACAATCCGTGGTGGTCAGTCCTGATCATCGCGCTCGACGTATTCCTGATCTGGGCCGTGGCGACCTGGCACCAGCCTGGCCCCGGCGCCGCGGCACACACCCCGTAATGAGCGGCGCCCCGGCCGGCCCAGGACCCACCACGCCGACTGCCCGGACTGCAGTGGGAGGGAGCGGCGCGTCGACGGCTGTCGGATCCGAGGGCTCTGTCCGCCCTCTATCCATCCGACCCGAGGAATGGGCGCATGAACGAGCGCTCGTACCGCAGCACGCACCTACTCTCGTCGCGGATGCGGTCGGCGGCTATGAATTCGGGGTCGACGCCGAAAAGCTGCCGGTACTGCTCATACGCTGCGAAGCTGGGAAAGCTGAACAGTGCCAGCGCCTTATCGCTCGCCCCTTCCGAAGGCATGAAGTATCCGTGGTGACGACCGCCGTGTTTGTTGACCAGGCGAATCCATTCCGCAGCGAACTCCTCGAACGCTTCGATCTTGCCGGGGTCGATGGTGTAGTCGACGACACAGGTAATCATGTGAACTCTTCCGGGGTCTAGGAAATATAGCCGAGGTCGCTGAGTCTGCCGCTACTCGTAGTATCGGTGCACCATCTGGGCGATGCAGACGGGTTTGGCCCCGAGGTGGTGGTGAATCGCCGGGTCTACTCGACGGAGGTGGCGGCAACCCTGCTGGCATGGTCGGAGTCGGCGCAGCTGGTGGTGTCCGGCAGCAGGGGGCGCGGCCGTCTCGGGAGTCTGCTGTTCGGCTCGACCTCGAATGCGCTTGTGCAGCATGCCCGGTGCCCGGTGATGGTCGTGCACGATAACAGCGGATCACAGTCGTTGGCCGGGGCCCAAGGACCCGAACGTGGCCGACACGCGGCCCTACTGGCCGAAGAGCGGCGCGGCGACTATATGTGATCGGCACCCGGCACGAGAAGGAGGTAATGATGCATGCCGAATCCGGAGACTGGCTCGTGGTGGAGGGGCGATCCATCGGCCAGGGCGTACGGCGCGGCCTGATCGAGGAAGTCCACGGTCAGGATGGCGCACCGCCGTATCTGGTGCATTGGAGCGATACCGGGCATCGGGCGCTGACCTTCCCCGGCCCGGACAGCTATGTCTTGTCCGCCGACGCACTCCGCGCTCAGGAAGAGGTTGCGACGGCACGGTTTTCGTCGATGCAGCACACCCCGGAGCCGCATGGTCCGGCGGAGTAATTCCCAGCCGTCCGGCGGTCACGCCGGTCGCCGGGCTGATAGCACGGTAGGCCGGCGGAACCGAGGCGCCGGGTAGTCTCGGTGCATCGTTCAGAGTTTGTAGCCGATAACGCGTAACAGCCGTTTGCGGTCGTCCTGGTCCTCGAGAGTCTCCGCACCGAGCGGTGGCTGTCCGTCGATCACGCCGATGATGCCGCGGCCGCAATCAGTCTGGGCGATGAGCACCTGAACCGTATTCGAGGTGGCACAGAAGATCCCGCAGACCTCGGGCACGTGCCGGATCGCGTTGAGCACGTTCACCGGATAACCCTCGCGCAGGAACACGACGAACGCGTGGCCTGCCGCGATCGCCATGGCGTTTCGCGTCGCGAGCGCAACCAAGTCGGCATCGTTGCCGGAGTACCGGACCAGTCGCGGACCCGACGCTTCACAGAATGCCACGCCGAACCGGAGGTGTGGTCCGGCCCCGGCAAGCGCCTCGTGCAGGTCCTCGATGGTCTTGATGAAGTGGGCCTGGCCGATGATCACGTTGAGGTCGTCATCCTTGTCGATGCGCACCGCTGTCAGTTCGACATCGGGCCGTGCCGTTGGTTCCGCCGAGTTCATTCGCTCCTCCTCGCGTTGGACTCTTCCGCCTATTTCTCGGCCTCGTGAACGACCATCACCGGGCAATAAGCGTGCTGCACAAGATAATTCGAGGTCGATCCGAACAGCAGTCCGCGGAAGCCGCCGCGACCACGACTGCCGACGACCAGCAGTTGGGCCGTGTTCGACCATTCCCGCAGGCGTTGCCCGGGCGCGGAGAGATATGTCTGGCGCACGATCGGGACGTCGGGGTATTTCTCCTGCCAGCCCGCCAGTCGTTCGGCGAGTATCGCCGTCTCGGCCTCAGTGGCGGCGTCGGGCAGCGGCGCGACCATCCCGGCGAACTGGCCGAAATCCCAGTCGGAGTACGCATGGACGGCCACGAGTTCGGTGTCGCGTTCGGCCGCCTCGGCGAATGCGGCGGCGATCGCGGGCTCGCTGACGGGGCTGCCATCGATGCCGACGACCACCGAGCCGCCGGCGCGATCGGCCTCGGAGTAGCCGTCGGGGACGACGATCACCGCGCCATGCGAGTGCGCGCTCACCGCCAGCAGCGTCGAGCCCAGATGGCCCAGGGTGCCGGTCGAGCCGGTCGAGCCCAGCACGACCGCGTACGCCCCGGCGCTGTGGTAGACGAGCAGAGTGGCCGGACTCTCGCCGGCCGTCAGGGTCGCTACCTGCACGTCGGGCGCGGTGCGACGGGCCAGCTGCTCGGCCTTCTCGACGACGGCGGCGCCGCGGGTGCGGGCGGCGTCGATGACGTCCTGCTGCCACACCGCGTACGGACCGGTTAGCGCGGAATCGCCGACCAGCCCCATTCCGTGCACGATCAGCAGTTCACGGCCGCGGCCCGCGGCGTAGCCGGCGGCCCAGCGCACCGCGGCGTCCGAACCTCGTGAGCCGTCGACGCCTACGATCACCTGCGCCGATACCGATTGGCGGGGATCGGTCTCGTCGTCCTGCGATGTCACCACGACCTCCCAAGATGTGGCCCCGGCCCTAGGAATTACACGGTCGGTGGTTGTCACGGTAGGCACCGCCGCGGGCATTGCGATGCTGCCGATCGTCACGGGGGGCAGGGCAATACGGCCATCGGGCCGGTAGATGACTCGATGGTTCCCGACGGCCCGGTTCCCGGTGACATTCGGCCGTCTCGCCTGCGTGCCCCGGCGCGCAATTCTGAACACGAGCATCCGAGAGCACCGAAAGGGTATGTGTCGTGAGTGAATTCGCGGGCAGAAGCGCGATCGTCACCGGAGGCGCGCGAGGCATTGGTGCCGCGCTGGCCAAGGAACAGCTGGGCGTGATGATCGCGGACCTGCTCGAGCCCGACGGGACGGCGGTCGCCGCGGCCCTGGGCCCCCGCGCCGCCTTCCGTCATCTGGATGTGACCGACGAACACGAGTGGCAGCGGGTGATCGACGTCGACCTGTACGGCGGCGCCACCGCGGGCCAATTCCTCGCCCTGCCCGGCGGGAATGAGGGGAGTTCCGGCGATGCCGAGCCATGAGCCCGATCACGATACCGTCCGCGCCGCCCTGGCGCTGGCCGTGCGGGCGCCCTCGGTGCACAACACCCAGCCCTGGCTGTGGCGCCTGGGCGATGAGACCCTACACCTGTACGCCGACCGGAGCCGGCAGCTGCCGCACACCGATCCCGATGGGCGCGACCTGATCGTGAGTTGCGGTGCGGCCCTGCATCATCTGCGCGTCGCGATGCGGGCGTCCGGCTGGGAGACCGTGGTGCACCGGCTGCCGAATGCGGGCGATCCCGATCACCTGGCCGCGATCGAATTCGCCCCCGATACACCGACGGTCGAGGCGGCGCGGCTGGCGCGGGCGATATCCCGACGGTGCAGCGATCGCCGCCGGTTCACCTCGTGGGAGGTTCCGCAGGCATATCTGGAGACCCTCGCGGCCGCGGCGGGAGCACACGGGGTGTTCGTGAGCGCCGTCGAATCCGGTTACGCCCGAACGCAGTTGATGCGCGCCTTCGAGGACGCCGCGCGAGCTCACGCACGCGATTCGTCCTATGGCGCAGAGCTGGCGCGGTGGAGCGGGCACCATGCCGCGCCGCAGGGCGTTCCATCCCGCAGCGCGGTCGTGGCCACCGACGTGACCATGCGGCCCTTCGCCGATCCCGGTCTGCCGCAGGAGGTGCTGCACGGTACCGATGCCGCGGAGCGGCTGGTGGTGCTGACCACCACCGGGGACGACCTGTTGTCGCGGTTGCGCGCCGGTGAGGGCGCCAGCGCGGCGCTACTGACGGCGACGGTGCTCGGACTGGCCGGCTGCCCGCTGAGCGAGCCGCTCGAGGTTCCCGAGACTCGAGTGCGGATCCGCCGCGATGTGTTGCAGGACAGCGGTTCTCCGCAATTGATCATCCGGATCGGTTGGGCCGCAACGAGTGCCGGACCGCTGTTGCCGACCCCGCGACGCCCGGTCTCGGAGGTCCTGCTGCCGTTGCCCGACGAGCAGGGCGAGGAGGTCTGAGCGATGGTGAGCGCACCGCCGTCGAGGGCACTGCGGGCGAGTCTCATGACGGAAGAATCCGCACCGAATGAGCGGAAGGCGCCGATCGTCGCCGCGGTCGACGGCTCGATCGTGGCCTACCACGTGGCCACCTGGGCCGCTGCCGAGGCCATCTGGCATGCGCAGTGCCCCGTTGCCGTGGCGCACTGGTCGGTCACCGATCCGGTGTCGGCGGTCGAGTCGAACGAGAGGATCCGATCGTGACCGGCGCGATGCTGCGGGCGTGGGCCGTGGACCGGCCGGGGCCCATCGAGTCGAATCCGCTGATCCGGGTCGAGCGGGCGATTCCGCAGCCCGGCCCCGGACAGGTGCGGGTGCACGTGCGAGTGTGCGGGGTGTGCCGGACCGATCTTCACCTGGCGGAAGGGGACCTCGAGCCCAGGCGCCATCTCGTCGTTCCTGGTCACGAGGTGGTGGGCATCGTTGATCGTGTCGGGGAGGGGTGCTTCCGGTTCGGCGAGGGTGACCGGATCGGGGTGCCGTGGCTCGCCCGGACGTGCGGTCGCTGCCGGTACTGTATCGCCGGGAGGGAGAATCTCTGTCTCGCCCCGCTGTTCCGGGGGTGGGACCTGGACGGGGGATACGCCGAGTACGTGGTCGTCGACGAGGCGTTCGGTTACGCGATACCTGACGCCTTCTGTGACAACGAGGCCGCTCCGTTGTTGTGCGCCGGAATAATCGGCTACCGCGCGCTGCGTCGTGCACAGCTTCCGCCGGGGGGCAGGCTCGGGATCTACGGATTCGGCGGATCCGCCCATATCACCGCCCAGGTCGCTATCGCCGAGGGCGCCGAGGTCCACGTTCTCACCCGTTCGCAGGAGGCCCGGGACCTCGCTCTCACGCTCGGTGTGGCCAGCGTCGGTGGTGCGGCTGATCCTCCGCCCGAACGACTCGACGCGGCCATCATGTTCGCGCCGGTCGGTACCTTGGTGCCGCCTGCCCTGGAGGCTCTCGATCGCGGGGGCTGTCTCGCGATTGCCGGTATCCATCTCACCGACATTCCCGCGATCAACTACGAGCGTCACCTCTTCCAGGAGCGGACCGTCCGGAGCGTGACCGCGAACACCAGGCAGGACGGGATCGAGTTCATGGAGCTCGCCGCTCGTATTCCGGTACGAGTCTCCGCGACGCCGTATCCGATGGACCGTGCGAACGAGGCGCTCGCCGACCTGGCCGGCGACCGGGTCAACGGCGCCGCCGTGCTCGTGAACGACCGGGCGGTGTGAGGCCGGCGACTCGCCCGCGGTAGGTGCGGAAAGGGCCGAAGCCTTCCCGAGGTCCGGCTGCTGTGCTCGCGCCGGTGGGCCTTTCGGCACTGTGGGGCCGGGAACGGCCGAACGAGGCTGGGACGTAAGCGTCATCCGGTGCGTGGGATGGTGACGGTTCAGCGGGAGCAACTATGCATGCGATGGTTTATCACGGGCCCGGCAGCTCGGCGTGGGAGCAAGTGCCCGACCCGGTGATCCAGGTGGACACCGATGCGATCGTGCGGGTGGACGCGGTGCCGATCTGCGGCACCGACCTGCAGATCCTCAAAGGTGATGTGCCGGTCGACACCAGTTCGATCCCGACGCTGATCGAGCTGATCCGCAGTGGCCGGCTGGACTCGTCGGGGCTGGTCACCCACCGCTTCGGCATGAGCGAATTCCCGCTCGCCTACGAGGTTTTCGAGCATCCCGGCGACTCGGGCGCGTTGAAGGTCGTGCTGTTCCGGAACGAGGAGACCGGGAGCGAATCATGAGCACCCACCACAGCGACGATGTGCGTCATCTGGCATCCGCGCCGATCGTGGTCGGCGTGGACGGGTCCGCGGCCGCGGACGCTGCCGTGGCCTGGGCCGCTGAGACGGCGGAGCGCCGCGGCAGGACCCTGTGCATCGTGCACGGGATGAACCTCGCGGGCATGACGCGGACGCTCGAGCCATACGACCTGCTGGAGCCGCCGGTACTCGACGCGGTGCGGGCCCGGGCCGGCGCCCTGGTGGAGCTGGCCGCGCAGCGGGCCGTGCAGCGGGCGCTCGCGGCGGCGCCCGGAGTGCGCGTGCAGACGGAGGTATCGGCCGCGGATGCGGTGCGGCTGCTGCTGCGGTATGGGCCGACGGCCTATCTGATGGTGCTGGGCGCCTCGGGCGCCGGTGGCCTGGCCGCACACCTGGGCTCGACAGTACTGTCGGTCAGCTGCCGCGCCGAGGGCGTGGTGGTGGTCGTGCGCCCCGACTCCGACCCCGGCCGGCGGGTGCGGCGCGAGGGGCCGGTCGTGGTCGGCGTGGACGGCGGGCCGATGAGCGAGGCCGCCATCGGTGCGGCATTCGAGGAGGCGGCCGAGCGGGGCGCGGAGCTGGTGGCGGTGCACGTGTGGGACGACGCGAAGTTCGGGCACTACGCTGGCAACCCCTATCTGGTGTTCCCCACGCCCGAGATCGAGGTGACCGAGCAGGCGTTGCTGGCCGAGCGGCTGGCGGGGTGGCAGGAGAAGTACCCCGAGGTGCTGGTGAATCGCCGGGTGTATCCCTCGGACCCCGTGCGGACGCTGCTGGCGTGGTCGGGGTCCGCGCAGCTGATGGTCGTGGGCAGCCGCGGCCACGGCTGGATCCGCGGTGCCCTGCTCGGGTCGACATCGAATGCTCTTGTCCAGCACGCGAATTGCCCGGTGATGGTCGTGCATCCCGACGAGCGGAGCGAGTCGTGACCGGCGCGCCGGTCACGGTACCGGCCGGGACCGGGGAGCTGATCGCGGACGTGGACGCGTGGTGGCGGGCGGCGAACTATCTGGCGGCGGGACAAATCTCTTCCTGGTGATTCCAGGCGAAGCCTGATCGGAGACGAGCAATGTCCACTATTCACCCCGACATCGGGACCGTGCGGGCGGCGCTGGAACTGGCGATTCGCGCGCCCTCGGTGCACAACACACAGCCGTGGCTGTGGCGCGTCGGGGACAGCACCGTGCACCTGTACGCCGACACCACGCGGTGGCTCTCGCACACCGACCCCGACCAGCGCGACCTGCTGATCAGCTGTGGTGCGGCACTACATCATCTGCGCGTCGCGGCGCGGGCGCTGGGCTGGGAGACCACGGTGCACCGGTTGCCGAACCCGGCCGACCCCGAGCACCTGGCGGCCGTCGAATTCCGGGCGGCGACGCCGGATACGCAGGGGCCGGGACTGGCGCGGGCTATCACGCGGCGCCGCACCGATGGCCGTCGCTTCACCTCGTGCGAAGTTCACCCGACCCACCTGGACAAGCTCACCGCGGTCGGGCGCGCGTACGGCGTGCAGGTGCACGACATCGAACACGGCGGCGAGCGAACCGAACTGCTGCGCGCGTTCGAGTGGGCGGCCCGCGAGCACGCGGCCGACTTCGGTTACGGCGTGGAGCTGTCCCAGTGGAGCGGCCGGCACGCCGCGCCCACGGAGGTTTCCGCGCGCAGCGCCGTCGCGTCGATGGACGACACCGTGCGCCCGTTCTCCAATCCCGGTCTGCCGGAGGCGGTGGTCCGCGACATCGATGTGGCCGAGCGGATGCTGGTGCTGAGCACCTCCGGCGACGATCGGATCTCACGGCTGCGGACCGGGGAGGCCATGAGCGCGGTGCTGCTCACCGCGACCCAGATGGGCCTGGCCACCTGCGCGCTGTCCGAACCGCTGGAGGTCGCGGACACGCGCGCGGCGATTCGCACGGATGTGCTGGGAGACAGCGGATTTCCGCAGATGATCATCCGGCTCGGCTGGGCCGCGACGAGCGCCGATCCGGTGCCCGCCACGCCCCGGCGGCCGCTGGAGGAGGTGGTGAAGCCGTAATGATCGATCACTCCGGGGACCGAATTACCCGCTACCCATCGATGCCGGTGCGATGGCTGCGGATCCTGCCGTGGAGCCGCAGCCCGCTCATGCGGGGCTCTGACCGGATCGAAGCCGTTGTCCGGGTACTCGCGGTGGTGCTGCTGCTGGTCGCGGTGCCGGTCGCGGCCGCGGCGGGAACCGCGTCCTATACCGCGGCCGCGGACCACATCCGCTCGGAAAACTCGACCAAGGTGGCGGTTCAGGCGACGCTTGTGGCCGACCCGGTCGTCACCGGCTCGCAGACGCCGAGTGCAGCCGCCGACAGCGGCCGTACCATCACGACGGCGCAGGCACCGGTGCGCTGGGTCCGGAACGGCCGCGCCGCACAGGCGACGGTCGAGGTTCCCGAGAGCGCGGTGCGCGGCGGCGCGATCGGGATCTGGCTCGGACCGGACGGGCGGCCCACGCCCGCACCGACGCCCTCCCAAACCGCCGGATTCGTCGGCTTCGGCGCCGGATTCACCCTGCTGGCGGCGATCTGGGCGGTCGTCGCCGGAGTCCTCGTCGCCCTGCACTGGACACTGAACCGATGCCACAGCGCCGCCTGGGCCAGGGAATGGCTGCTGGCGGCGCGTCCCATGGGCCGAGACCACCGTTGAGAAGGAGCACGATCATGACCGAACACCTCGATTCGACTCGGCGCGAGCCGAATCCGCCGATACTCGCGGCCGTGGACGGCTCGGCCGCCTCGTATAAGGCCGCGACCTGGGCGGCCACCGACGCCGCGCTGCACGGCTGTGGCCTGCACCTGGTCACCTCGGTGTCGGTGCCTGCCGGGTACGGCCCCGGGGCGATGCTCACCGGCACCGACACCGACTGGCTGCAGGTCGAGGGGGAGCGGATCGTCACCGAGGCCACGCGGATCGCGCGGGCCGCCATGCCGGGCGCGGAACCGCCGGTCACCACCGAGGTCAGCTGGTCGCCGGTCATCCCGGATCTGATCGAACGATCCCGGCGGGTGCGGATGCTGGCCCTGGGCAGCTCCGGGGCCGGCGCACTGCGCCGGGGACTGGTCGGCTCGGTGACCAGCGCAATGGTCCGGCACGCGCACTGTCCGGTGGCGGTGATCCACTACGAGCAGGCCGCCGATCCGATGGAGGTGATACAACCGGTCGTCGTCGGCGTGGACGGCAGCCCCAACAGCGTGCCCGCGCTGGTCGCCGCGTTCGAGGAGGCCTCCCTGCGCAAGGTCGGGCTCACCGCGGTACACGCGTGGGCCGATACGGCAGTTTCCTACCTGTCTATGGACTGGGAGAACGCGATGCGCGAGAACGAGGACATGGTGCTGGCCGAGAGCATGGCCGGCTGGTCCGAACGGTACCCGGAGGTGCCGGTGCGCCGAGTAGTGGTGCGGGACCGGCCCGTTCGTGCGCTGCTCGAGGAGGCCCATGGCGCGCAGCTGGTGGTCGTGGGCAGCCACGGCCGCGGCGGATTCACCGGCATGCTGCTCGGCGCCA
This sequence comes from Nocardia sp. GP40, assembly GCF_050434125.1. Classification (NCBI taxonomy): domain Bacteria; kingdom Bacillati; phylum Actinomycetota; class Actinomycetes; order Mycobacteriales; family Nocardiaceae; genus Nocardia; species Nocardia sp. GP40. The sequence goes on along the minus strand of NZ_JBNPVW010000007.1, from coordinate 299,614 downwards.
CCAGCAATGCGCTGGTCCATTCGGTGGAGTGCCCGATTCTGGTGGTACGCCAGTCAGCAGCGGACCAGGAGTGAGGTAATGCGGCGGGATGCGGCCGCCGCGCGATGTTGCGTCGCGCGTCCGCGAATGGCGGTACAGGCCACTGAGTCTCGGGTTACCAGTGTCTAACTGGTCTGGCCCGCTTGGATTTTCGAGACGAAGACCGCGGCCTGGGTGCGCCGCTCCATCCCGAGCTTGGCCAGCAGCCGGGAGACGTAGTTCTTGACGGTCTTCTCGGCCAGGAACATGCGCTGGGCGATCTGCCGGTTGGTCAGGCCCTCGCCGAGCAGGTCGAGCAGCGTGCGCTCCTGTGCGGTGAGATCGGCCAGCGGACCGTCGGGCTCGGTGCTGCGGCGCAGCCGATCCATCAGGGCGGCCGTGGCCCGGCTGTCCAGCAGGGACTTGCCCTCCCCGACCGCTTTGACGGCCTCGGCGAGTTCCTTGCCCTTGATGTCCTTGACGAAGTAGCCGCTGGCCCCGGCGAGTATCGCGTCGAGCATGGCCTGCTGATCGGTGAAGGAGGTCAGGATGAGGCAGTGCAGGCCTTCGACGCGCGAGAGCAGCTCGCGGCACAGCTCGATGCCGTTGCCGTCGGGCAGGCGCACGTCGAGCACAGCGACGTCCGGGCGCAGGGCGGGGATCCGGGCCAGGGCGTGGGTGGTGTCGGAGGCCTCGCCGACGATGGTCAGGTCAGGGTCCGACTCGAGTAGGTCGGCCAGACCGCGACGCACGATTTCGTGGTCGTCGACCAGGAAGACCGTGGTCATGATGGTGTCCAATCCGCACAGTAGATCGTGAGATCACGGGATGGGCCCAAAGTCATCGGGCGACGGGGCTGGGTGGCGCCCCGGGGTTCGACGTTGGTCGCCGTGTCCTACAACTCAGGGTACGCCCGCGATCAGTCCCGGAACTCGAGCGTTTCGGTCAGCGGCCGACGGGGCGTCGGGTCTGGCTGTTCGATGCCGGGGGCGGTGCCGATGCGGATGATCACCTGGGGAAGCGTGCGTTCCGGCAGCAGCGAGGCGACGGTCCGGCGGCCTGCGGGCAGTTCGGTGATGTGGGTCAGTGGGCAGGTGGCCAGACCGGCCGCCGTGCATTCCAGCAGGACCACGGATAGGGCCTCGCCCGCATGCAGCCACTGCAGGGCGGATTCACCGTCGGTGCCCAGCACCACGAGCGCCGAGCGATCGCGCAGTTCGGCCCGGCGATCCGAATGCGGCGGCCGCGGGAAGGACCGGCCGATATCGACGCGGGCGAATTCCGCATCGGAGGCCAGCGCCGCCGGGGGGATCCCCTCGGGCATCTCCGAATGCCCTGCCCACCACTGTAATTCGTTCTGATAGTACATGTCGTCCCGGCGGTTCGCGTCGGCCTGGTCCGAGACCGCGGCCAGTCGCGGCCGGATCTCGTCGCCGACGGCGTCGAGTGTGACATCGTGTGGTGCGGTCAACCGCCGCAGCCGGGACAGTATCTCCTCCCAGCCGTCGGGCGGCAGCATGGGCAGCCGGTCGGTGCGGCGCGCGTCGATGGCGGCGGCGCGGTGCCCGATGCCCTCGGGTGGGTCCGGCCAGCGCCGGAAGTCGATGACGGCCAGAAGATCCGGCTGGTGCGGATCGGGAATATGTTCGGTATCGGTGTGCCAGCCGTGCGCGGCGAACATCGTGCGCGCGTGATGCAGGGCCGCGCCGCAACTGATGATTCGCTGGCGACCATGCGGATCCGCGGCGAGCAGCTGCCGGTCCGGATCGGTGTGCAGGGACAGCCGGACGCCGTCGAAGATCCAGTGCCAGGGCTGGGTGTTGTGCACCGACGGCGCGCGGCTCGCCCGGCGCATGACCTCCAGAATGGTCCGGTGGTCGGGAACTGTCGTCAGGGGCTCGTGTGTTGTCATGCACCGAGCGTGCCCGCCGGAGCCGGTCGCGCAAACGGCCTTTCGGGCTCGGCGCCGTGCCGATGGTCCTCTCCGATCACGCGGCGGACCCGGCGCGCACCGCGGCGAGCACGTCGGTCAGCAGCTCGCGAAGCTCTCGGGCGCGGTCCTGCACCTCCGGAACGCAGGACTGCGCGAGCGTCATCGGGTCCGTCGCCGCGATCGTGACCGCGGAATCGATCCCGTGCACCGTCACCGTGGACGATGCCAGCCAGCCCGCCTGGGGGTCCGCCGCGACGGCCTGGCCGGTGAGCCGGGGATGGCAGGCGATGATCAGCAGATACTCGCCGAGATGTCCCGCGGGAACGGTGTGGAGCAGCGACCGCATATCGGCCTCGGAGATCAGCTCGAATTCGCGCTGAGCAAGTTCCCGCAGAGTGTGCCGGACGACGTCGGCGAAGGGGGCGTGCACCCGCTCGGTCATGACAGGCGCCGGTATCACCGGGATGCGAATCTCAGTGACCAGCAGGTTCGGATTGCTCACTTCGTCGGGCCCGATGAGGTAGACCTCGGCCGGCGGTCCGACCTGCCGGTAGTCCGATGCGCGCAGCCACTCGTGCATGGCCGCGTATGCCGAACCGAGCCGGTCGTATCCGCCGCGATGACAGGTGCGCGCAACCAAGCCGCCGGGCCGCACGACCACCTCGGCGTCCGAGCGCGGCCCCAGAGAGGTGCCGAGATCCACCGGAACCTCGAACTCGATCTTCAGCGCCCCTCCCGGAGCCGGTTCGTCCGCATACGTGATGGCCGGCGCGCCGCATGCGGTCAAACCGGCGCGTCCGGTCGTCGCTGTCAATTCCCGCATCCCGGCGGCGATGTCGGCGCCGAGCCGATCCGGCCGGATCTCCCACCACAGCCGCAGCACGGACAGTGGCGTCGATTCGCACACGTCCACCCGGTACTCCATCGCAACCCTCTCTTCCGCGTGTGCATCGCCGCCGCTGAGGACACACCAGCGCGGCACGGACGCCCGTTCACTCGGAATTCAACGCGCGGATGCCGCCCGCGACACAGGGCTTTTCGTCGATTTCGCCGGGATCTTCGGTCCATGATCGCCACCGCGATCAGGACCGGCATCGCATTTGGGACAAAAGTCCCCAAGGCCGGGACAGCGTACGGGTCGGCTACGCGCGTGGCGTCCCATGCCGATGGACCGCTCGGCGTGGGCCGTGCATGGTTCCGGGATCGGTCGATCGAACGTTGGAAACCGCTGTGCGATACAGCGATTCGGCACCGTCCAGATGAGATGTATTGGCCCACCGTGGCCGGACGGATCGTGGAGGTACTCCTCCGTGCCCTCAGGGCAGCGGCGCGGTCCAGCGAAGCCGGGTGCCGGGGCCGGTCGCGCCGGGCGTTGCGGCCGGGAGGATCTCGAAGCTGCCACCGCATTCCTCAGCCCGGTCCGCCAGGTTCACCAGGCCGCTCGAGGCCGGATCCAGCGGCATGCCTCGCCCGTCGTCCTCGACCACGACCGTGATCTCGTCCCCGACATGCACGTCCACGCTGAGGTGATCGGCGCCCGAATGCCGCACCGCATTGCTGATCGCCTCACGGACCACGGCCTCGACGTTGTCGGCGACGGTGATCCCCAGCTTCGAGAGCGGGCCGGTGATACGGACCGTGGTGGCGATCGGCGCGTCGGTGGTGTGCTGGCGGATCACCTCGTCGAGCCGCTGGCGCAGCCCGCTCAGTACGGGATGGTCGCCGTGCAGGTCGAAGATGGTGGTGCGGATCTCCTGCACCACCTCCTGCAACTCCGCCACGGACGTGGTGATCCGCTCCTGCACATCGGGCCTGCTGCTGCGCGGCACTGTGCCCTGCAGGTTGAGCCCCACCGCGAAGAGCCGCTGAATGACATGATCGTGCAGGTCGCGGGCGATGCGATCGCGGTCGGCCAGCACGCTCAACCGCTGCACCTGCTCGCGGCTCGCGGCCAGCTGCATGGCCACCGCCGCCTGCGTGGCGAAGGCGGTGGCCAACTCGAGAATTTCGTCGGCGTACTGCGGTGCGCCCTTCGGCCGCGCGGTGACCAATACACCGAGGGCTGCCTCCGCGGTACGGACGGGAAGCATCAGGACCGGTCCCTCGCCGACCCATTCGCTGCCGTGCCCGGCCGCGAACCGCCGCGCGGTCCCGGTCCGGAATACCTCGCCGATATCGGTATCGGCCGTCGGAAGCTGTCGAGGGGCAGAGGCCGAAGGCACGGCCGCGGCGATATCGAGGAATTCGACGTTCTCGGCCGGGACCTCGGGGTCCTCGCAGATCGCCACGAGTGCCTGCTCGGAGGCGGTCAGCTTCCGGACGTGCTCGACCAGGTGCTCGAGTACCTCGTGCGATCCGGCGCCGGCGAGGAATTCGGTGGTGAAGTCGCGGGTGGCAGCGATCCACGCGTTGCGGGCGCGGGAGGACTCGTAGAGGTGAGCGTTGTCGATGGCGATGCCGGCCGCGGCGGCGAGGGCCTGCACGACCACCTCGTCGTCCTCGGTGAACGGCTGCTCGTTGTCCTTGTCGGACAGATAGAGGTTGCCGAACACTTTGGCGCGGATCCGGATCGGCACGCCCAGGAAGGTGCGCATGGGCGGATGGTTGGGCGGGAATCCGACCGAGGCGGGATGATCGGAGATGCGGTCCAGGCGGATCGTCTTCGGTTCGTCGATCAGGATGCCCAGCACGCCGCGTCCCTGTGGGAGATCGCCGATGAGGGCCCGCTGGTCGTCGTCGATGCCCTCATAGATGAACTGCACCAGTTCGTGGTCGTGCCCGCGCACGCCGAGCGCCCCGTAACGGGCGCCGGCGAGGGTGATCGCGGTGTGCACGATGGTGCGCAGCGTCTGGTCGAGTTCGAGCCCGGCGGTGACCGTCAGCATGGCCTCGACCAGCCCGTCGATGCGGTCCCGGGAGTCGCGGATCTGGTCGATGCGGTCGCGCACCTCGTCCAGGAGTTCCCGCAACCGCAGCTGCGAGAGGGTGTCGCGGACCGAATACTGGCTCGTGTCGGACGGGTGAACCATTGCTGCGCCTCCCTCCATGGCTCCCGTAGTCGCTGAGCCGTGTCGGCGGACTCGGGAGGACGAAACCAGTTTATCCGCAGCGGGAACTTGCTGGTACGCGAACGTTTGAACCGTGGATTGTTGGGTAATCAACACGATCGGCCTGGTTGCGTTCGATTCGGAGGGCGCCGTGCCGTCACGACGAGCGCTGCGTCAACGCACGATCCGCAGGATTTCCCGCAAAGGCAGCAGACGCAGGTGGCCAATCCGTCGACGGTGCACTCGAGCAGGATGGTCGACATCGCGTCGCCGCAGCACAGGACGTCGCGGCGATCGTCGGAATCGGTCGACAGCACCAGTAGGGTCGCTCGATCGATCACGGTGTCCCGGCGTGCCTGTTCGTGGGTGACCGGAAAATCGCGGCCGATCGGCACCCGTGCGCGCTCGGCCGAGGTCACCAGTGCCGAGCGGGGGATCCCCGCATCCGGACCGGATCTCCTGTCCACCATCCGAGCTCGGCCTGGTACTCGACATCGCGGTGGCGCAGCGCGCCTGTGAGCCGGCTGGCGTGCGCCAGCACGGGTTGCGCGGCCTCGGGCAGCACGTCCAGCATCGTGTCGGCGGGATCGAACATCGAGCGCAGCACCGTTTCGACATCGTCTCACTCGGCCGGCGGCAGCACGGGCAGCCGATCGGTGCGCCGTAGGCGAATGGCCTCGGCGCGTTCGCGTTCGGCGGCGGTGACCGCCGGATGCGGTACGAAACGGACGATGGCGGCATGCGTGTACCGATTCGGGTCCGGGCAGTGCTCCACGACGGTGTGCCAGCCCTCGGCGTCCAGTGCAGTGCGGAGATGCCCGAGCGCGATGCCGCAGCTCAGGAACATCTGACGTCCGGTGGGATCGGTATCGGGCAGCATGCGGTCGGGCACCGCGAACAGGTCCAGCCGGTCACCGCCGAAAACCCACCGCCAGGGCTGCGAGTTGTGCAGGGACGGCGCGCGTCCCGCGGTCTGGACAGCCGCTTGGACGGTATCGACCGGGATCTGGTCCATGGTGTTCACGCTATTGCGGCACAGGCGATTCGGGCAGGGACGAATGTCCCCGGAACGGCGGTCCGGCGCCCCCCGGACGAGTGTGTCGATCGTCGACCTGCGGCCCTATGCGCGGCGCCGCGTCAGGACGAGGCTCGGAGTGTGCACGACCAAGATGTCAAGGGCCCGATCATCGATTCCCGCGCGTTCGACGCGGTGATCTTCGATATGGACGGGGTGGTCACCGACAGCGCCTCGATCCACGCGGCGGCCTGGACCGAACTGTTCGACACCTTCCTGGCCACTCGGGCCCCGGGCCGCGGCGAGGACCTGTCGCCCTTCACCGAGACGGACTACGAGCGTTTCGTGGACGGCAAGGCGCGATCCGACGGCGTCGCGGATTTCCTTGCGGCGCGGGGGATCTCGCTGCCGCACGGAGAGCTGTCCGACCCGGCCGACGCGGTCACGGCCTGCGGTCTGGGCAATCGAAAGGATCGGCTGTTCCTGCGGCGGGTCGCGCGGGACGGGGTGCCAGCGTTCGAATCCACCGTGGCGCTGGTGCGCGGACTGCGGGCCGCGGGGCTGGGGACCGCGGTGTTCTCGGCCGGCCGCAATGCCGCGGAGGTGCTGGCGGCGGCCCGGGTCGGGGACCTGTTCGCGGTACGGATCGACGGCGTCGTGGCCCACGAGCTGAGCCTGCCCGGCAAGCCGGATCCGGCGATGTTGCTCGAGGCCGCGCGCCGGCTCGGTGCGCGGCCGGAGCGCACGGTCGTCGTGGAGGACGCCGAGGCCGGCGTCACGGCGGGTCGTCGCGGTGGGTTCGGTCTGGTTATCGGAGTGGACCGGGTGGGGCATGCGGATCGGCTGCGGGCGGCCGGAGCCGACGAGATCGTTGCCGATCTGGCGCAGGCGCAGCTGCGAAGCGGATTCCCGCGGATGTCGGAGATTCCGGACGCGCTGGGCTATTACCCCCGCATCATCGACCGGCTGGCGGCCGGCAGGCCCGCGGTGCTGCTGGATTTCGACGGCACGCTGTCCGATATCGTGCCCGATCCGGCCGCGGCGGTCGTGCACGAGGGTATCGCCGGGGCACTGGCGCGGCTGGCGGAGCGGTGCCTGGTGGCGGTGGTCAGCGGTCGCGACCTCGACGATCTGCGCAAGCGGATCGACATCCCGGGCCTGTGGTACGCGGGCTGTCACGGCTTCGAACTGTTGGCGCCGGACGGGATCCCGCACGCGCACGTGGCGGCCGAGGCGGCCATCGCCGACGCGGCCCGGCGGCTCGATCGGGAGCTGCGGGGGATTGCCGGGGTTATGGTGGAGCACAAGCGATTCGCGGTGGCGGTGCACCACCGCGCCGTGGCGCCGGCGCGGGTCGCCGAGGTGGTGGCCGCCGTGCACCGCGTGGGGCACGAGGGCGGGCTGCGTGTCGCGGCTGGTCGCAGGGTCAACGAACTGCATCCGGATCTGCACTGGGACAAGGGTTCTGCCGTGAAGTGGCTACTCGGGCGGTTCGGTGCGCCGGCGGTCCCGGTGTACATCGGCGACGACCTCACCGACGAGGACGCGTTCGACGCCGTCACCGCTGACGGCATCGCGATCTGCGTGCGCCACCGCGAGGACGGTGACCGCCGCACCGCGGCCCAGTTCACGGTCGAAAACCCCGCCCGCGTGGCCGATCTGCTCGATCGGTTGACGAACCTGATTGCCGCCGAGGGCATCTCGGCGGTCCCGCGGGACTGGTTGCTGGACTTCGACGGCTACGACCCGCCCACCGAGAAGCTGCGGGAGGCGCTGTGCGCCACCGGCAACGGATATCTCGGCGTCCGTGCCGCCGCACCGGAATCGAGGGCCGGGACGCACCACTACCCGGGCACCTACGTCGCCGGTATCTATAACCGCCTGGACGACGAGATCGCCGGGCGCACGGTGGACAACGAAAGCCTGGTCAATCTGCCGAACTGGCTGCCGCTGACCTGGCGCGTCGGCGACGGCGACTGGTTCGATCCGGATGCGGTCGAATTGCTCTCCTACCGTACCGAATTCGATCTTCGGTACGCGGTGCTGACCCGGCGGTGGCGGTACCGCGACCCGGACGGCAGGATCACCGCGGTCACCCAGCGCAGGTTCGTGTCGATGCACGCACCGCACCTGTGCGCGCTGTGCACGACCCTCACCGCCGAGAACTGGCACGGCCGCCTGACGATTCGGTCCGCGATCGACACCGCCGTCCGCAACGATCTGGTCGATCGCTACCGGGCGCTGTCCGGGCAGCATCTCGCCGCGGCGGAGGTGATCCGCCCCGGGGAGGACGGCGTGGTCGCCCTGACATCGACCGTTCAGTCCCGCATCCCCATCGCCACCGCGATCCGAACCACGATGCGTAAGAACCGGATACGGTACATCGGCCCCAGTTCACCGTTCGGTGAGCCAGGACTGGCCGGATACGACACCGAGGTCGAGCTGGCCGAGCGGGAGTCGGTCACGGTCGACAAGATCGGCGCCCTGTACACCGGCCGCGACCCCGCGATATCCAGCCCCGGCGACCAGGCATGGCGGGAACTCGCGGGGATCGACGACATCGATACCCTGCTCGGGCCGCACATCGTCGCATGGGAACACCTGTGGGCGCGGCTGCGGATCGACCTCGACGGAGACGGAGTCGCCCTTCGCACCGTGCGGCTGCACCTGCTGCATCTGATGCAGACCCTGTCGCCGCACACCGTCGCCGTCGACGCCGGGGTCCCGGCGCGCGGCCTGGCCGGGGAGGCGTACCGCGGCCACATCTTCTGGGACGAGCTGTTCGTCCTGCCCGTCCTGACCCTCCGATTCCCGGCGCTCACGAAATCCCTCCTGGGATACCGGCATCGCCGCCTGCCCGAGGCGCGCCGCCTGGCCCGCGACATCGGCTGTGCCGGTGCGCTGTTCCCGTGGCAGTCCGGCAGCGACGGCCGGGAGGAGAGCCAGCGCATGCACCTCAACCCGCGATCGGGACGTTGGACCCTCGATCCGAGTCCGCGCGCTCATCATGCCGGAATCGCCGTGGCCTACACCGTATGGCACTACTACGAGGCGACCCGGGACCGCGAATTCCTCTCCGAGACCGGCGCGGAATTACTGATCGAGATCGCCCGCTTCTGGGCCGACCGCGCCGTCCATGATCCGGGCGACGACCGATTCCATATTCGCGGGGTCATCGGGCCCGACGAATTCCACGCCGGCTATCCGGACGCCCCGGGCGAGGGCATCGATGACAACGCGTATACCAACATCATGGCCGCCTGGGCGATCCGGCGCGCGCATGATGCGCTGCACCGGCTCGCCCCACGGGTCCGCGCGGAACTCCTGGAATCCCTGGGGATTCCGCCGGGGGAGCCCGAACGCTGGACCGCGGTGGCCGACCGCTTGTACGTCCCGTTCCACGACGGGGTGATCAGCCAGTTCGCCCGTTACGAGGAACTGTCCGAACTCGATTGGCCCGCCTACCGCGAGCGATATGGCGACATCGCCAGGCTGGACCGCATTCTCGAGGCCGAGGGCGACACCGTCGATCGCTACCGCGTGGCGAAGCAGGCCGACATCCTCATGCTGTTCTACCTGCTGTCCGCGGATGAGCTCCGAGACCTGCTGGGCCGCATGGGATATCGGCTCCCGCCCGAGATGATCACGCGCACCGTCGACTACTACGTGGCCCGCACCACGCACGGCTCGACGCTCAGCGCCGTCGTGCACGCCTGGGTCCTGGCCCGCTCCAACCGCGACCGGACCGTGGCGTTCTTCCGAAGCGTCCTCGAGTCAGATGTCCACGACATTCAGGGCGGCACCACGGCCGAGGGAATCCACATGGCCGCCATGGCCGGAAGCGTGGATCTGTTGCAGCGCTGCTTCACCGGGCTCGAAATTCGCGGCGGCAGGCTGATATTCGACCCGTGCTGGCCGCCGGAACTGGGCCGGCTGAGCTTCCCCATGGTCTATCGAGGCCACCGCCTCACCGTCCGCATCGACGCACGGACCCTGGAGATCGCCTCCGAGCCGGACCGGGCGCCGGGCGTCGACATCGAATGCGGAGGGCTCCGGTATCGGCTCGCCGCGGGCGGTACGGTTCGAGTGGCCCTGGCGGGCGACACGATTGCGGCACCGCGCGAGAGCGCCGAGTAGGCGGCGGTATCGGGCGGACACGGTGATCATCGCCAAGTCGTTCCATGTGCGTCCCGCCCGCCGCGGTGGAGGTCGAGGTCCAGGACGGGGTGGTCACGCTCACGGGCGTCAGGATCCGGGGGCGACAGCGTGTGCAGCAGCGCGAAACACCGTGAGACTGATTGTCTTCCGCCCGTGTTCCCGAGGTCGCCGGGATAGGTGACTTGCGGCCCTGGGGCCGCCTTCCGGTCCTCCGGTTGGCTCGGAGGGGACGACAGATCACACACAACAGGAGGCGATCGCCATGTACGCCCGCGATATCTTCAGTCGCCCAGTGGTGACGGTGCATCCGCGGACACCGCTGCGGGAGGCCGCGGCCCTGCTGACCGAGCACGGTTTCGCCGCCCTCCCGGTGGTCGACGAGGCAGATCACGTCATCGGGATGCTGTCGGAGTCCGATGCCCTCGCCGCCGCCGCCGCCGACGACGACGCTGCGCAGCTCGCGACCACCGTCGATGCGGTGATGGCAGTGCCGGCGGAGGTCGTCGACCCGGGCGCCGACACCGGCGCCATCGCCGCCCGGATGCTGGCGCTGCACGTGCGGTCGATGCCGGTCGTGGAGGCCGGGGTGCTCGTGGGCATCGTCGCTCGACGCGACCTGCTGCGCGCCCTGATCCGCGACGACGCCGCGACCGAATCGAAAATCCGTGCGCGGCTGGACAATTACGCCGGCAGCCGCCGCCAGTGGACCATCACGGTGGCAGACGGTCATGCGACCATCCGCGGGCGCTTCGCCGACGCGATCGAGCAGCGCACGGTGTCGGGTCTGGCCATGACGGTCCCGGGCGTCGACAAGGCGGAGACCCTGCCCGAAGCGCCGGTTTCCTCCGGTGGTGCGCCCGCGCCGCTCTCGGAGTGGCTGCAACGCAAGGCGGAGGAGACCCGCGGGTAGCGGCCGGATCTATCATACTGGCCGTCCGGGAATCGGGGTGCCTCCGGCGTAGTCGGCGCTGTCGCCTGACGCCTGGAGTCTTCATCGCGAGGCACCGACCGGAGAGCACGGATTGCGCCGTGCCCGTGGTCTTTTCCGGCGACATCGGAAACCGCGTGCAGTGGCGGAGGTTTGGCGGTGCACGACGCTGGCGGGCCCACGTCGGCGGGGGCACTGTGGTACCGCGCCAACGACTTTGGTCTCTGCCAGGCCCTGGGCGGGTATCGGCGGCTGCTGGACGAATACGGTCCGGAGATCAGTGTGGCGGTGCGCAACGGAGTCGATCACGGCTCATCCGCTGGCCCTCCTGCATGCGGACCTGGTCACGGATCCTGGTGTGCGGGCCCGGCTTACGCAATTGACCCGCGGCGCTTTGGGGGTACGGTTTCGCAATCACCGGCGCGAGACGATCAATCCGTAGTGCCCGTCGTAACGGTGATACAACACGCAGCCGCGGTCCAGTGCTGGGTCGCGGTAGAACAGGAACGGTGATCCGCTCAACGACAGCCGGTGGAGTGCTTGCCGCCGGTTCAATTCCGGGGCCGGAGCGTCGTCGACGGTGATCCGCAGATGACCGGGGATGACGGCCCGTGGCGGCGGATCGAGCCGGGTGAGGCGGTAGTCGCCGTGAGCGGTCCGGTACAGCAGACTCTCGGCCTCGGCGCCCGGTTCATGGAACATCTCGAACGGGTAGTCCATCAGTGTTATGTAGACCGCGGCATCGGCCGCCATGTGATCGTGGAGACGAAAGGCCTTGGTCCGCATTATGGTTCGCTGATGCGTGGGCCGCACGAAGAGCAGCGTCGGCGCCTGTGGTCCACAGCGTTCCCACGCAATCGGCCCGGAGCGGGCCAGGGCCTGCAGTCGTGTTCGCGTGCGCGCCTGCAGTGCGTCCACCACCCCGGGGACGCTCGCGCCGGTCACCTGCACGCGGATCGCCCGCGAGGTGGCGATGTCCACCTGGGCGACAAAGGGATCGGCCGCCGCCGTGTCGTGGTGGTCCGTCACACGTACGCGTACCGACGTAATAGGCGAGGGGTGGCGCTCGACTGCCCTGCGGATACGTTGCCGCGCGTAATCGCCGAACATGCGCGGAATTCGAGCATCGAGACGAACATCGACGACGGGCGCGGCTGGACGGCCGGCGGCGCGGATGCCCCCGCGCGGGAATGGCCGTGGGTCGGCCTCGGGAGCGCCGGTCATGGTTACCGTCGCTGTGCAGGGCCGAGTTCCAGTACGACGCTGACGACGCCGTTGTCGCACTTCGCGTTGATCGGCATGTCGGCATCCATCAGCAACTGCATCGTCGTCGAGTTGGTGGACAGGATCTCGGCCACGAAGCGCTGGATATCGTACCGGCGGGCCTCTTGCGCGAGACCGGCGAGCAGCGTGGTGCCGATGTCCGAACGCTGGTCCTCGTGCGCCACGATCATCGTGACCTCGGCGCAGCGGGGATCCTCGAGCACGACGTAGTTGGCGACGCCGATAAGCCAGCGGCCCAGGAAGGCGCCCACCGCGAAATGCTTCGGATCGTGCGCGGCGATCTGCGTGGCGACGTGGTCGAGATTCTTCGGGCGCGGTCCGAAAAACCGGTAGTAGCGGTCGCGTTCGCCGAGCCCCGCGTGTAGATCACGGACCGTCGCCGTATCGCTCGGCATCAGCGTGCGATACGTCACCTCCGTCAGGTCGATGGCTGTATTCGCGGTCATGGTGATCCTTTCGGTGTTGTTCGCCGCTAGATCCGCAGTGCGGTGGCGGCGGTGTCTTCCGGTGGCGCGGTGGTGTCCGCCGTGGCCGCGCGGTCGATCGCCGCTCCCCGGGGAGCCCGGTCGTGCCAGGTCGCCACCTGCCGGACCAGTGCGGACAGCGCGCCGTGAGCGACGGCAGGGTCGTCCAGCCGGTGCGACAGGCGCGTGGTATCGGGCAGCCGGCGCATGACCAGCACCGGCTCGTCCGCGCCGCCGGCCGGGTCGCTCAGGTGTGCGCCGCCGAGATGGACATCGGGTGCGAAGCGGCGGTTCCCGAACAGCGCGACCACCGCCGAATGGGTTTCGGCGAGTGTAGCGAAGGGGGTGGTGGACTCCATGGCCAACAGCTTGGCGGATCATCGCCCGTTCCGTGATGGCCGAAAGTCCCCTGACCACTGGGCTTGTGACCCGGCAGGCCGGTCGCGCCGGGGCAGCCCGGCCGGCGCCGGGGGACTTCCGTCACCTCGGTGTGAAGGCGCGATGCCCTAGGAGTTCGAACGCGGGAACGATGAAATCGACGGGGTAGGAACCGGTACCCACACAGCTGAGGAGTGACCATGAACCTGCTTCCTGCCCATCATCGCCCGGGCTCACTACTACCCGATTTCACCGACCTGTGGAGTGCGCTCAAGCCGGGCCTGGCGCCCATGTTCGGCAGTCACATGCTGCGGGTGGAGGAGTCCATCGACGAGGGCCATTACGTGGTCCGCGCCGAAGTCCCCGGCATAGATCCGGTCAAGGACCTGGAGGTGTCCGTGCACAGCGGGCTGCTCACGATCAAGGCCGAGCGCAGCGAGACCGCCGAGGAGAAGGGGCGTTCGGAATTCAGTTACGGCGCGTTCGAGCGCACCGTATCGCTGCCCGAGGGCGCGAAGGACGAGGGTATCGATGCCAGCTATGCCAAGGGGATCCTCACCGTCAGCGTTCCGCTGGGCAAGCCCAAGGAGAAGGTCACCAAGGTCGACGTGAAGTCCGGCGACTAGCGGTGGATTCTCGGCCGGGGCCGCCGTCTGGACGGCAGCCGATCGGGTGAAAGGAGCAGCTCATGACGCAGCAAGACCTCGGGGTCGCGATCGTCACGGCGACCGATGGCTCGGCCGGGTCGTATCAGGCGGTGGCATGGGCGGCCGCGGACGCGGCGCTGCACGGCTGCCCGCTCGAGGTGATCGCGTCGATGGCGTTCGAGGGGCCTTACGGTCCGGCGCCGTACGTGACCGCGGAGGTGGTCGAGCAGCTGCAGCACAGCGGTGAGGAGATCGTTGCCGAGGCGGCGCGCATCGCGGCGGCTGTCACGGGCTCGAGCCCCGTCGAGGTCCGCCGGGAGGTGACCTTCAATCCGATCATCGGTGTCCTCATCGAGCGCTCGCGCACCGCGCGGGCGCTGGTGGTCGGCAGCCGGGGCCGGGGCGCGGTGCAGCGTGCGCTGCTCGGCTCGGTGAGCTGGGCGATGATTCACCACGCGCACTGCCCCGTCGTTGTGGTGAGCGTCGCGGCCGGCAATGATCCGGTCTCGATGCGCGAACCGGTTCTCGTCGGTGTCGACGGGAGCCAGAGCAACGCGCCGGCTGTCGCGATCGCGTTCGAGGAGGCGGCACTGCGGGGCGTCGGGCTGACGGCGCTGCGGTGCTGGAGTGATTCGAGCGACGGTGAACTGCTCGCCGGTGCATGGGAACAGGCGCGGGACAAGGAGCTGGCGCTGCTGGAGGAGGATCTCGCGGTCCACCGGGAGCGCTGGCCGGATGTCCCGGTGCGCAGCCTCGTCCGGCGCGACCGGCCCGCGCACGCCCTGCTGGCCGAATCGGACAACGCGCAACTGGTCGTGGTGGGCGGCCGCGGCCGCGGCGGATTCGCCGAGATGTCGCTCGGATCGACCAGCCGGGCGCTGGTGCAGTCGGTCGAATGCCCGATCCTCGTCGCCCGCGAGCCCGGTGCCGCGCCCCCGAGCCGATAGGAACCTGCCCGATGCGTCAGGACCGACCTCCCCGGCCGGGTGGTGTCGGGGCCTGGCATCCGGTGCGACGGCCCGGATGCTCGGCCGGGATCCGTGTATGCCTACTGGCACACCGCACCCCTGACAGAGCGGATCCGCAATGACCGAACTGGGACCGCTGGATACGGGATTCCTGGAGATCGAGGACGCCGATCGGCACGTCAGTCTGGCGATCGGCGCGGTGGCGATCATCGACGGGACCGCGCCCGGCCGGGACGAGTTTCGTGCGGGGGTGGCGGCGGGGCTGTCGCGGCAGCCGCGGCTGCGGCAGCGCATGCGCAGGGCACCGCTGGACATCGTCGCGCCGGCGTGGGAGGACGATCCGAATTTCGATCTGGCACACCATATTCGGTGGGTCGCATTGGCCGCGCCCGCGGACGAGGCGGCGTTGCGGGAACTGGTGGCCACCGAGCTGGCCAGGCGCCTGGACCGCGATCATCCGCTCTGGGAGATCGTCGTCGTCGAGCGCCTCGACGGCGGTCGCTGGGCGTTGATCGTCAGGGCGCACCACAGCATGGTCGACGGAATCTCGGGCATCACACTGTTCGAGGGCTTCTGCGATCTACCCGACAGCGAGGCGGAAACCCGCCGCTTACAACCTGGGAATGCTTCTGGCCGTGACCTTTTCGGCGTCCTGGCGCAGGTGCTGCGGCTGCCGTTCGCGCTGCCCGGATGGGCCGCCGCGACGGCGCGCACCCTGGCTCCGGTGGTGTATGCGGCCGTGGCACCGGCCGCACAGACGTCGCTGAACGGTCCGATCGGGCGGCAGCGGCGGTACGCCGTCGCGCGGGCCGAGCTGGCGCAGGTGCGGGAGATCCGCGCGGCCTACGACGTCACGGTCAACGACGTGGTGGTCGCGGCCGTTGCCGCCGCCTACCGGCGGTTGCTGCTGGCCCGCGGCGAGGATCCCGCATCGCACGGGCTGCGGATCCTGGTGCCGGTGGCGATGCGTGCCGCTGATGCGAAATACGTTCTGGACAACCGCGTCTCGGCGATGATCCCGCGCTTGCCGGTCGAAATCGACGATCCCGTCCAGCGATTGCGCGCCGTGCACGACAGGATCGGCCGGCACCGGGCGCGCGGCGAGGCCGAAGCCGAGGAATCGCTGCTGGCGTTCGCCGACAGGCTGCCGTCCGGGGTCGTGGCCTGGGTGTTCCGTCTGGCGTCGGCGCTCCCGCAGCGCGCGGTCGGCGCGCTGGCAACCAACGTGCCCGGGCCCGCGCACGCCCCGACCATGAACGGCCGGAGGGTGCTCGAGATCTGGCCGTGCATGCCGATCGCCATGCGCCTGCGCACCACGATCGCGATCCTCAGCTACACCGGACAGCTGGCGTTCGGCATCACCGGCGACTACGACAGCGTCCCGGACATCGAGGAGCTGGCGTCCGGCATCGCGAAGGAGATCGAAGTGCTGCTGGCTCACGCGCGGGGACGGCGCGTCCCGGGTGAGACACCGGGCTGAGCCGGGCCGATGGCTGCGCCCGGCAGCCCGGGGCGCCGGCGTGGATCTGGGCCAACGGCACGCTCCCGGCGCACGATGATGACGGCGCATCGTCAGGAGCCGGTGGCGGCGCACCCTTGGCCCTGCGGCATCGAATCCGCTGCCGCCTCGTCCAGGAGGGCGCCGATGGCGTCGAGGACCGTCGAGCGGGGCGGGAGGGGGAGGCGGCCCGGGGTGGGTTTCGAGGCCCAGCGCCCGCCGAATCCGTTGTCCGACATCGGCAGTAGGACGCGTTGTCCGGGGCGCCGCACGGTGACGCCGTAGTCGGAGAGGCGGTGTGCCCGCTGAGCGTCGAGGGCGCGGTCCGGGTGCGAGGCCACCAGGAAGGTCCATACTGTGTCGCGCGGATTGGTGACGACCGGGACGCTGTGCCGCCCGCCGAGGAGGCCGAGTACCTGGGCACCGAGGTGCACGGGCATGTCCACCGCGCCGATCCGGACATCGCATTGCACGGCGGGCCGGCCTGCCGCCAGGATCGCGGGCAGGTGGTATCGGAATCGCATCAGATGCGCGACATCGGTTGGAGTGTAACAGGATTCGAACATCGGAGTCCTCCCGAGACCTGCTGTGGCGGCCATTGGTAGAAGAGACAACCAGCTGTTCGTTGCGGTTCGATTTCCTGTGTATTGCTCGGCGATTGCTCCCGGCGGTCAGTGTTTCGGACTCGGCACTGTCGGCGTTCACGGCGACCGGTCTGGCCCGGGCACGCCCACGCGATCGCGGTTGCCGCGGTGGTGGCGTTGACCGCGGTGAACTACGGGGGAATCCAGAAGTCCGCGTGGCTGACCCGTGTGATCGTCGCGGTCGTGCTCGCGGTGCTGTCCGCTGTGGTCGTGGCCGGATTCACCAGCGGCCACGCCGATTTCGCGCAGCTGCGGTTCGGTGGTGATATCGCCGTGCCGGGAATCCTGCAGGCGGCAGGTCTGCTCTTTTTCGCGTTCGCGGGATACGCGCGCATCGCGACCCTCGGTGAGGAGGTTCGCGACCCCGCCCGCACGATTCCCCGTGCGATTCCTCTCGCGCTGGGCCGACCCTCGTCGTGTACGCGGCGATCGCGGTCGCGGCGATCGGCTTCTCCTCCTTCGGCGTGCTGCTCTACTGTGCGATCGCCAACGCCTCGGCCTGGACCCTCACTCCCACCGAGAACCGGCCGCCACTGGCAATACCTGCCATCGGTCTGATCGGCTGTCTCGCATTGGCATTCACCCTGCCCCATGCCTCGGCCGTCGGCGGGGCCGTGGTCGTTGCCCTCGGCGCCGCCCTGTATCTGTTCCGCCGCGCACTCACTCGCCGACAGCTTCGGTAACCAGATCCATCGGGATGGTCGGTGCAGTGTGGACTATTTTCGTTCCTGATGGACGACCATCACGGGGCAATATGCGTGCTGCACAAGGTAATTGGATGTCGACCCGAGAAGCAGGCCGCGAACTCCGCCGCGGCCGTGGCTGCCGACGACGATCAGTTGCGCCGTCTTCGAGTATTCCTGCAGCTTGGCGGCGGGCGCGGACAGGTATGTCTGCCGAGTCACCGGGACGTCGGGGTATTCCTCTTGCCAGCCTGCGAGACGTTCGGCGAGAATTGCCGACTCGGCTACTTCGGCGTCCGCGTCGGGAATCAGCGTGCCCGTACCGGCGAAGCGACCGAAATCCCAATCGGAACAGACGTGTACGGCCACGAGCTCGGTGTGGCGTTCGGCCGCCTCGGCGAAGGCCGCGGCGATGGCGGGCTCGCTGCGCGTGCGCGGTCACCGCCAGTAGCGTCGAGCCCAGATGGGCGAGGGTGCCGGCCGAACCGGTCGAACCCAGGACGACTGCGAATGCCGTCGCACTGCGGTCGATGAGCAGGTTTGCCGGGTTGTCGGCGCCCACCTTTCCGGATACCCGGAGCTCGGGTGCGGCGCGGCGCGCGACCTCCTCGGCGCGCTCGACCACGTCCCGGCCTTCGGCGCGGGCCGCTTCGGCGATGGCCTCCAAGGTCATCGCATACCCGGCGACACCGCTGGTGCCGACCCGCCCGGAAGGCAGAAGTGCCATCGAGTTCCCGGCGGCGCAGTGGCGTCACCGGCTGGACGACTGCCTCGCGGCCACCCGTTCTCGCCGCAGCGGATGGTGGGCGACTACATGCGCTGTATCAGCGAATCCTGTTGGGCGAGGACCGTACCGAGCTCGTCGCGTCCCGTATCGGGGTCCCGCCGTCCCGGTCCTGGGTGGCTCGAGCCGGTTCACCGACGGTGCCTGAGGGGGGCACACAGGCGCCGCGCTCGGCCCGTTGCTTGATGCCCAGCAACATCTTTCGTTCCATGAGCAGGCTGCCGGGCTCCATGACGACATGGTTGAACAGCCGCATCGGCCATGCGGTGCGCGGCATGGCGATGCGGTTGCGGCTGACCAGCCGGGTGCCGCCGGTGGTGGGGTAGAGGCCGAACGACCAGACCCACTGACCGTCCTCGGAGGCCAGTGCCATCGCGCGTTCGGGTTCGAGGATCGCCACCTGCAATCGCGGTCCGGTGGATCCCATTCTGAAGGTTGCGCCCCCACGCCCCGGACCCATCTGCACCAGCCACGGCCAGACTGCGCCGGGCCCGGCGGAGATGGTGACGGAGCGGGTGGCGAGGATGTCCGTGTCCGGCAGGAGATCGTCGCCGGGCATGATCCGGGCGATCTCCTCGCCGCTGGCGCCCCAGGTGAGGCATTTCGTCCGGCCGAGCCACCGATAGCCGGCCGCGAGGCCGCCCAGGAGTATCGCGGTGCCCGCGGCCGCGGCGGCGAGGGTCTTCGTCGCTTCGGAACGCATGGCTTCACCCCGCGGGTGTGGTGTCGGGCGAGGTCGTCAGTCCCTCGGCCAGGAGGATGCGGTGCGCGTACTGCGCGGCAATCGACGGCCTGTTCGCCGCGGTGTTGAAGGCCGGAACCTCCTCGAGTCCCCGGGCCAGCGCGGCCACCGCGTCGCCGAGTACCCGCAGCTTGTGGTCCAGCGAGTGGGCGGGCTCGATGGGTGGCGCCGTCTCCGGGACGTATTTGGCGTCGCCACGCAGCAGATCTCGCAGGTGAACGGGTAGCACGGTGAAGACGTGGTCGAGCTGTCCGGGGGAGCACAGGGTGTTCAGCGCGTCCGTGACGGCGCTTGCCAGCGCTGTGACCTGGTCCTGCCCGACGTCGGCGTCGTGGGCGAACTGTGCGACGAACGTGGCGGTGCGGTGACCGGCGGGTACGTGAGCGGGCACCCAGTTCTCGTAGTAGACGCCCCGCAGCAATTCGGGCAACTGTGCGGCGAGATGGGCGGAATCGATCACGCCGATCCGGTCCCGGACCGCGTGCAGCCAGGCACGCAGCACGCGATACGCGAACCGGCGGTCGTCGGTGCCGATGCTCTCGGCGACGGTGTTGAGCCACTGATGAGCGGTATGTAGGGCGGGTGCGAAGGGGTCGTTGTGGTGAGACATGCCTGCCATCGTCGGCCGCGGGGGGATCCCCACCTAGAGCCACAGGTCCCGGGCCCGGACGCGACAAGCCCTTCACGATCCGTGTCCTCCAGAACTTGGATATGGAACCTGCTGGTCCAACCATTGAAACCGGGTGATCGGCGGGTGTGATCATGCTGTACCCATCGTGCGGTGCCCGTCGCTGCGATGGGGAAAAGCGGGTAGGTGGTCCCGTACTTTTACGGATGCGTGCCGATTGCTCAGCCAAGGAGACTCGAAGATGTCGGCGGACAGCATCTCGCTCCGAAGATGTCACCGCCGAGTGCAGTGCCCGTTGACAGACGGATGCAACCCCTGCGGATGCACAACGAGGTGTGACCGAGATCGAGCAACGACGCTCGGTGGGGTCGTCGCACTCCCATTCGGCCGACGAAGCCGAGGTATGTGCTCCTGGCTCGAGCCAGGAGCGACAGGCAAACCGGCGACGAGCGTGACGGCCGAGCTCGGCTCCATGCTCGCCGTCCGGTGATAACAGATCAAGGCTGATGGACGGAATCTCCGATCGGCCGAGAACCCCTCGCTCCCTTACGCATCCGCACTGTGCGGCGCCTGCTTCGACGCCTGTCCGGTGCGCATCGATATTCCCTCGATCCTGGTGCACCTGCGCGCGCGGGCCACGGCTGCACGCCGGACACCGACCGCCGAGTCGGCCGGTATGGCCGCCGCGTCCTGGGTGATGCGCTCGTCCCGTCGCTTCACCGTCGCCACGCGGCTACTGCCCGCGCGCCCTCACCATCGTCATGCTCGACGACAATCGCTGAGAAGCGGTGGCGGCTCGAGCTGAACAGCTCGACGAGCCCGAACGGTGCGCGGTCACCGAGGCAGAGGTCGAGCACCTCCCACGCGTCGGCGTAGAACGCGGCGCCGCGCGCGAACATCGCGGTCTCGTAGGCGGTCAGCGCCGCCTCGATATCGCCCGGGTGCGCGGCGATCGCGAGGGCGAGTTCGGCGCCGTCCAGCATCGCCAGGTTCGCGCCGTCGCCCGAGGGCGGCATCAGGTGCGCGGCATCGCCGAGCAGCGTCACGCCGGGCACGCGGTCCCAGTGATGTCCGTCGGGCAGGGTGTGGATCATGCGAGGCACCGGCGCAGATTCGCCATCGGTGATGAGTGCGGTGAGTTCGGGTGCTCAGTCGTCGAATTCGGCTGCGACACGGGCGGTCGCGGCGGCGGCATCGGTGGTGGCCGGGTCTCAGCATCCGCTCGGCATCGGTCATCGGGCGCTGAGGACGCGCGCCCACGGCTCGTCGATGTCGGCCAGACCCAGCACGGCGACCACGTTGTCGAGCATTCCGGCGCCGAACCAGTGCCGCACGGCGTCGTCGTCACCGAGCAGCTGCCGAACGGTGTCGACCTGCTTGGCGTAGCACCGACGCACGGCCTGTCCTACCAGCGGCTCACCGGCGGCACAGTTCGCGTGCATGAGGAAACGCAGGATGGTCCGGTCCGCGACGAGCGCAGCGTAGGCGCCGCGCGCCGCATCCAACGCCGCGCCGGCACCAGCCGGCGCGGGCGAGTGCGCGACCAAGGTTTCCGTCATCACGACGGACACGTGGTCGACCGCCGCAGCGAACAACGCTTCTTTGTTCGGGTACAGCCGATAGAGATACGGCTGAGAGATGCCGACCCACTCGGCTATCTCATGCGTTGTCGTACCGTAGAAACCCTTCTGCGCGAAGCATTCGACCGCGGCGGCCACGATGGCCCGACGTCGTTCGTCGCTCTTGATTGTCGTACCACCAGGGCAGTGCGCAGTAGTGGGATGCGGATGGCGGGCTGCGGTTTCCCGCAGCGCCCGGCAGCCGATCCGGAGCCTGCTGCCGAACGCTACCGATCTGCGAGATCGTGCCGGTCAGCTGTTGCGATCGGGGCTGTGCACCAGGTGTCCGCCGAGGATGGTGTGGCTGGGTTGGAGGTCGCGCAGGGATTCGGCCGGGCCGGCGGCGGGGTCGCGGTCCCAGATCGTGAGGTCGGCGAGGCGGCCGGGACTCACTGTGCCACGGAGGTTTTCCTCCCGCATCAACCGCGCGGCGTTCGTGGTGTGCAGGGCGACCGCCTCGTCGTAGGTGATCGAGTGGTGTGGGCCTTGGACGCCGATGACCGTTTCGCGGGTCATCATGCCCCACACCGAGCGCATGGCGCCGAACTGTCCGACCGGGAAGTCGGAGCCGCCGGTGACCAGGGCGCCCTGGTCGAGCCAGCCGCGGGCCGGAAACAGGTCGGCCACTCGTTCCGGGCCCCAGTATTCGCGTTCGACCTCGGCGGTGTCGTGCAGTAGCGGCTGCTGGATCGTCACCGGGATGCCCAGGGCCACCGCTCGTGCCCGCTGTTCGGGTCCGGCCAGCCCGCCGTGTTCGATCACGAGGCTGTGCGGGGCCAAGCCCGGATTGTCTTGCAGCACACGCTCGTACACGTCCAGCAGGATGCGTACCGCACGATCGCCGTAGGCGTGAGTGCCGACTCGCCACCCGCGGCGAACCACGGTGTTCACCGCGTCGACCAGGCCGTCCGGTTCCCACAGCAGAGCGCCGGAGTAGCTGTGGTCGCACGCGTACGGCTCCTCGGTCGCGCCGGCTTCGAGGCCGCCGTCGATACCGAACTTCATGCCCCACACCTGAAGCCACGGATCCGCGGAGTAGCGCAGCTCCTCCATACGGTCGAGTGCTTCGTCCAGTAACGTCGCCGTGGTCAGTCCGAACCCCGCGATCAACGCGCGGACGCGGGTGCCGAGCATGGCCTGGTCGCGGGTGGCCCGGAGCAGGTCGTAGTCGGCGAACGACACCGCACAATCGCGGACGGTGCCGATTCCGGTCGCGGCGTACGCGTGGCTGGCCAGACGTAGCCCGTCGATGCGCTGAGTGCCGTCTTCCTCGGGAACGAACTGTTCCACCAGCGGCATCGCGCTGTCGATCAGGCGGCCGCTCAAGCGGCCATCGGACTCTCGGCCGATCACACCGCCCGGCGGGACCGGGGTGTCGGTGGTGATGCCGGCCAGCCGCAATGCCACGTTGTTGACCACATCGTTGTGGCCGCCGCGCTTGACCAGGACCGGATGCCGGTCGGTGGCGCGGTCGAGCTCGTCGGCGGTCGGCATCCGCCGTTCCGCGAGGTTGAGCTCCTGCCAGTTGGTCGTGGTCCGGATCCACTGGCCCGCGGGCGTCACCGCGGCCCGCTGCCGGATCAGGTCCAGGAATTCGGTGATCGTGCGGGCTTCGTGCACCGGAACATCGTGTGCGCCATGGGCGGCGAAGATCAGGTGGGTGTGGGTGTCGTCGAACGAGGGCAGGACCGTGGACCCGGGGAGATCCAGGATCTCGGTGTCGGTTCCGGCCAGGTCGTCGAGCCCCTTCGGGTCGTCGGACACCGCGAGCTCGATGAGACCGATCGTCGAATCGCGGCCGCACTGGTTGCCTCGCCACGAGCCTCGTGGCGCGTCGTCGCCGAGTGCCTGGGGCTGTCCGAGCGAACCGTCGTGCGGCGCGCGGTTCCGCTCTACGCCGACCGGACGCTGCGGGGCACCGTCGTCCGCAATCCGGCCGGTGCCCGGTGCGGCTCCGATGGCACTGCGTATCCGGTGTCGTCCCAACAGAATTCGTCAGGTAGCGACCGCGCTCGCCCGCCGTCGGGACACGATCTGGGTCGACATTCTCGGTGGCGGTGACGAGGTATCCGCGGTGTTCTTCCTCGACAGCCCGCAACGCCGGAACTCGCTGCTGTTGCAGGACTTGCCGGCGACCGATGCCGTGGACTCCTGGACCGCGCACACCCTGCTGCGGGTGTTCCCCGAGACCCTGCGCTGGAACGCGGGCCTGCTCACCCCCGAGGAGGCCGCGCGGCTGGCCCCGGAACCGGTGCGGGCGGCGCCCGCACCGGCCGCAATCGACGGCACGCTCATCGCGGCCCTCGCCGAGGACTGCCGAATGACCTACACCGACCTCGCCGCCCGGGCCGGAACCACCGCGCTCGCCGCCCGTCGCCGCCTCGATACGCTGGTGCGCGGCAACGTCGTTCGCCTGGCCACCGAGATCGATCCCGCACTGCTGGGCGCGCACAGTGAAGCGCTGCTGTGGCTCGACAACGACTTCCTCGTCACCACGATCGGTGCATTGGGTGCGATCACCGCCACCGACACCACCCCGATTCTTGCGACCGCCAAACGCACCGGTCTCGCGCGGCCCTGGTCCACGGTGCTCAGCTGATGAGCTTGACAGAGAACTCAAACAACTGTTTGAGTTCTCGTATGGGGACCGAACGGACGGACCTGCGTCGGGCGGCCGGCCGGCGCACCCGCGACAGACTCCTGGCCGCGGCGCTCGAGCTGCTGGCACAGCGTGGGGTCGAGGGGGTGACCCTGAGGGAGATCACCGACACCGCGGAGGCGAACGTGTCGGCGGTCAGTTATCACTTCGGGTCGCTGCGGGGCCTGTGCGATGCGGCGATCGAGCACGCGCTGGAACGATATCTGGACGCGCAGATCGAGGCGGTCGGGTCGCTGGATGTCACGGCGACCGTCGAGGAATTGGCTGCGGCGTTCGCTCAGCCGATGGCTCGGGCGTTCGCCGCGGGCGGCCGGGATCTGGCGGTGCTGCGGACGGTGGCGCGGATCGGGATCGATCCTCCCGAGGGGTGGGAACGGCTGAATGCGAAGTTCGAACAGTCGCGCCGGGACGTGCTTCGGGTGCTGTCGGTGCGGCTGCCCGAGGTCGACGAGCCGGAGATGGTGTTCCGGACGCGGTGTGCCGCGGGCCTATTGAACTGGCTCGCGGTGGCGCCGATCGGCGCGGAGCTGGCGGCGTTGCCGCAGGGGCAGATCGAGCGCTGGTTGGCCCCGGTGGTGGCGGGTGCGTTTCTCGGCGGTTCGTGGCAGTCCGACCAGGTCTGAGATAGCCTGTCGCGCAACAATTCAAATGATTGCTTGACATCTTTCCCTGTGCCGGTGAATAATTCAATCAAGCATTCGATTTGTTTCTTGAGGAGAGCAAGACCATGGCTATCAGTGCAGAAGAAGTGGTCCGGGCGGCGTACCACGCGGCCGAGGGCAACGTCCTCGACGTTCAGGGCTTCGCCGACCTGTTCACCGCGGACGGCGTATTCAACAACGTTGTCGCCGGCGAGGTCTACCGGGGAGAACACCTGGGCGACCTGGTCACCTTCATGGGACAGTTGGCGCCCGACATCCACCGCGAGCTGCACCGCTTCCATGTCCTGAACGACAACCTCGTCGCCGTCGAGTTGTCCATCCAGGGCACCTTCACCGGCCCGTTCCAGACCCCCGCGGGGGTCATCGAGCCGACCGGCGCCAAGCTCGACATTCCGACCGCCGACTTCTGGTACCTCGAGGACGGCAAGATCAAGGAATTCAACTGCTACGTCGGCGTCAGCGTCATGCTCGCCCAACTCGGCGTGCAGCCCGACTTCGCCTCCGCCGTAGCCGCATCGGCCACCACGGTCGGCTGATCCCGCGGCCCTGATCACGCGGCGGTTGCCCGACCGACCTGGGTCCTGGAAGGGGCACTGGTTCACCAGGATTCGGTCGGCAACTACGGCGTGATCTACCCCGGGCCGGCCCAGCGGATGAGCGCCGGAGGATCTGCTGTGACCCCTTCACCGGCCGAGCTCATGCGGCGCAATCTGCTCGACGTCTTCAACGAGCCGGACCCGGGGCGCCGGGCCGCGGTGATCGCCGACAGCTATGCCGACGATGTGGTGTGGCACGAGCCCGACCGGAAGGTCCTCGGGCGCAAGGAATTCGAACGACGTGCCACGGAACTGCGCGCCGAAAACCCGGGCTGGGTGTTCAGGGCCGCCGGTCCCGCGGTGGAACTCGACGACATCGGCCAGCTGGCCTTCCGGTACGGGCCGGACGGCGCGCCGCCGATGGTGAGCGGCATGGACATCGCTCGCACCGCGAACGGTGTGATCATCGAGCTGTACACCATCGTCACCGAGATCGATCAGCCGTCGTAGGTCACCGCAGCGAACGAATGCCGGGCGTTGCCATCGAGCGGCCGGCGTTCCGCTGACGGTGACCACGGGAGCACCGAGCCGTACCGGACCAGCTCGCCGTACTGGGCGGGATCCACCGGTTCGAGGGCCAGGTCGACGAGTGCGACCGCGGCCTGGGCGGGGGTGGGTGCGCCGGACACGTCCCACCACAGGGCGGAGGTGGGGGTGTTGATCATGCCGGGGCACACGGCGGCGATCAGAATGCCTCGGGCACGGTCGGTTTCGCGGCGCTGCGCGGCGAGCGCGCGGACGGCCGCGACCTGACCGATCTTGGACGGGATATTGACGAAGCCGGGCCACGCTCCCGCCCGCGCGCTCCCGTCGGCCACTGCCTCGACCCACCGCCCGACCTGGATGTCGACCTCGTCGAGGGTGGCCGCACCGTCGAACCGGTCGTGCAGGACCGGCGCGAGTTGGTGCAGCGTGCCGAGTGAGCTGGCCACCACGATCAACCGGCCGTCGTCGCGCAGGATCGGCGCGAAGGCGCGCAGCAGCCGGGTGGTGCCGAAGTTGTTGACCTCGGCGTACTCTCGCACGATCGTGCGTGGGTCGTCGTCGGGTCCCACTCGCATGACGGCATTGCCGAACACGATGTCGACGCCGCCGTGCCGCGCGACCAGCAGGTCCGCGAGGCGTTCGGCGCCACCCGGATCGGTGACGTCGAGGATCTCCCCGCGCACCTGGGCGCCGCCCGCGGGCACGGCCGCCACCGCGGCGGCCACCCGGTCGTGATCGCGGCCGGTGAGGTAGACGGTGTCGGCGGGAGCCGTCCGCTGGGCCAGCAGTTCGACGAGCGCGAGCCCGAGACCCTGGGTGGCGCCGGTGACCAGTGCGACCCTGCTCATTTCGCCCCCTCGGTGACCGTCTTCTCCGACAGCTCCCACAAGTGTTGCGCGCCATCGGGATCCAGCGCGTAGCGCGCGACACCGTGCAGGGTGCCGGTGCGCCGGTCGACGGTCTCGCTCTCATTGCAGTCGGCGAAGTACCGACCGCCGACACCGGCCAGCTGCGGTGCGGTGGCCAGCAGGACCGAGGTGGCCGCACCCTGCGGTATCGACTTGATCAGCTCCGGCGGGACCAGGCCGCTGCCGCGACCGCCGGTGTGCCGCTGCAGATTCGTGTAGATCGCGCCCGGCATGACGGCGTTGGCGGTGATGCCGTCGGCGGCCCAGCGGCGGGTCGCTTCGACGGCGAACAGCACGTTGGCGGTCTTGGACTGTGCGTCGGCCGACCACGGATCGTAGGTGCGGAATGCGAAATGGATGTCGTCGAACACGATCGGCGAGCGCTGATGCCCTGCGGAACTCATGCCTTGACGCTAGAAGCCCACCGGTCATGTCGAAAGCGAGAAATACGCATCTGTGGTATGCGTAAATATCATGACCTTCACGGCGGCGTCGTTGACCGCGTTGCGGGTGTTCCGGGAGGTGGCCGAGCGGGGCACGCTCACCGCGGCCGCCGCGGCGCTCGGCTACACCCAGTCCGCGGTGTCGCGGCAGATCGCCGCCCTCGAACGCGCGGCGGGTGTACCGCTCGTGCAGCGCCGTCACGACGGGGTCCGCCTGACCCCTGCCGGCCGGATCGTGGCCCGCCGCGCCGCGGTCGTGGTCGACCAGATCGACGCCACGGCAAGAGAATTGGCCGGGCTACCCGACGAGCGGGCGACGGTGCGGCTGGGCTGGTTCGCCAGCGCCGGGGCCGGCCTGGTGCCGACCGCGCTGGCCCGCCTGCGGCACACCCATCCCGGCATCACCGTGCTGGGCCGGGAAGGCGGCACCCCCGCGCTGATCCGCGCCTTACGCGCGGGCACCGTGGATCTCGCGGTGGTGTCCTCGGCGCCGCCGTATCGTCCGCTCGACGCCGAGACTCCCGCGCTGCAGGTGCAGGTCCTCACCGAACGCGGCCTGCGCATCGCCGTCCCGGCCGAGCACCCGCTCGCCCGGGGCGACCACATCGATGCCGCCGACCTCCGCGGCCAGTCGTGGATCGCGGGACCCCGCAGCGACGGCGGGATGGGTACCTGGCCGGGTCTCGACGAGCGGCCCACCGTCGTGCACACCGTTGGTGACTGGCTCGCGAAACTGAACCTCGTCGCGGCGGGCTGCGGAATCACCACTGTGCCGGCCGGTCTCGTGCCGGTCGCGCCGCCCGGGGTCCGGATCCTGCCCGTCCACGGCGGTCCTGCCGAACAACGCCGGATGTTGCTGGCCCGGCTGCCCGGCCCGCTACCGGAGCCGGTCGCCCGCCTGGCCGAAACCCTGCGCGCCGTCGCGGTCGACCCCGCCGGTGCCGGTGGTCGTCGCAGCCCCATCGACGACTGACGCAGGTCCGGATCTGTGGGGTACCGGTCGGTCTGAGCAGTGTCCGCCGGTGAACTCGGTGACAACACTGGGAGCTGTCGATTCGACAACTGAACCAGGAGTTGAGAATGTCAGAATTCATCGGCGGGGTCGTCGTCCCCGAGACCGACCTCGTACACGAGGCCACCGAGATCGTGCGGCAGGCCGTCGACGAGACGCTCTACAACCATTCCCGTCGGGTGTATCTGTGGGGTTCGCTGAAGGCCGCGGCGCGCGGACTCGATGTCGATCCCGAATTGGCTTATGTGGGAGGACTTTTCCACGACCTCGGGCTGGTATCGGCTTACGCCGACAAGACCCGCCGATTCGAGCTTGACGGCGCGGAGGCGGCACGGAGTTTCCTGCTGCGCCACGGCCGTTCGGAGCGCGAGGCCCGCGACGTCTGGCTGGCGATCGCCTTGCACACCACACCCGAAGTGCCGCACCACCTTCCGCCCGAGGTGGCCGTGGTAACGCTGGGGGTCGAAACCGATGTTCTCGGACTCGATCTCGACGAGATCACCGCCGCGCAGCGCGCCGAGGTACTGGCCGCGCATCCCCGACCGGACTTCAAGAACAGGATTCTGCGGGCGTTCAACGAAGGCATGGCCGACCGCCCCGACACGACGTTCGGCACCATGAACGACGACGTCCTCGCCCATTTCGATCCGACTTTCGTCCGCCAGGACTTCGTCGACATCATCCGCGACAGCGCCTGGCCGGAATAATCGACAATCAGAAAGGACCGACACAATGTTCGACGAGAACACCGATCCGTTGACCACCGCAGCCGGCGCCCCGGTCGCCGACAATCAGAACAGTCTCAGTGCCGGACCGCGCGGTCCGCTGCTACTGCAGGACCTGTGGCTGCTCGAGAAACTCGCGCACTTCGATCGGGAGGTCATCCCCGAACGCCGCATGCACGCCAAGGGATCCGGGGCCTTCGGCACCTTCCGGGTCACCCACGACATCTCCCGCTATACGAAGGCGGCGCTCTTCGGCAGCGTCGGCAACGAATGCGAGATGTTCGCCCGATTCTCCACCGTCGCTGGAGAACGCGGCGCAGCCGACGCGGAACGGGACATTCGCGGCTTCGCCCTGCGGTTCTATACCTCGCAGGGGAACTGGGACGTCGTCGGGAACAACACACCTGTCTTCTTCTTCCGCGACCCACTGAAATTCCCGGACCTGAACCGAGCGGTCAAGCGGGACCCGCGCACCAATCTTCGTGACCCGGAGAACAATTGGGGCTTCTGGACGAATCTCCCGGAGTCGCTGCACCAGGTGACGATCATCATGAGCGACCGGGGTATCCCCAAGTCGTATCGGCACATGCACGGCTTCGGCTCGCACACCTTCAGTCTCATCAACGAGGTCGGTGAACGGCACTGGGTGAAATTCCACTTCCGCACCCACCAGGGCATCGCGAACCTCACCGATGCGGAAGCGGCGAACATCATCGCCCACGACCGCGAGTCGCACGGCCGCGATCTCTACGAGGCCATCGAACGCGGCGACTTCCCGAAATGGTCGCTGTTCGTGCAGATCATGCCCGAGGCCGACGCCGCGACCTACCGCTTCCACCCGTTCGATCTCACCAAGGTCTGGAGCAAGCAGGACTATCCGTTGCTCGAGGTCGGTGAGTTCGAGCTGAACCGCAACCCCGGCAACTACTTCGCCGACGTCGAGCAGGCCGCGTTCACACCGGCCAACCTGATCCCCGGCATCTCGTTCAGTCCGGACAAGATGCTGCAGGGCCGCCTGTTCGCCTACGGTGACGCCGCCCGATACCGGCTCGGGGTGAATCATCACCAGATCCCGGTCAACTACCCGCGTGCGGCCACACTGGTCAACACCTACCACCGCGACGGTGCCATGCGGGTCGACGGCAATCAGGGTGGCGTACCGGGTATCGAGCCGAACAACTTCGGCCGCTGGGCCGATCAGCCCGCATACACCGATCCACCACAGGAAATCGGCTCGACGGCAGCCCATTTCGACTTCCGCGCGGACGACGACGACTATTTCACCCAGCCGGGTGATCTGTTCCGCGCGATGAGTCCCGACCAGCAGCAGGCGCTGTTCGACAACACGGCCCGCGCCATCACGGGCGCCCGGCCCGGCACGATCGAGAAGCACATCGAGAACTGTGCGCGGGCCGACACCGACTACGGTGCCGGCGTTCGAAAAGCCTGTGCGGAGCTCGGAATACTGTGAGGGTGTGCGCTCTACCCGGCTGCGCGAAGATCGAGCCTGATCACCGCGTGGCCCGCCGCGCGTGGGGCTGCCACTCGTCGGCGACCAGTACCGCCACTTCGGCGGTATCGCTGTCGACGGCATCCTGTGCGAACCGGGCGACATCCGCAATGCCCTGGCTGTCCGCGGCGACCACCGCTTCGCGCTGTCCGGACTCCAAGTCGAGCAACCGATTCAGCATCGGCTCGGTCGGCCGCGGCAGCAAGCTCCAGGCGGCGGCCGGAGTTGACTGCTGCGGCCGGTATTCCGTCGGACCACCCGACAGGTGGAACCGCGGCTGTGGTGACCGTGACCGACACCGTCCCTGCGGGGGCGACGGCGGTGATCTGCGTCGACGAGTTCACGGTGAACGAAGTCGCCGGTGTGCCACCGGAACTCACCGCAGTCGCACCGGGCGGTGCCGGTCAGCACGACGGTCGTCCCGCCTGTCAGGTTCTCAGTCGTGGAGGTCGAGTGCGGTGAGGATGTCGCTGGTTTCGGTGCGGGTGGCGTAGTTGGGGTGGACGTCGATCCAGCGGATCGTCTTGTCGGCGTCAACGATCAAGACGGTCGGCATCGGCAGGTCGTATCCGTTGTCGGCGTTGATCTTCGACAGGTCCAGGCCCAGTGTTCGCTGGGCCGCGCGCACTTCCTCGGTGGGGGCGGTGAGGATGCCCAGCGCTCGGGCGACCTGGTTGCCCGGATCGGACAGGACGGTGAAAGTCAGTTCGTTCTTCTGTGCCATGGTCAGCGAGCCATCGGGTTTCTGCGGGCTCAGCGCGATCAGCCCGATGCCGCGATCGGCGAGGGCGGGTACCAACTGTTCTTGGTAGGCGCGCAGTGCCAGGTTGCAGTAGGGGCACCAGGCGCCGCGGTAGGTGACAATGACCGCGGGGCGCCCGGCCAGGGCGGCGTGCAGGGTGGTGGGGTTGCCGTTGACGTCGAGCAGGTCGGCGTCGGGCATCGCAGTGCCTGGTTTCGCGACGTGGTCGGGGAATCCGTCGCTGGTGAGGCGAGCTTGTTCGGCGGCGAAAGCGGCCAGAGCCGGTTCGGGGAGTTGATGGGCCGTGGACTCGTGCATCAGGTCGATACGCGCGGCGATGGTGGGGTTCGTGCTGGTCACATCGGTCCCTTTCCAAGTGGGAAGCGAGCAGGAGGCGTCACCCGATCGGAGTGGTTGCCGGCGGATGTGAATCGGATCCGCTAATCCAGTCCTACTCAACAAAAAATGGAATATCAAATCCAATTTGTAGGTGCCGTGCCGTGCCGTGCGGCGGCCGGTGGTGGTCGCCACCGCGGGGTGAGCAACCGAGAAGGGCGCTGGGAGTCGTCAGGAGGTGGCGGTGTCGCCCGGAGCGGGGCGGGCTAGCGAGGCGATGTGGTCGATGATCGTGTCCAGCGACGTTTCCAGCGGCGCGGTGTCGCGGTGCAGCTGGGTCAGCAGCAACGCTCCCTGTAAGGCGGCCAGGGTGGTGGTGGCGAGTTTGTCCGGGTCGGCGGTGGGGTCGAGGCGGCCGTCGGCGGCCATGGCGCGTAGTCCCGAGCGCACTCCGGATTCCCAGCGATGGAACGCCGCGGCGATGTCGGTGCGGGCGGCGGGGTTGAGCTCGGCCAGTTCGCTGCCCAGGGAGCCGAGTGGGCAGCCGCCCCGGCAATGCATCCGCCGCTGATGCGCGACGAGAAAGTCACGCCAGGCTCGGAATCCCTCGATAGTGTCGAGCCGCGCGAACATGGATTCCTGCCCGCCGACGATGGTGTCGCTCTGGTAGGCGATCACCGCGCGGATCAGCGCATTCTTGTCAGTGAAGTAGTGGTAGACCTGCGAGCTGCTCGCTCCGGCCGCATCGCGCACATCCTCGACGGTCGTGGCGGCGACGCCGCGCTCGAACATCAGCTGCGCGGCCGCCACCAGGATCCGCTGTCGTGTCTGCTCACCCTTCGGCGTCAGGCGCCGGGTCTTTGCACTGCTCACGAGCTCCACGATAGCGAATTTGGATCAGTTGATCCAACATGCCGAAGTGTCAACCGCGCCCCCGGCGGGGCCTGCGGAGCCGACCTCACCCCTTCCCGTGCCACTGCATATATCAATTTATGGAATTGACATTCCATTTTTGGCGAATCATAATATGGATTATTAAAGCCAAAAACGGTCGTCGAAGGTGTGTTTCCATGAAGAGCCTGCAGAGGCGTTACGGTTCCTATGCGCTGGTGACCGGGGCTTCGGCGGGCATCGGCGCCCGGCAAGGTCGTCACCAACGCCCTGCGCAGCCTGGGACGCAAACCCCTGGTCGTCCCCGGCAGCATGAACAGAATCAGCGACTTTATCGGCAAGTACCTCACCCCACGCCGCATGCAGACAATCATGTTCGGACAGCTCATCGGCCGCCCCGCCGGGAATCGACACAGCCGGCCGGCCGAGTGATCACGGATTTGTGAATTGCCGTCGGTTGGCCTCGACCGCGCTGCTGTACCCGGGAACACTCGACTTCGACAACGGTCGCCCATACCAGCAGAAGGGGTGTTTTCCCGTGACGACCTCCTCCGACCCGCCACCGGCACGACCTCAGCGTGAGACCGGTCCCGTGGCCGAGGACACGGCGACGGAAACGGAGTCCGGGTCGTACGGATTCCCGTCGGCGGCGTGGCGGTTCATGGCGAAGAATCCGCCGCCGGGATTCGACCGGATCCGGTGGCGCAGCCCGCTGCGCGGTCCGTGGTTGACCTCGGTGTTCGGCCTGGTGTTGTTGGTGGTGCTACCGATCATCGCCATCACCGGTTTGTTGTCCTACATCGCCTACGGCCCCGGATTGGGACAGGCCATCCCGGGCCACGTCGGCTGGTTGACACTTCCCACCTTCGACTGGCCATCGCGGCCGTCGTGGCTGTACAGGTTGACCCAGGGTCTGCATGTGGGGCTGGGATTGGTGATCATCCCGGTGGTGCTGGCGAAACTGTGGTCGGTGATCCCCCGGTTGTTCGCCTGGCCGCCCGCACGCTCGATCGCCCAGGTCATCGAACGAGTCTCGCTGCTGATGCTCGTCGGTGGGATCCTGTTCGAAATCGTCACCGGCGTACTGAATATCCAGTACGACTACATCTTCGGATTCAGCTTCTACACCGCACACTACTTCGGGGCCTGGGTGTTCATCGCCGGGTTCGTCGCCCACGTCGCGATCAAATTGCCGAAGATGAT
The DNA here is from genome assembly GCF_050434125.1 of Nocardia sp. GP40. Classification (NCBI taxonomy): domain Bacteria; kingdom Bacillati; phylum Actinomycetota; class Actinomycetes; order Mycobacteriales; family Nocardiaceae; genus Nocardia; species Nocardia sp. GP40. The sequence continues at coordinate 266,003 of NZ_JBNPVW010000007.1, read as the reverse complement.
TTCCAGTCTGCGATCGCGCACCCTGCGCAGCGTGCTGTCCACCTCCCGCGCCGACACCGAGCCCGAACCCCGCGACGCCGACGGTCTCGTCGCTGCGGATCCGATGCCTGCCACCCTGAGCCGCCGCGGCGCACTGGCCCTCGTCGCGGGTGGCTCTACGCTGGTCGCGGTCCTCACCGCCGGACAGACCCTGGGCGGCATCACCCGGCGAGCCGCGCTCCTGGTGCCGCGCGGCCGCAGCTACGGCAATGGGCCCAACGACTTCCAGGTCAACCGCACCGCCGTCGTCGCGAGAATCGACCCGGCGGCCACCGGCCCCGCCTGGCGCCTGGAACTGCGCGGTGGTCCGGTCCCACTCGATCTCGACAAATCCGCACTCGCCGCGATGCCCCAGCACACTGTCGACCTGCCGATCGCATGCGTCGAAGGATGGTCGACCGTGCAAACCTGGACCGGCATCCGCCTCGCCGACCTGGCTCAGCACGCTGGCGTCCCCACACCCGGTTCCGCAATCGTGTCGTCGCTGGAACAGGGGGGCCCTTTCGGTAGTGCGGCGCTGCACCGCAACCAGGTGCTCAACCCCGATTCGCTACTCGCTTTTCGCGTCAACGGGGCCGAGCTGTCCCTCGATCACGGTTATCCGGCCCGAATCATCGTCCCCGCGCTGCCCGGCGTGCACTGCACCAAATGGGTGCGCTCAATCGAATTCCGGAGCTGACTGATGCGACGCCTGATCGCGTTCAGCAAGTCCGTCTACGGCGCGCACCCACTGCACCTGCTCGTCCTACTCGCCTCCCTCGCGCTCGGTGCGTACGCCGTATACACCCTCGGCCTGCGCCAGCTGTTCAACCCGAACGTGTGGTGGCAGTCGATCATCGTCTGGTTTGCCGTCGCGATCATCGGCCACGATCTGATTCTCTTTCCGCTGTACACGCTTGCCGACCGCCTCGTGCCCAAACCGACCCGCGGCCATCGGATACCTGCGACGAACTACCTGCGCATCCCCACCCTCGCTGCCGGACTACTGCTGCTGCTCTTTTTTCCGGGCATCATCGAACAAGGCGCGACCGCCTACCACAATGCGACAGGCCTGACTCAACAACCGTTCCTTTCCCGATGGCTCGTCATCACCGCCGTCCTGTACGCCCTGAGCGCATCGGCCTACGCCATCGCCTCATTCACCGCGTCCAAGCGGCGCCGCGGGCGAGGGCGATCCCGCGAGCAACCGCATGCAACAACGTGGGCAAGACATCGCGGCCGCCGACGGCCAGTCCAGCCCAGGACGAAACGCTTCCGGGCCATGACCAGCGCGCGGCGCTGGCGGGCCGGTACACGCAACCTGGCATGGGCCGCGCAGCGACGGATGCAGCGAGCCTTTCGGCCCCGTTGACAGATCGCGGCCGCACCGGTGGCGGATCGCATAGCCCTCCCCGGCTCAGCCCGGAGTAGCAGTCCCCAGGCCGTCCGCGGAGGCCCCAACCCATCGCTCGGCTCGAACTTCAATGGGGCGTCACGGAATTGCGTCCGAGGTGTCTGAACAAGTGGGCAGTGGTAGCCGCGCGAGCGGCACGTCCACGCCACGAAGACCGAACTTGTTGTTGCAGTTGATAAGTGGATGAGTTTCGACGGTAGGGAACAGCGTGTCGGACGGTCCGCCAACTTCCTCGATGTTGCTGCGCCGCGTGCTCTGACCGACTTGGCGGCAGCGTGCACGGGAGTGCGCGCTCAATCACGCTGTGGCGCTTAGATGCCCGTAACGATGACCGCGTGACATTCGGCGGCGGAAAGGCCAACGTGACCTCGAGCTACACGGCGGACGCAGGATCGACGGCGTCGCCGCCCGCGTCGGCCAGCGTGTCCTGGCTCCGGCGAGGAATGCGGCCGGTCGTGATTCTCCGGTGGGTGCGGTACCGCTCCTGGAAGGCGGTGGCGCCCTCCGCAGACGATTGCGACCGGATCCGCCGGGGTATGGGTTGCAATTCGAACTCGGACCGGAACAGTTCCAGTTACGCCATGATAGCCTCGCGATAAACCCTCGGTCGGGGATGCGTGGCCCTGGGTGCGTGGCGTCAGCGAATCCGGTTCGCTGCCTGCAGATTTCGCAATGCCCACGGCGACGGACGCGGCCGAAGCCCCGATATGGACCCGAAACACGTTCGCTACCAATCGATTCAGACGCCTTCGGGGCGGGCGGATTGTCGGACCATCCGGGTAACTTGGCAGTTATCAGCGCCCTATCGAAAGTCTCTGGGGCAACGTACTAAGGGGGCGGAGGGTCGTGTCGAACATCGACGAGCGTATCCGGATGGCTGTGGAATGGCTGCGCGGCAGCCAGATACCGCATATCAGCGGGGGTGCGGGCTGGGGCTGGATACCTGATGTGCCACCCAATCCGCAGAACACCGCCGAGGTGGTCTGCGTTCTGCATCGCGCCGGTTGCGAGATCCCGCGTGCCGCAAAGGTCGCCATGTTGGTGCGGGCAACGGTCGTGCAACGGCCGAACGGCGACGAATGGTACTTCCGTACCCCGATCGATGTCGCGTGGCGCATCCGCGCGCTACGCTGCCTGCAGGTCGAGGAGTCCGATCCCGATCTGGCCGGAGCTGTGCGATCCCTACTGGATCAACAGGATTCCGAAACCGGCGGATGGCGGATATCGGGTTTCCTCGGCCCGGTATCGATCACCGCGACCGCCGCCGCCGTCGAGGCGCTCATCGGTGACAGCGGCTTCGACGGTGAACGGCACCAAGCCATCTCGCGTGGCATCGGCTATCTGGTCTCGGCGATCTATCAGGACCCACGTTCGCTGCCGATCTACGCGGCGGCGCACATCGCCACGGTGCTCGCTCGCCCCGAGGTCGTCCGGATCGGTGACAAGCGTGCTGAGCGGGCGTGCGCGCTGGCGGTCACACGGCTGCTGACCGGGCTGCGCCGCGGCGAATGCGAGATCGAGACCGAGATCTTTCGTCGTGACGATCTCGTCGACACCTGGCGCCATCTCACTTTGCATCTGGCGGTCGGCGCGGTGATTTCCGCCGACAGCCGCACCATTTTCGATCCGGCGGTGCGTGCGGCGATCGTCGTGCTGCTCGATATGCAGGAGATGGATGCGCTGGCCATCTATCGGGGCGGCTTCCGCATCTCGGACGAGGGACCGGTCACCTCCTACGCCACCACGCAGGCGCTGGAAGCCCTGCTGCAGGTGCGGCCGGCGATCAACGAGCGGGTGAACCCGGGAAGGGTGTACGACGAGATCTGCCGGGCCGACGGTACCCATCGCACCGATCCGCAGGCGATCGCCTCGATGCGCGGCCACCGCATGCTGATGAATTCCACTGCCGGAGCGGCGTTGTTGCTGATCGGTACGGCGGCCGGTACCACCGTATTCGCGTTGGCGGTGGGCTTCGACACCGTATACGGCACGATCGGCAGTCGGGCCCTGGTGGTGTGGGGCACGGCGCTCATCGCCTTCGGCACCTACTGCGGGCTGGCCACGTACTTTCCGCGACTACCGAAAGGGCGGGTGGCGAGCGCGGTGTTCGCCGCGTTCACAGCGCTTGTGCTGCCTGTGGTCACTTATTTGCTGGCCTAGCCTCTGGCCTACTCGGGTTGCCCTGCCTCTGGCTACTCGGATCGCCCTGCCTCTGGCTACTCAGATTGCCCTGTCTCTGGCTACTCCGATTGGTCTGCCCATGGCTACTCCGATTGCCCTGCCCAGGGCCGCTCCGATTGCCCTCATGATCGCCGTGACCTGTCTGTGGGGTACCTCCAGCGCACTGCTGGCGGCACTGGCGGCCCCGACCACGGCGGGTCTGGTCGCCCTCGGCGGGGCGGTGCCGCTGCTGGTGTCGGCGCGATTGCGCGGACAGCACCCGTGGGCAACGCTCACCGCCCACCCGGCGTTGTACCTCGAGTTGGGCCTGCTGGAAGCCGCGAATCTGGCGCTGTACGTGGCAGCGCTGCGGATCGGCCCGCTGCCGGTGGTGGTCGCTCTGCACCTGACGGCGCCGGTATTGATCATCGCCGTGGCGCTGCTGCGCGGACGACGGGCGCCGACGCTTCCGGTACTGCTCGAACTGCTCCTGGTCGCGGCGGCGATCTGGCTGGTCACCGGACGCCACCCGGGCGGTACGGCGGCGGGGTCGGCCGTGGCCGGATGTGGACTGGCGCTCGGCAGCGCGGCGTGCGTGGCGATGCTGGTCAGTGTTATTGCGCGGCAGCCGGGTCCGAGCCACACGACCACCTCCGCGGGACTGCAGCTGTTGCTGGGTGGGGCCGCGAGCAGCCCACTGCTCGCGCTCGATCCACCGTCGGTGCCGGTTGCGGCCGAGCTGGCCGCGGTCGGCGCACTGCTCCTCGGGCCCGGATTCGCCCTGTATTGGCGGGCGCTGCGGTGGCTGGACGCGGCGACGGCCAGCGTCATCGGGCTCAACGAGGCGGTGGTGGCCACACTGGTGGGGGCGGTGTGCACCCGAAGTCTGCCCGGCTCCGCGACCGCCGCAGCGGGCGTGCTCATTCTGATCGCGGTCGGGCTAGAGCAGCGTTCGGCGCCACGACGGCGTGTGCCGCCCTGACGAAGTCGCTGCAATCCGATGGATCCTTGTCGCCGCGCGCGTCGTCGACGCCGGAGTTGACATCGACCCAGGACGGTCCCACCGCATCGATGGCCGCGGTGAGGTTGCGCGGGTTGAGGCCCCCGGCCAGCATGACCGGGAATTCCGAGTCGGCGAGCAGGTCGACGATGCGTGCGCTGATCGACCAGTCGTGCGTGCGCCCGGTTCCGCCGAGCCGGTCGGCGGACCGCGAGTCGAGCACTATCCCATCGCAATTCGGCGCCGCTCGCATGGCTGCGTCGATCGCCTCCGGCCCGGTCACGTGGACCGCGCGGATCACCCGCCGCCCGGCCGCCCCCCGCCGGACCGCGCGCACGGTGTCGAGCGAGATCAGCCCGTGTAACTGGATGCAGTCCACGCCGATCCGGTCGGCGAGGCGCAGTACGGCGCCCGCATCGGTGAGATGGGTGACCAGCACGCGCTCCATCGACGACGGCACCAGTCGCGACAGTCGCCGGGCCCGCTCGACGTCGAGTTCATCCTCACTGAAATGCGTCGTGCCCGAAATGAACCCGGCCGCATCGGCATTGGCCGCGACAACGGCCCGGAGATCCGATTCGCTCCGGATGCCGCAGATTTTCGCTCGGACGTTGATCATCGACACACGATACTGCCCAGACTGTGCCTACCCGCCTGGTTGTTGGAGGCGCGCCGAAGCTGACCGATCACCAGCCTGGGTCCGCCCTACCCCACCCTAAGGTGCGAACCGACGCCGGGCCTACCGCACGAATCCGATTGCTACCGGTACAGATCCATTGACAGTCCAAATGGACTGTGAAACCGTTTCGACACCATCGCTGCCGAGGTTTGGGATGCCGACATGACTTTCATCGGAGACACCGTCGACTACGAAGTGCGTGAACGTCGTGCTTACCTCACGTTGAACCGCCCGGACAGGCTCAACGCGATCACCGCCGACATGGCCCGAGAGATCGAGGACGCGGTTGCCCAGGCGAATGCCGACGATTCGGTGCGCGTCATCGTGGTCCAGGGAGCGGGGCGTGCGTTCTGCGCAGGCTACGACCTGAAGCTCTATGCCGAGGGCGGCGTGGAACACCAAGGCACGGTGTGGGATCCGATCAAGGACTTCCGGATGATGAAGGGCAATACCGACCACTTCTTCTCGCTCTGGCGATCGGCGAAGCCGACTGTCGCCAAGGTTCACGGGTATGCCGTTGCGGGTGGCAGCGATATCGCTCTTTCCTGCGATCTGGTGGTGATGGCCGAGGACGCCCGGATCGGATATATGCCTGCACGGGTGTGGGGGTGCCCGACGACCGCGATGTGGGTCTATCGTCTCGGCGCCGAACGTGCCAAGCGCATGCTGCTCACCGGCGACACCATCGACGGTGTCCGGGCCCGGGAGTGGGGGCTGGTCATCGACGCTGTTCCCGCAGCCGAACTCGACGCCGCGGTCGAAAAGCTCGTCGATCGTATGGCGGGTATCCCGATCAACCAGCTGGTCATGCAGAAGATGATGATCAACCAGGCCTATGACAACATGGGCTTGCAGACAACCCAGAATCTCGCCGTGTTGTTCGATGGCATAACACGGCATTCTCCAGAAGGTCGCTGGTTTGTCGACTTCGCCCAGAAACACGGCTTCGGCACCGCGGTCCAGTGGCGCGACAGCGGCCGCTTGATTCCCGACGGCGGAGGTGACATCCCCACCGAGGACGAAATCGCCCGAATGAAACGAGAACTCGACGAGAAGGCCGCGGCCCAGGCGGACCGATGAGGGCGCTCACCGAATCCACCTGGCCGGCGGATACCAGCCGGCCTGTCCTCGATATCTCCGTGGGCGAACTGTTGAAGCAGGCCGCAGCCGAGGTGCCCGATAGGCTCGCTCTGGTATCGGTTGCCCCGGAACGCGAAGCTCGCACCTGGACCTACGCAGAGCTGTGCGACGATGCCGAGCGGGCGGCCGCCTGGCTGCTCGACCGTTTCCGGCCGGGCGAACATGTCGCGGTATGGGCCCCGAACGTCCCGGAATGGATTGTGCTCCAGTACGGTGCCGCGCTCAGCGGACTGGTGCTCGTGACCACCAATCCCGCACTGCGCGGACCCGAACTCGAGTACGCCCTGGACAGGTCGCATGCGGTCGGCATCTTCTTCGTCGACGGCTTTCGTGGTTTCGATATGGCCGCACTGGTCCGAGCCGTACTTCCCGCGGTGCCCGCGGTGCGCGAGGCAATCGCCTTGGAGGGTTGGCTCGCAGAGGTGCGGAGTACCGCCAAGCGAGCGGAGCTGCCGGTTGTCGACCCCTGGTCCGCCACCCAGATCCAGTTCACCTCCGGCACCACCGGTGGCGCGAAACCAGCGGTGCTCTCGCACCGGGCGATGGTCACCAATGCTGCCTTCGTCCGCGACCGCTGCACCGAGGCGCGGGCGGCGACGTTCGCCACCGCCCTGCCCCTGTTCCACACCGCAGGTTGCGGTCTGGCCGGGATGGGATCGGTGTATAAGCGGGGCACACTGGTCCTCGGCGAGATCTTCGATCCGGCGACGATGCTTGCGGCGATACAGAATTACCGAGCTGAGATCTTCGGTGGCGTGCCTGCCATGCTGCACGCCATGCTCGCGTATCCGGCGCTGGCCAGTTTCGATCTCGGTTCGCTGAAGGTCGTGATGTCCGGAGGCGATGCGGTCCCGCCTGCCCTGGTCGATGGGTGGGCGACGGCCTGCGGTGCTGTGACCAGCGCGGTCTACGGCCAGACCGAACTCGGTCCGATCGTCTGCCAGACGCGCCCGACGGACAGCCGCGAGGACAATCTCTTCACGGCGGGGCAGCCGCTTCCCCAGGTCGAAGTATCCATCCGCGATCCCGTTACCGGCGCGGTGCGGGCCACCGGGGTCGAGGGCGAAATCTGCGCGCGCGGATACCAGCAGATGATCGGCTATCTCGATATGCCGACCGAGACCGCCCACACGATCGATGCCGACGGCCGGCTGCACACCGGCGACCTCGGAACGATGGACGAACGCGGATATGTGCGGGTCACGGGACGGCTGAAGGACATGATCATTCGTGGCGGGGAGAACATCTATCCGCGCGAGATCGAGGAGGTCTTGGCCGCGCACCCCGCGATCACCGACGCGGTCGTGCTCGGTCTGCCCGATCCTGCGTGGGGCGAAAGTGTGGCAGCCGTCGTCCGGCTCGACCCGGCGCAGCAGTCTCCCGCCTCGGGCGAACTGCACGACTATCTGCGAGAACGCCTCGCGCCGCATAAAACCCCGAAGTCCTGGTTCATTGGCGAGAGCTGGCCGGTGACTGCGCTGGGCAAGGTCCAGAAATTCCGGCTTCGCGATCAGATCGCCAACGGTGAGCTCAGGCCGTTGTGAACCGGAAACCGGGAGGCCCGACGCGTAGAGAACAGCGCGCGAGAACGCGTCAGGTCCTTCTGGACGCCACGATCAGATGTCTGGTCGACCATGGTTACGCGGGCACGACAACACAACGGATCCAGGACGTGGCCGGGGTCTCGAGGGGTGCGCTGCTGCACCATTTCGGCTCGAAATCGGAGTTGCTCGTCGCTGCGATCCACCACATCGCCGATATCCGACTGCACCACGTCGGTGAACTCGTTACCGATCTCGGCGACGGACCCGAGGCCCTGGAGCAACTGGTGCACGCGATCCGATCGGCGATGGCGGGCCCTCCCTTTCAGGCCGCTATCGAACTGTGGGCCGCCGCCCGCACCGACCGGGAGTTGCGCGCCGCGCTGCTGCCTGCGGAGACGAGACTGGGCTCCGCACTTCGCACGCTTTTCCACCGTCACGCGGGCATCCCCGATGCCGGGGCAGCGCGGATGGCATTCGAGTCGCTGATGGCCCTTATCCGCGGGCTCGAACTGACCCGCATCATACGAACCGATCAGTCCCTGGCCGACCAGATCATCGAGGACTGGCTCAGCAACGTCGCCCGGCTGCGCCGAGAATGACGGCTACACCGGCGGGAGCGGAGGCGACGCGGGGAAATGGACGGGTAGCGTAGTCAGTGCACGATGGAAAGCGCCTGTCCGCCAAGTCAGCTCGGCGGCCGGCACTCCGAGACGCAGCTCGGGCAAGCCGTCGAGCAACTGGTCGATGGCGTCCTGAGCGATCAGGTAGGCCAGCGAATTGGCCGGACACCGATGCGGCCCGCCGCCGAAGGCCAGGTGAGCACGATTGCCGATGTGCTGCTCCGTGCCGATCACCGGATCTGTGTTGCAGCCCGCCAAACTGATGACCACGGGCTGGTTGGCAGGCAACCAGAAGTCATCAATGAGGATCGGCTGCCGCGGGAAAACGAAACAGAAGTTGGCCATCGGCGGATCGTTGAACAGGACTTCATCGAGAGCGTCACGGGTCGACAGGCTTCCGCCCACGACGCTGCCCCCGAACTGTTCGTCGGTGAGGATGACGCGCAGCGCATTGGCTATCAAGTTCTGCAGCGGTTCGATGCCTGCCCCGTAGAGCGTGGCCACCTGGTTCACGATCTCGGAGTCGCTCAGGTCGGTCGAGTACCGAATTATCCGGGTCGTCACGTCGTCGCCGGGCTCGGCGCGCTTGAGATCGATCAACTCCAGCAACGACTCGATGAGAACCCTGCCTCCGCGCTCGGCATCGACGCCCTCGAACATCGCCGCCATCCCGGCAGCGGCGCGCTGCGCGATCTCGGTCGGGCACCCCATCAGAACATTCAGCACGCCGAACGTGAGCGGAAAAGCGTACTGCTGGATCAGGTCCGCGGATCCGTCCTCGCAGAACGAGTTGATCAACTGGACAGCGACCCGTTCGACCGTGTCGTGCACGCGGTACGGATTGACATCCGCGAGGCCCGCGACGATGGCCTGCCGATACCGGGCGTGAACGGCGCCGTCGTTACGCCGCGCGTTCGGTCGCCACTGCATGAGTGGAAGCACCGGGCAATCCGTCGCGATGTTCTGTTGCCAGGCACGCGGATCGGCCGGAAACCGCTCCGGATCGTTGAAGATCTGCAACGCCGTGTAGTACCCGATCACCAGTGTGGCAGGCACGCCAGGCGCCAATTCCACCGGAACCAGAGACCCGTACTGTTCACGCATCGCTTGATAGGCGCTGTGCGGGTCCTTTGCGAAATCCTTTGCATACAGGGAAATTCGCGGTCCGTCGATATCGATCGGTGAACCGTGCAGAGGCCGGCCCGATCGATGGCTGGAAGTCGTCACGAACGAATCCTAGGCGGTAGACCGGAGTTATCGGCCGAGATGCGAACGATGTGCCCAGGTTGCGTAGCGGGCGGAACAGCTCTCGACCGGCCGGACTCATCACGAAACTCTATGCCGCCCAACAAGATCGTGAAGTGATGCTGGAGTACCGAGGTGTCCGGCGCGCGCGGCGGCGGGCGCCGTCGATGGCGAGGTCGGATATTCGAACGGTCCGAATGCCTGGCGCCGTCATGGCTTTCACCGATCCGTGTCAACTGTGGATCTCAGTGGTGGTGTGGCCGGTTCCGCCACGGCCGTCTGCGCCGACGAGCTGGGCCCGGTCTCGCCCCGCACCTTCGGACCCGCACCGGGGTGGTCGGTCGATGGGCACCGGATCGAGGCGCCGCTGGAATACTCGCGAGGCCCGGGCAAGATCTGAGTCTACGGATCGATCCGCGTCCGCGACGGCCAGGCGGTCACCCTCACCGACCACACCGAAATCGAGGTCGTGGTGGGTGTCGAGTTTGCTTCGCGCCTACTGTGCGTGTCGTATTGACCGACGCCCGTCCGACTCTGAGGATGGGCGGCGTGACCTGGATCGGGAGCATAGTGCGGGCGCGGGGTGGGTGGCTGTGGATGGTGTTGGTCGTACAGGCCAGTGTGGTGGTCCCGGTGACGCTGGTGCCCGGTATCGCAGGCGCGAACCACGGCGCGGATGCGGAGTGGTCGGCCGCTTCGGATATGTTCGCGCCGAACGATTTTCGAGCCGCCCCGTATCTGGGTAACGGGCGGATCGGCACGATGCTGCCACCCAGCGGCGGTGGGTATCACGATTACGGTGACACCGCACGCACGGCGTATCCGTTGCAGCAGCCTCGGTATACCGGCACGTACTTGGCGGGTTTCTATGCGCAGGCGGCTCCGTCACCTCAGTACACACAGGTGATCGCGGCGTTACCGGCCTGGTCGGGGTTCACCGTCGGCGTCGCGGGTCACCAGTATCAACCCGAGGTGGATCCCGCGGCGGTACACGACTACCGGCAGACGCTGCACTACCGGACCGCCACGGCGACAACACAAGCCACCTGGGCACCGGATGCCGAGCATCGGGTACGGCTGCGTTACGACACATTCGTGTGCCGCTCGCGACCCGATCTGGCGGTGCAGCGGTTGATCCTCACCCCGGAGTTCTCGGGAGATCTCGATGTCACCGATCTGATCGACACCGCCGCCGCGCGACGGGTGTCCCCGGTGACCGCCCACGCCGATCCGGCCCGCAAACAGAGCGTCGCCGGGGTGCGCGCGGACGGTTCGGCGGACACCGCATTCGTGGTTTCGGCCGTCGACACGCCGCGGCACACCGCGCCCGCAGCGCTGCCCGGCACCAGCGGGATCCGCTACACCACGCCGGTAACCAAGGGCGGCAGTTACACCTTCACCAAGTACGTGGGGATCTCGTCGACCGACTACGGCCCCGATCCGCAGGCCGCGGCCACCGCAGCGGCCGAATCCGGGCGTGCGACGGGCTACGACGCCGTGTACAGCGCGCATACCGCCGCGTGGGACCAGCTGTGGCAGAAAGGGATCGATATCCCCGGCCGCGGCGACTACACACGGTGGATCCACGCGGGCCTGTATGCGGTGCTCTCCAGTGTCCGTGCGGGCGAGCGGTGGGCAGTGCAGCCCGCCGGTCTGTCGTCCGACGACTACGGCGGCATGACGTTCTGGGATGCCGACACCTGGATTTTCCCGACACTGCTGGCGCTGTATCCGGACCTGGCGCGCACGATAGTGGACTTCCGTAGCGCCGCCCTGCCCGTCGCGCGGGCCAACGCCCGCGGCTACGGGCTGCCGGGTGCGTTGTATCCGTGGAGCGACGGCCCCGCCCAGCGGTGCGCCTCACCGCTGGCCTGCGGACTCACCGAGGAACATCTGCACAACGAGATCGCCCTGGCCCAATGGCAGTACTACACCGCTACGGGTGATCGACAATGGCTGCGCACCAGTGGTGCACCGGTGATCACCGCGATCGCCGACTATCTCACCGCCCGGGTCGGCCCGAAAATGCCCGACGGCAAATACCATTACGTGCCCGCGGCCGGTGCCGACGAGTATGTCACCCTGTCGGTCGACAACGCCCTCACCAACGGCGGCGTGAAGAACACGATGCGCATCGCCGCCCAGGCCGCTCGGTTGGCCGGGCTGCCGATCGACCCGCGCTGGGCCGACATCGCTGCCAACATGGCCATGCCACCCGACATCGCCCCTGGCGTACCCGCCGAATACCTCGGGTACGCGGGCGCGCCGATCAAGCAGGCGGATACCGTCATGCTCAGCTACCCGTTCTCCTACGCCGCACCCGGGTACTCGCCGGTCGACACCCTGCACTACTACTTCGGCCGGACCGACCCGGACGGCCCGAACATGAGCAACGCCGTCGGTGCGATCCTCAGCGCCGAATACGATCCGTGCGGCACTCAGCATTACCTGGACCAGTCGGTGCAGCCGTACGTGCGCGGGCCCTACAACTTCCTGTCCGAGGCCCGCGGCGAGCGCTCCGGCGCCAACGTGATCGGCCAACCGGCGTGGATCTTCGTCACCGGCACAGCGGGTTTCCTGCAGGGGCTGCTCTACGCCCCCACCGGTCTGCGCTGGAGCGATACCGGTCCACGACTGAACCCCATGCTGCCCAACGGATTTCCGCATGGCATGACCATCCGCGGGCTCTCGGTGGGCGCGGGCACCGTCACCGTCCGCATCGCCCCGGACACAACGACGCTCACCCTCACCTCCGGTGACCCGATCACCTTCGACACCCCCGCAGGCCCGAAAACCGTCACCTCGACACGACCGCTACGGATACCCACCCGATCAGCCTGCTAACCACAGTTGCAAGCCCGGTTCGGGAGTGGGCCCGCCAGAACGGCTACGACGTGTCCAGCCACGGGCGGATCCACGATACGATGCCACGTCATGGGTCGGCTGGGCTCGCTGCGGCGATACCCGGAGACTGGAAGCTCGAGCCGAATTGGCCGCAGCCGCCAGGGTGTCGCCGTCCTGGCTGGGTGAGCTGTCGCACGCATGGGTCTGGTTGCGGTCGCGGGAGTACCTCTATTGGAGTCGGCCACGCCCCAGCGCTCGAACTCACGGAGGGCCATATAGCGCCCATAGGCAGCCATCGTTCTCGACCCACCGGCCCCCTTCGTCCATGCCCCGGGGGCAGTTGGATGACTTCGGGGAGGTGGTTAGGGTTGGAGCTGGGATCTCGAAAGGGACTGCATGCGACGCGGAGAAGTCTGGTGGGCCGAGTTCGATGAACGGCGCCCTGTGGTTCTGCTCGGCGGCGACGAGTCGTCCGGCTTCCAGGTGTTGCAGATCGTGCCGCCGTCGGGTATCGACATCAGCGGGTTGGGCATCGAGGTACAGATAGGTGCCATTGAGGGGCTGCCGTACCAAGGTGTATTACGGCTTGGGTTCCCGAATCCGGAATTCGCCTTCTGTACCTGGCTGACCACCGTCACCGCGGAATCGCTCCGTGAACGGGCGATGGTCTTGACGTCGGCCAAGCTCGACGAGATCGATGAGGCCCTGCGGCTGACTGCCCAGCCGCAGGAATCGACCCCTGAGGCGACGGCCAGGCTCAACGAGATCAGGGATGCGCTGCGGCGGGGCGAGTTTCAGAACTGATTTGCGTTCTTGTCGGCCATGGCGCGCACGTTGCCGGCCGAGTGCCGACGGCAGGCCCGCTCCTCGGCAATAGGGCGCGTTCGGCTCGGCGCCCTCGAGGTCGACATCGACGCCGAGCTGGCGCGGCTCGGGCCGACCGGGTGTCGGCCCCTTGCGAATGCGCGACACCCTGTTCTGACCAGCTGCCCCGGTCACACGCTGTCTCTGAACCCAGCCCATCGCGAGTTGCAGGAAATGCGAATGCCGGGGTTTCGCCAGCCTGGAATCGACTGTCCAGCTACGGGTTCGCGACTCGAGCTTGTCGGTCGGGCCCCGGTTGATCACCAGACGCCGGCGCGAAAGGAGGATGCGAAGCCTGGACTTCCGACCAGGTGTCGACGTCGCACTGACCGTCGGCGTTGTTCCCGGTGCTGAGGACCGTGCCGTCGGCGCGCAGCCCAAGGGTGTGCGTCGAGCCGCCCGCCACGGCGACGATGTCGCGCCAGCCGCTGACCTCGCACTGCCCGAAGCTGTTGTCTCCGGCCGCAAGGACCAGGCCGAACTCCGTGACACCGACGGTGTGATAACTGCCTGCGCTCAGCGCGACAACGTCTTCCCACTGCTCGACGTCGCACGCTCCGGTAGTTCGATCTCCGGTTGCGATGACCCGCCCGTCGGCCTGGAGGCCGACGGTGTGGAGATATCCGGCTGCGATGTCACACAGGTCACGCCAACCGCCAACCGAACACTGCCCTCGTCGACTGTTCCCCGCTGCCAGAGCCGTGCCATCCGACCTCACACCGACTGAATGCCAGTCGCCGCACGAGACAGCGACTACCTCGCGCCAGCGCTGCACATCGCACGCTCCTTCGGAGGTCCTGCCGGCTGCGAGCACGGTGCCATCGGTAAGGACTCCGAGCGTGCGACGCCAGCCTGCTGCGACTGCTACGATCTCTCGCCACGCAGCTACGTCGCATTGGCCGTCGCCATTCCATCCGCTCGCCAGCAAGGTGCCATCGGATCGAAGTCCGACGGTGTGAGACCTGCCCGTGTTGTTCGCCGTGTGAACGTTGCCCGCAGCAACGGCTATGACGTCTTTCCACAGTTCGACGAGGCATTCGCCAGCGGCATTGGCCCCCGCGGCGACAACTGTCCCGTCCCGGCGGCAAGCGACAGAGTGTCGCCTTCCGGCCCCCAGTGCCGACGTGCGCGCTTGCATCCTGACCTCCTGACGAACTCAGGGTAATGGACGATCAGCCCCTCGGCCTTCTCTGAACGCGCGGAACAAGCGGTGGAACCGGTGCGGGCCAGCGGTATCGGCGATCACTGTAGGTTCGGATTCGCTGTTGTCGAGGCACTCGGCAACGGCCCAAAATCCCGCGATTGCAGTGGCCCAGGAGCCTCCCGGCGCCGAGTGCGCACTCGCGGCGTCAACCAGTCATAGCGTTACGCTCTTGATTATGATCCGAATGCGTATCCGGGTCCCACCGGCAGCGTCGTCGCGTTTGGTCGGCGGCCGGCGGGAAGGGCCGAACATTCGATGCTGTGCGTGAATGAGTTCTGGCCGCGGTCGTTGCCATCGTCGCGGTGGGGTGGTTTCATGCATCCGTCAGGTAGTGCTCCTTACGCACGAAGGGGTTCACCATGAGTTCCCACTCGACAATCTCCCCGCAGCAGGCCGCCGACCGCCTCGCCATTCGTGAGCTGATCGACGCTTACGCGCACTGCGCCGACCGCAGGGACGCGACAGGGCAGCGGGCACTGTTCACCGAAGACACCCACTTCGTGGTGTATATGGACACCACCGCGCCGGAACCGACACAGGATCTACACGGACGTGACGCACTGATCCCGGTGTTCGACAACCTCAATATCTACGCCACGACAACGCATTTCAATGGTCAGAGCACCGTCGCGCTGGACGGAGACCGCGCAACTGGTGAAAGCTACTGTTTGGCCCATCACATCTCGTTCGACGCGACTGGGCAACGCACGCTCATGATCGCCTCGATCCGTTACCTGGACGAGTTCGTCAAACAAGGCGGCGAATGGTTCTTCGCCGAGCGACGGCTCATGGTCGACTGGACCGAAACACGGTCGAGCACACCGTAATTGCGCGGGCTCGGCGAGAGGAGGGGATGCAGTCTCCTGCCGGATTTCAGGGCCTCGATATATCCTCGAAGCTCGACCGCTGACAGTGCCGATCAGTGACCGGTGAGATGCCCCGAGGTGTAGTGCGGCTACACAATAGCGATCCCCGAGTCCCGCTCTGCTGCACCGGCGGCCATGGATCCGCTCGGCACCCTCATGGTGACGGTCGCCGTCGGCCTGCTCGTCTGGGCGCTGATCGTGGTCGCCGATTGGGGCTGGTCGGATCCGCGCGTCATCGCCGGGTTCGCCGGCGCCATGGTCGCGGCGGATCGAGGTCGATATCGACGCGGAGCTGGCCCGCCTCGGCCCGACCGGCTACCGACCACTACTGGTGCGCGACATCTTGTTCTGAGCTCTGCACATCGAGAGGAACTCCGATGCCAGGGCAGACCGACGGCGAAGCCCGTGACGCGGCGGAGCACCACCCGCCCGATCCCGACGACGAGTATCGGGACCCCGGTCAGCGCTCTCGCCAGGCGAGTATCTTTTCGAGCTCGGAGAAGTTGTAACCGGTGCTGTCAGGGTGGATTTCGGTTGTGAAGAAGGTGACGCCCTCCTCGACGAAGGCATCGGCGGTGGCCGGGTCCGTCCACGCCACTGCTCGTTCGATACCGGCTTCGTCACGTCCGGCTTCGGTGGCGAGACGCTTGAGCAGGTCGTTCTTCCGGCGGAACTCGTCGAGTGGCTCGAAACTGTGCCAGATATCGGCGTGGCGTGCGGCGGCGGGAATTGTTCGGCGCTCGCCACCGCCTCCGATGAGGATGGGGATATGGCGCTGCGGTGCCGGCGTCAACTGGCTGAGCCTGTGTTCGATACGCGCCAGGCCCGCATCGAACTGGTCCATCCTGGATTTCACTGTGCCGTAGTCATATCCGTAGACAGTGAAGTCTTTCGGATACCACCCGGCACCTACGCCCAGGATGAGTCTCCCGCCGCTGATGTGGTCGACGGTGCGGGCCATATCCGCGAGAAGATCCGGGTTGCGATAGGGAATCCCGGTGACGAGCAGTCCGATCTCGGCTCTGGTGGTGATTTCGCCCCACGATGCCAGGGCCGTCCAACCCTCGAAATTGTTGACGTCAGGTTGTTCGTCACTCAACAGGGGGGCGCCATCGACGATCTCCACGAAGGGCTTGTGGAAGTGGTCGTAACCGAAAATCGCGTCTACTCCCAGGTTCTCGGCGTGCACAACTGCGTTTCTCCACGTCTGGTAGTCCGGCGTACCGCCCGGCCACAACTGCACGCCGATCCGAGCTTTTCTCGCTGCACCTGCGACGGAATTCGGCATGCTGGCCTGGATCGACTCGGTCATTGCTGGTCTCCTCGAATTCACTGTTTGGTTTTTGAATCACCCTGCGGTCCTTCGGCAGACACGAATGTCGTGCGCGGAAGACGTGGAATTGGGTGGTGTTCAGTGGTCTGTGGTGGCGCGGGCGAGCAGTCGGCCGAACATGGCCGTCTGGACGCGACGGGGGGTTAGGTATTTGCCCATGAAATCGCTGATCTTGTTCATGCGTCCCGGGATGATCAGAGGTTTACGCCCCAGGGCTCGCAGGGCTTTGCGGACGACCGCGTCGGCGGGGGCCATGGGGAGTGGCAGTTTGGCGAAGTCGATGCCTTCGGCGTTTTCGACGCCTTCGGTGCGGGTGGGACCCGGTGCCAGGGTGAGCACATCGACGCCGGTGTGCCGCAATTCGTAGTGCAGGGCCTGGCCGAAATTGGCGATGTAGCTCTTCGCCGCAGCATAGTTGGCTAGGTAAGGGGCGGGCGCGAACCCGATGATGGAAGCGACCAGGATCAGCGCGCCGCGGCCGCGGGCGGTGAACCGATGACCGTAGGCGTGTGCGAGTTCCACGGGAGCGACGAGGTTGAGCTCGATCAGGGCGGTCTCGGCGGCGGTCGAGTTGTCCAGGAACCGGCCCGCGGTGAGCACCCCGGCCGCGGCGACCACCAGGCCGATGTCGAGATCCCGGGTCCGCCGGGTCAGCTCGCCGACCGCACCGGGACTGCCCAGATCCAGCTCGATGATCTCCGAGGTGGTGCCGTGCTCGACGCGCAGACGCTCGGCCAGCGCGGACAAACGGTCCTTGCGCCGCGCCACCAGCACGAGGTCGAACCCGGCGACGGCGAGCTGAGCGGCGAACTCGGCGCCGATGCCTGACGATGCCCCGGTGACCAGTGCGTAGGTGCCGTACCGCGCGTGCAGATCCTTCATGACGCTCTCCCTCGACGAGAAGGCTTGGCTTGGATAGGCCAATCGTGAACCCATAAAAATGGACTGTCAATTCCAGAAAATTCGATATCGTCGAGGGATGAGCGGTACGAAGACCCGGCGCTTGACGCCGAAGGGTGAGCAGACGCGGCTGCGGATCGTGATGGCGGCGGCGCAGTTGATGTTCGAGCACGGCGTCGCCGCGACGACCGTCGAGGACGTGCGCGATGCCGCGGCGGTGAGCAGCTCGCAGGTCTACCACTACTTCATCGATAAGAACGCGTTGATCCGCGCGGTGATCGCCTATCAGAGCGACACGGTCGTCGGCGGGCAGGAACCCATGTTCGCCCGCCTCGACACCGTCGACGGTTTCCGGGCCTGGCGGGATTTCCTCGTCGCGCACCAGCGGCGGCTGCACTGCCGGGGCGGCTGCCCCCTGGGGTCGCTGGGCAGTGAACTGGCCGAGATCAATTCGGTCGCCCGGGGCGATCTCGCCGCCGGGTTCCAGCGCTGGGAAACCGGGGTACGTTCCGGACTGCGAGCGATGGCCGAGGCTGGGCGCCTGGACCCCGCCGCCGACCCGGACAAGATCGCCACCACTACCTTGGCGGCCCTGCAGGGCGCACTACTGCTGACTCAGCTGCACCGCGACACCGCGCCGCTGGAAACCGCCCTGGACACGATGATCGACCACATCGCATCCCGCACGCTCCCGGTTTAAATTGGCATTGATATTCCATTTTCATGTCTGTAGGACTGGAGAAGCAAATCCATTTCTGCCGGGCTCCCACCGACGAGGTGCGCGAGGCCCAGCTCAGCCTGGGTCTGGATCTGTCGATGATCAACGCCGACAACGGATTCGGCCTGCCGATGCCGACGGTACTGATCATCGGCGCGGACAAGACGATCCGATGGATCGACGTCCACCCCAACTACGCCACCCGTACCGAGACCTCCGACATCCTGGCCGCACTCGACAAGCTCGGCTGACCGTCCACGGTCGGCGGCTCGAACGGAAAGCCCAGTCGGCTACGGCCGGCTTTTCGCCAACCACGGTCACCGTCCGGTTCTCGCCGACTACATCGAAAGGACCGTGCGTTGAGGTACGCCGGGGTTATCGCCCGATTGCTATGGCGCGCCCGGATTGTCGGTCCGACCGTCGGATCTGAAGATGGGCCAGCCGACTTCGGTGACGAGGTCTTCGTCTCGGGTCGCGTCGAGCGGGTTGCGCAGGTAGTACTCGCGTAGTGGTCCGTCGACGCCGATCTCGTGCCGTGCGGTGTAGGTGCCCAGATCGCCGTAGGTTACGTCGATGGTGGTCAGCGGGCCGTGGTGGGTGGCGACCGCGAGTTCGGCGCCGGGCACAACGAGCGGCTCGACCCGGCCGACCGGACGCGCGGGTGTGCTTGTCGGAGCGTCGACCGGAACGAACACCAGCGCTTCGCCCTGTTCGGTGGTGAGTATCTCGTTGGCGAATACGCCCCCGGCCGGTCCGGTCGGGCGCAGTTTCCGGGCTGTGGTGAGACCGTAGAGTTCACCGAGCGCGCCCTGCCACCAGGTCGCGATGTCCTGGCGGTTGACGATCTCGCGAATGGCCAGCGCGGGTTGGGCAGCGACCGTGCGGTGCTCGATGGCCGATCCGCCGGCCGGCTGGCTCAGCAGGTCGCGCAATGCGTCGACGGCACTTTGCGTTTGGGAAAGCTGGTGCTCGAGCCGGGCGAGGTGCGCGCTGATCAACTGGTTGCGCGCGGCGGCGTCCCGGGTGGCCAAGACGGCTTTCACGTCCGGAACCGGCATGTCCAGATTGCGCAGCCGGACGATCACCTGTGCGATCGGGACCTGGTCGAGCGAGTAGTAGCGGTACCCGGTGTCCTCGCCGACGTGTACCGGTGCGAGCAGCCCCACGTCGTGGTAGTGGCGCAGCGTCTTGACGGTCAAGTGCGTCACCCGGGAAAACTCGCCGATCGTCAGGCCCTCGCGCATGCCGTCAGTATCAACCCTCCCGTTACGGGAGGGTCCAGCGAACGGCCGACGGTTGACCCTCCGGCAACCGTACGGTCGAAGGTAATGGCATGGAAACCGTTACCGGCCAGCTGCCGGACCTCATCGCCGCACACATCGCGGCCGTCAACGCCTTCGACCTGGACGCGATCATGGCTACCTTCGCCGGCGACGCCCTGGTCAACGATGCGCAGCGGGAATTCTCGGGCGCTGCGGCGATTCGCGCGTGGGCCGGGCGCGAGTTGGTCGGTGACAAGGTCACGATGGCGGTGACCGAGGTCGTGGCCCACCGCACGCTGACGATCGTGCGAGCGCGCTACGACGGCGACTACGACAAGACGAACCTGCCGGCCGAGCTCATCCTGACCAACTACTTCACCGTCGCGGACGGCGAGATCACCAGCCTGATCACCCTGCACAACCGGCCCGCCACCGCCGAGCAGCACGCTGGATCCGCATAGGCGAACACCGGGAAAGGAGCACCCGTATGAGCACGACCGTTGTCACCGAGTTGTTCGCGCAGCCGGGCCGCGGGGATGACGTCGCGAAACTTCTCCTGCAGATCCTCGGGGAAAGCCTCGAGCACGCGGGATGCGAGGACATCCGCATCCTGCGTGATCAGGACGACGCCGATCATGTTGCCGGACTGACCCGTTGGACCGAACGGCACGACTACACCGACTATCTCGCCTGGCGCACCGAGCACGGCTTCACCGCCCAGTTCGAAACGATGCTGACTCGGCCGCTGGTCATCCATTTCTACGACGAGGTCTTCCAGGGCGAGGGCATCGCGCTACGCAACCGCTGAACGCGCGGCCACGGGCGACGTCGGGCCCGGCTCCTCAGCCGACCGCGCGGCCAGGAACGCTGAGGATCCTGGCCGCTCGCCTCGCCACCCCCATACGTCTGGCAAAAGCACCGATAGCAAGGGAGCGACATGACCGAGATCCGCCCATTCCGCGTCGAGATCAGCGACGCGGTGATCGACGACCTCCGCGAACGGCTGGCACGGACACGGTGACCGGAAACCGAGCCCGTCGACGACTGGTCGATGGGAATCCCACTGGCCTACGTGCAGGATCTCGCCGGGTACTGGGCGCGGTCCTACCGGATGCGCCGCGTCGCCGATCAGCTCAACCGCTACGAACAGTTCACCACGACCCTCGCTGCCCGGCTACGGATGGAGCGGCAAACCGGCGACCACCGGCTGGAACGTCGACAAGATCGCACACGCGTGGATCGAGCTGATGGACCGGCTCGGCTACCAGAGCTGGACAGCTCAGGGCGGCGACTGGGGAGCCCTGATCAGTTCCGCGATCGGACGGCTCGCCGATCCCGCGAAGCTGATCGGGATCCACATCAACTGGGCACTCGCCGACCCGGCAAAGCTCACCGAGCTCGGCGGACCGACCGAAGACGAGCAGCGCTACCTCGCGCGCATCGAGCATTCCAGCCAGGCTGAGGTCGGATACGCGATCGAGCAGGGGACCAAGCCGCAGACGCTCGGATACGGCCTGACCGATTCCCCGGCCGGACAACTCGCCTGGATCGTCGAGAAATTCAAGACCTGGTCCGACTGCGGAGACGACCTGGAGAGCTCGTTCACCAAGGACGAGCTGCTCGACAACGCGATGGTCTACTGGACGTGCGCCGCGGCGGCCTCCTCGGCCCGCCTGTACTGGCACTCCCTCGAATCGAGCCTAGGCAGCTTCGACGAGGTACCCGCACCGTCCGAAAATGAGTTCGACCAGTATGTCCCACTCGTAGCTCTCTTCCACGCGTTTCCCTCCCTGATCGTCAGCGTCCCGTTGACGCAAAGCGCAGCAGAATCCGCTGCGGCAGAAGGGAAACCACCGTGGCTGCTGTCCCGCTTCGCCGGAGCCGCATCCGACCGCCACCGACCTCCACACGGCCACCGGTTACGGATCCGCGCCGAACCTCAGCATCAAAGCCGCCGACGGCGCGGACTACGCCTACCGCCACATCGGACCCCACACCGGCCGGCCGCTGGTCCTTCTGGTGCACTTTCGAGGCAACCTCGATAACTGGGATCCGGCCCTGATCGATGCCCTGGCGCAACACCGTCGCGTGATTGCCGTCGACTACCAGGGCGTCGGCGGCAGCAGCGGCACTCCGGCCGACACCGTCGAACAGATGGCGCGCGAGGTACTGGCCTTCACCGCCGCCCTGCACCTGGAGACGTTCGACCTGCTCGGCTTCAGCATCGGCAGTTTCGTCGCACAACGAATCGCACTCACCCGCCCCGATTCGATAGGCAAGGTGGTGCTGGCCTCCACTGCGCCCCAAGGCGCACCGGACATGCACGGCTGGGCCGCCGACGTCATCGGCGCCATCGGCGGACCGGAAACCTCCGGCGAGCAATATCTGGACGTGTTCTTCACATCCTCGGAGTCCAGCCGCGCGGCCGGACAGGGGACCTTGTCGCGGATCTACGGACGCACTGAAGGCCGCGATGCCCCGACCGATTGGGCCACCCGCATGGCCCAATACGACGCCGTGGCCACGTGGGGTATCCCGAACATCGCCCGCCTGTCCGAGCTCACGACGCTCACCGCACCGGTCTTCGTGGCCAACGGCGACAGCGACCCCATGATCCTGCCGAAGTACTCCTACCTCGTTGCCGGCCTGCTGCCCAACGCGACCCGCGCCCGGGTGACCGTCGAAACCGGCAGCCAGAGAACGTCGTTGACACCCTTCGGAGGAGAACAACGCCGCACCTCCTACAGCCCTGATCTGGCCGCGGTGCTGTTCGGCGACGGGCGCGTGGACCAGGCCCGGAATCGGCCGCGCGCCGCCTTCGCGACCGATCCCCGACCACATCGCGACCCACAACCGCACGCAGGCACTGTATTTCGACGAAAACCACATCCTGCAGCGGCTGGACTACAACTCGGAGATCTTCGGCGGGCAAGCGACCGCCCACGTGCTGTCCGGTTACAAGACCGTCGACGGCATCCCCTTCCCGACGCGACGGGAAATCGTGCCGCGCCTCGCCGATGGCAGTGCCGCCGAGCCAGTCCTGATCGGCATGTCCCTCAGCGACATCGAAGTCGTCGACGGCTGAGGGCCAAGGGATCCGATGGTGCCCGCCGGGAACGGCGACTACCGGCTAAGTCACAGAGGACCCCTACCGAACGTTCTCCTGCGACGCGGTGGCGGCCAGGAGCTCCGGCGGCGCCTCGCCGCCGAGCAATTGAATGAGGGTGGCCAACAGGCCGTCGAGTTCACGACCAACCGAATCGACGACGGGATCGTCGAAGCTGGCGAATAACAGGCTGGGCTGATCGACAGCCAATGTCGTTCCGCCGTCGGGACCGACGAACACCAGGATCCGCAGGGGCGCGTGCAGCATGACCGCTGGATCGTGCCGGAACATGCGTTCGGCGATCGTGTGATTTCCCATCAGATACTGCGTGGCCCGCCATGTGGACGGCGAGCCCGCCATGGCGGAATCGACATCGCCTCGGTAGTAGCGCATAAATCCGTGGGGAGCGGCGAGCGCCGCGATCTCGAGGACTTCGTCCCAGGATCTCGCCTTTTCGAACGCGGCGGAATCCACTGGAGGAACAAGCTTTTCGAATATTTCCAGCGTTTCGAGGTAGGCCTGGGGCAACGCCACCAGCAGCCTGCGGGTTTGGTGTTCGGTCGTAGATGAGGTGCCCATGTCTGAACTTTCTGTGATCTTTACTGAATTCAGCGGCCATGAATCCGAAGACTCGGCGCCGAACAGTTGCGCTGGGAGCAGAGCTAGGAGGCGCGCAGCTGTTCGAGCGCCGTTGTCCAATTCTCGACGTGGTAGCCGGTCGCGAGCTTTCCGTCACGGACCGTGAACAGGTCGATTGCCATTGTGCGGAAGGACTTTCCGGTCGGCTTCATACCCCAAAACTGCGCCACCGGCGTGCCTGTCGCCTCGCCACGCACGATCATCATGTTGTCGACCACATGTATCTCGACCACCTCCCAGGCCAGATCGGGAACGGCCTCGCCCATGCTCTTGAACACATCGGCCAACTGGTCACGAGTCAGAAAATCCTGGTTCGTGTGGTAGGACCGGTAGTCGTCGTTGCACGCTGCGGCCAGCAGCGCGGAAACGTCCTTTTCCGAGGGCCTGTTCAGAGCCGAATAGAGCGGGGCGGAAATTTGCCGCGCCTGGTCCACCGTCATGACCGATTCATCACTCTTGACCATCGAACAGCTCCTTGTCGCAAACAACTTCTGATTCGGGACTCACGGCCCCGGACAAATATCAGCCTGCCCGGTCCGCGATAGCATGTGCATCACCCGTTTGAGTGATGGAGCGGCACTCGTCACCTTCGGGCGGTGACCTTGCGCAGCAGTCAGAAAACATCGGCACCGGAAATGCGGCGTCGCTCGAAGACCAGCCGCACCGCCGCAGAGCCCTCGCCGACGGCGGACGCTACCCGTTTGACGCTCCCACTGCGCACGTCTCCGATGCAGAACACACCCGGCTCGCTCGATTCGAACGGCAGCGGTTCTCGATCCTGCGTCCACGCTGTTCGCAGGTCGTAACCCGTGAGAATGAAGCCGTCGCGGTCGGTCGCCAGCTGTCCATCGAGCCAGGATGTGCACGGTGTCGCGCCGATGAATACGAAGGCGGCACTGACGTCGAGGGTCGAGCGGCGGCCCGATCGCCGGTCTATCAGGTCGAGTCCGGTGACGGCCGAGTCGGCGTGCAGGGCTGTGGCTTCGGTCCTGGTCCGCACGTGAACTTTGGGGTTGGCGGTGATCGCGTTTATCAGATAGCGCGACATCGAATGGTCCAGATCTTCTCCACGCACCAGGAGATGAACGGCAGCCGAGGTTCGCGAGAGGAACATTGCTGCCTGTCCGGCGGAATTCGCGCCGCCGATGACGGCCACCGGCCGCCCGAGGTAGTGCTGAGCCTCGGTGACGGTCGCGGCGTAGTGGACACCGTTGCCCTCCCACGCTTCGATACCCGGTACGCGCAGGCGACGATATTCGACGCCAGTGGCGACAATAACGTCGCGAGCCTTGAACATGCGTCCGTCATCGCAAGTCACACAATACTTTCCGGCGCTACTGGAGAAAGCTGCGACTCGAGCGTTGCGATGCAGTCGCACGCCGAACTTGTCGGCCTGCAGGGCTCCCCGCGCGGCCAGCTCCGCACCGGAAAGACCGGCCGGGAATCCGAGATAGTTCTCGATCCTCGACGATGTACCGGCCTGGCCGCCGAACGCCGCGGCGTCGAGCAGGACGGTCCGGAGTCCTTCGGAGGCGCCGTACACCGCGGCAGCCAAACCGCCCGGCCCTCCGCCCACTACCAGCAGATCGCAGACTTCACTGTCTTCGTCGGCCGCTTCGGCAGCTGGTTCACCGAACTCGGCGGTGAGATCCGCCGGCTGGGGATTGCGCAGCAGCGGTCGGCCGGGGATCAGGACGATGGGCAGGTCCGCCACGGGGACTTGCAGTTCGCGCAACAGCGTCTCGGCATCGGGATCTTCCTCGAGATCGATCCAGTGGACCGCGACGCGGCTGAGTGAAAACCGCTGGAGCAGCGCACGGAGCCGTTCGTCGTAACGAGAGCCGATCAGGGTCAGCCCCGCTCCCTTGCGCTGGAGATTCGCCCGTCTCTCGAGAAAGGTGTGCAAAATGATCTCGCTGAGCTGAGGGTCTTGCGCTATGAGTTCTCGGACCTGGGGAAGCGGCACCCGGATGACTCGGCCCGCTGTCGTCGAAACCCCGGCGAAGCGTGACCGTTCCCCGGTCAACATGCCGATCTCGCCGAGGAACTCCGAGGGGCCGTAGGTTGCGACGACGTGCTCTTCCGATTCGCCGCGTCGCTCCACGATGCTGGCGGAACCCTCGAGGACAACGAAGAGGTCGTAGGAGTCGTCTCCGGCCTCGAACAACACTTCACCAGCGGTGATCGTCTGCTCCGCGCCCAGCGTCGCCAGTTTCGCGAGCTGGTCGTCGGCAAGCGGGGTGGCGGCGGTCCACGCCGGGTTTCCCTGGCGCCCTGGTTCTTCCGTCATTGCGGTCACGACCTCATTCCGAGAATTGAAAGCGGTCACCGAAGATGGGTAGGTACACCGATCTGCTCGGTGATCCACGAGGCTGCCAGAGCCGTCCAGGCGGCAGTGTCGCCAGCACCCTCGGCAAGGCCGAGGCTGTGGGGCCCATGTGCGAATACATGGGCTGTGTGCGGCACCTGGTGCGCGGCCAGCGCGGCGGCCAGGCGGTAGGTGTGCTCGGGCGGAACATAGGCGTCCTCCGCGGTGTGCCAGAGGAAGAAGGGCGGGGCGGATGCCGTGACCATTTTGTCGAGTGAAGTCGCGCGACGCAGCTCCGGTGACGGATGCTCGCCGAGCAGTATCAGCTGTGAAGGTTTGTAGGTCTCGGTTTCCATCGAGGTGATTGGGTAGCCGAGAACAGCGAATTCTACCGACTGGCGGATGTCGGTGGTCGGAGTGAGCGCAGCGAGCCCGGCAAGATGCCCGCCGGCCGAGAAACCGATGACACCGATCCGACTCGCGCCCGCAGCGCGACGGCGCTGGATCTCGTCTTGCAGCGCCAGTAAGGGCCCTGGATGCCGTGTATTGAGCGGGTAACGGAAGACGCTTGCCGACACACCGAAGGTAGCGAGCCAGTCGACGATCGGCTCGGCCTCATGTGCAGCGTGCAAGCTGTATCCGCCACCCGGTAGCACAATCACATGCGACGACCCGGCACCCGACTCGCGGCTATGGTGCGACGGTCTGGTCTCGAACCTGGCGTTCACGGCCACCTCCTCCTGGACTCACGGCACCGCCGGCTTTGCCCCGCGCTGCTGCCTTCAGATCACCATCGCACGGAGTTCCGATCGAGCGCGGATCGATTCCGCTGCGATCGATGAGGGAGGTCAATGCGTGTGCGTGCAGATCCACGGGGTGAACACCGGCGAGTGCACCGTTGGATTTTCCTTTGCCGATCGATGTGCGGACAGCGTCGATGATGACTGCATCCATGCCTGACTCCTGAAAGGGTTCGCGTAATTGATTTATATTGCAGCGCAGGGACTTTCGGACAAGGAGCGCCGCTCATCCGCTGCCGCCGCGGGAATGTTGGGCGTCAGGCCCGGCCGGCTGCGATCTCCGCGAGTTGGGCGCGCGCCTCCGCCACCAACTCCTCGTCCCGGTCCAGCGCACCGGCGTTTTCGACCGCGTACACATCGATCATGGGCATGGCGGCTCCTCCTCGATCGAATTCTCGCGGGTGCGGTGCACGAGGAGGCCGGCACCGGGCGGCTACCCGGAAAGACCGTCCTGGTCGCTACCTGATCACGCCGCACACTCCACCACCCCGAACCCGGAGCCCCGGTCGGATTCACGCCCGTCGATCACCGCGCGAATATCGGCGTGTGCAGCCGCTCGTGCGCCGTCGGCGGTGGTTCGACGGTGTTGTGCTCCAATGCCGGCTGTTCGCTGGTATTCGCCTGGCTTTCGGTCGATGGCCTTGCAGGCGAGTGGACGATCTCGATTCGGTGCAGGTTCATGGCTGTGTTGCGGAGGGTGGCCATGACCTGGGGGGCGTGGCCGGCGGCGACGGTGGAGCGGTCTTCGTCGAGCTGGGCCAGGACCGGTCGGGTGCGGTGAGCGAACATCGACACCAGCGACGCTGCCGCCCGGCCACGGCGAGCACCACGCAGGGTCTTGCCGTCCAGCGACACCACCACCGAACCCACGGTATCGGGAACCGCGGCAGCGAGCCCGGTGAAATACGCGTCCAGCCGTCGGTCCAGATCCGCGGCATCCAGGCCCGACAACACCCGCCGGAACGTCTTCTCGCTGGGACAGCGGTGCCGAATCCCCAACCGGGCCAGCGTATCCGGTGACGCAGTCCGAGCTCAGGTCGCGAACCCAGCCGCGCATACCCGCCGCGACGGCCAGGATCGCGACCGTTGAGGGATCGGCCGGTCTGGATTCCGGGGTGCCCACTGGGTCCTGGTCGGCGGGCTGAGCCCGGATCCAGCCTCAGGTCGCCAAACCCGTATACGCAGGCGAATCCGAATTCTGGCGCACCGAGCATGCCCCGTCCGCAGTCATCGAGCCTTCCAATGGACGCCGTCACCCATCAGCTCGACGGCCTGCTGCTGGGAGACGTCGCTGCCTTGCCATTGCAGCGTGCCGGGCTCATTCTCGGCCTTCTTGGAGTAGTTCTGCCAGCTGGTGATCACATCCTCGAATGGTGGGGTCTTCCATTGCCGGTCGTTGGCGGGACCCCATTCGAATCCTGAGGCGAGGCGGACCTGCTGCGATATCCCCACTTCCCAGTTGCCGCGCAACTTCCGGCAGAACGACCCGAACCGTGCCATTTCCGAGGTCGTGCGGGCCAGGAGGTGGAAGGCCGTCGTCACATTGTCGATATTGGTGACGTCGTACCCGAGAATTGTGTTTTTCAGGTATCTGTGGAGCACATCGAGGTTCTTGAAGAAGTCGTACCGCGACAGCCGCGGTCCGCTGGCGGCCCGGTTGTATTCCGACGGGATATAGGCAGGCTCTCGACCCATGTAAGAGTCAGCCGGGCATGGCAGCAGGCTCAGCCGTTCCCGTGTCCAATTCTCTCTTTCCTCACTCGACCAGGCCGCCACAAAAGACCAACCCCTGCGGCTGATGGTCCAGCCGCGCAGATAGAGATTCCTGGTCTCGAAACACAATCGAATGATCCGGGGTTCGTATACATGGGTAACGTTCAGATTGAAGGCAACCCACATGAATTCGCTGCCGGGTGCGTAGTTGTCGAACCCATCACGCAGATGCTGGATCATCATCATGTAGGCATTGGGCCCGAACGCATCTCGCTGGAACACTCCGCGTTTGGGGTCATCGGGACTCCACATCACCATATCCGGTCCCCTCGACTACTGCAGCCGTTCGACGAACGAAACTCGTTGCCAGAGAGGACATTCCGAACCGGAGAGATGTTCCGACTCCCTCTGACGCATCCGAGAACTCAGTGTGCGGGATCGACACGCAGCGGTCAAGGGCAGGGCGACCGGCCCGCTGTGGACCGATGACACATCAGCGCGCGCGGTTTGCTTGACGGACCGCGAAGCATGACGCAAACTGGACGGGGCGCCCACATGCAGGTGTAATGCATTCTCCTGCAAGGTTTTTAACTATTCTCTGGCGGTTACGACTGCACCGGACCGACATCAGCCTTGCCGCATCCTGTCCCGGGAAAGGGCGACGCTACACGTAGGGGAGGGCGACCTGTGGGCAACGACGGTTCGATCGACCTGGACGCGCTCGCGGCCCATCTCACGGGGCTCGGCGACCCACCCGTTCTCGACGGGGCGGATACCGCATTGCCCGACCGATTACGCAGTGCGCTCACCACCTTTTCCGGCCGCACACTGGCGGGTATCGCGGGTTCGGGCCGACCGCAGATCGACCAGGGCCGCACCACTTTGACGCTGGCTCTGACCTGCGTCGCATCGGCCTGGCCCGCCGACGCCAAGGTGGCCACCACCGTACAGTCCGCGAACCTGACGGTGACCCGGTCGGGTGCGGTCACGCTGACGCTCGACGGCCGGTTCGACGGGATCGCGGTCGTGGTCACCCTCGAGGCCACCGATCCCGGCGGGTCTCGAGCAACGGTGCGGCCACCGCACCCCGGCGCATTCACGCTGGATGCGCTCGCAGGCAAGCTGGCCGGGAACGAAATATGGCGCAGCATCGAGACCGGCCTGAAGGATCTGGGTTTGGAACGTGCGCTCGGACTGGTCTCCGGTATCGACTATCACTTCGAGCAGGACTCTTCGGACGGACCGGACAGCGAGGTGGTGACATCCACGGCGGTGGCCACCGCGTGCACGCTCGGCGATCTCGCCCTGGACGTCGAATTGTGGCCGACCGAACGGCGTCTCAGCGGCGGTCTGCACGAGCGTCGGCCGCTCGGCGTCACGCAGCTGCTGAGTTCCTTCGGCCTTCCGGTCATCGATGTACCGACAGCTCTGACCATAACCGAACTCGACTTCGCCGCCGGGCTCGGCGACACCTATCGAATCACGGCGAGCCTCGCCGGTGACTGGTCCATCGGTCATCTCACCCTGCGCGAGTTGTCGGTTTCCGTCTCCTACAACACATTCGAGAAGTTCGTGGTCCGCTTCTCGGGTAGCGCACAGCTCGGATCGGTTCCGGTGGCCGTCAGCGCGGCGAAATCCACCGGCGCGGAGGGTAACTGGAGCTTCGAAGGCGGGATACCGGCCAATGACCAGCTCACGATGGGGGCACTGCTCGCGCACATGGGCCTGACCGGAGCGCCGCAGCCTGTGGAAACCCTGGCGCTGAAAAGTCTTTGGTTCTCCTACCGTACTGGCGGCGGCGACTTCAGTGCCAGCTGCCAGGGCGGACTGGAGATCGCCGAGGGCATCACGGCATCGGTCGGCATCGCCATCACCCGCGACGGGAAAGGTTCCCGATACCAGGGAACGCTGCCGGTAGGCGAGGTCGAGCTGGATCTGCTCTTCGACGCCGAGCGTGGCACGGACGCCTTCGTCGCCGCCTATCGCAATTCCGGCGGCGACGCAATTGCGTTGCGGGACTGGGTAGCTGCCATATCCACCGAACTGGCGGCGGAGATTCCGGGGAGCCTGCGCATCGGGTTGACCGACGCCAAAATCATCCGGGTCAAACCGGCCGCCGGGCCCGCGGTGTTCGCCATCGGATTCGATCTGTCGGCCGGTATCGATCTCGCCCAGCTGCCGCTCATCGGCGGATTCCTGTCCAGCATGGGCGCTCTCGGTGTCGATAACCTCCAAATCCTTTACAGCACAGGCGCAATCGATGCCACGACCACCGCCGCGCTCGACGCGCTGCTCGCGCGTTTCAAGGTGGTACCCCTGCCGAGTAAGGGCCTGGCCAAAGGCATTGCCGTGCAAGCAGAACTGCGGATCGGCACGAGCACCACACCGGTGGCGCTGGGCCTTCCCGCCGATTCGTCCGGCTCACCGGGTGCCCCGGCATCCGGTACCTCCGAGCCCTCCGCTACCCCTGCTGCGTCCGGGCCGGCCGGTCGGGCGTCCGGGGGCGTCCCGGCGACCGCGAATACGCCGCCTGCCGCATCGAGCGGGCCGGGCGTATGGATATCGGTGCAAAAGCAACTGGGCATCCTGCAGGTGAACCGGATCGGTGTGCTCTACCAGAGCAGTACGCTGAAGTTCGCACTCGATGCCGCGGTCACGCTGGGTCCGCTGCAGCTGACATTCGACGGCCTGGTGGTCGGCTCACGACTGGACAAATTCGCCCCGACCTTCGGGCTGTCCGGGCTGAGCCTGGCCGTCACCACCCCGTCGATCACGATTTCCGGTGGCCTGCTGCATGTTCCGACGCCGCCCGCCGGGGTCGAATTCCAATACGACGGCACCGCCGTCATTGCCGGACAGTCCTTCGCGCTCGGCGCGGTCGGCTCCTATGCGCAGCTGGTCGGCGGAGATCCTTCGCTGTTCATCTTCGCTCAGCTCAATGCCCAGCTGGGCGAGCCGCCGGTGGTGGTCAGTGCGCTGATGGCCGGATTCGGATACAACCGCGCACTGGTCGTGCCCAGCGCGCGCGAGGTCCCGAATTTCCCGCTGCTCGCACTCAACGGCCCGGACCGCAAACCCACCGAGGTTCTGGACGTGCTCGAAGGCCGTCTTCCGGCCTCGCCGGAAATGCCTGCGCGACAATGGATTCCACCGGACAAAGGCAGTTACTGGCTGGCTGCGGGGGTAGAGCTGACCCTGTTCGAGCTCGTGAAAACCAAACTGGTGCTCATCGCCGAATTCGGCCACGAATTCATTATCGCCCTCCTGGGCACCGCGACCCTGCAACTTCCGCAGGCCGGGCAATCGCCGCGCACGTACGTCTATGCCGAGCTGGGACTACAGGCGTCCCTGCGTCCCGCCCAGGGCACCCTGATCGCGCAGGCCCAATTGTCCGACGCCTCCTATGTGCTGGTGAAGGATTGCCATCTGACCGGCGGATTCGCCGCGGCGGTGTGGTTCGGGCCCAACCCGAACGCCGGACAGTTCGTGATCACGCTCGGCGGCTATCACCCCGGATTCAACCGCCCGTCCTACTACCCCGTGGTACCCCGGCTGGGTATCAGATGGATCCCCAGTACCGCGGTGTCGATAATCGGCGGGGCTTATCTGGCCGTCACACCGTCGTGTGCCATGGCGGGAACCGGGATCGATGTCCTGTTCCACGAGGGTCCGATCCGGGCCTGGTTCACCTCACACGCCGATCTCCTGGTGGCCTGGAACCCGTTCCACTTCACCGCCACGATCGCGATATCCGTCGGCGCCTCGGTGCGCATCGACACCTGGTTGTTCCACGGGGAGGTCGGCGTCTCGGTCGGGGCCCGGCTCGCCCTGTGGGGGCCGCCGACCGGCGGTTCGGTGAGCGTCCACCTGCTCGTGTACACCGTCACCATCGGCTTCGGCGCCGACCCCGACCGAGGCCGCACCGCTCCGCTGACCTGGGTGCAGTTGGCCGGCATGCTGCCCGAGCGCGCGAAAATCCTGGGCCTCACCCCGGTAAGCGGTCTGGACGGCACAGTGCCGGACACCGGCTCGGGTGAGCGCAGCAGCAATGGACAGCGGTGGCTGATGCGCGCCCGCGACCTGCGTTTCACCACCGGATCCGCGATTCCCGCCAGCCGGTTGCAGATGGGCGGCGAATCCGTGGAAACCGGTGCCGATATCGACGTGCGGCCCATGAACCTGACCGGCGTGACCGGAGTGCACCAATTGACCGTGCGGTATCAGGGTCGGCCCGTCGAGGGGTGGACCGTCACCGCGCGCAGGCAGCATCTGGCAGCGTCACTGTGGGGCGCGCCGCCGGTCCCGTTCAGCCATCAGCCCGCGCGACCGAGCGCCGACCTCGTCGCGAATCTGCTGTTCGGATGCGCGGTGCAGGCACCCCGGCCGGTGCTGGCCGGCTCACGCGGGGTGTTCCCGCTGAGCGAGTACGACGGCGAGGAGATCCCACCCGGGCTTTCGCCATTACCACCGGACCCCGCGGTAGACAGTGACCACCTCTTCGCACCCGATCCGGCCGCCCTGCAATTGCTCGGCGAGATCGACAGCGATCAGGTACGAGGCCGCCGCGATCAGGTGTTCGCGGCGCTCGCCGATGCCGAACTGTGCACCGGCTCCAACGACCGCCTGACGGGATTGGCATCCGGCGCGGGTCACCTCTACAGCCAGGCGCCGATGATCCGGAAAGCGGGTGCCCCCCAATGAATTCGAGCCCTGCCCATCCCGCACGGGACTCCCTCCCGATCGGCGATATCGAACTGCACGACAACTATCTCCCCGGCGTGCCGGCGGGTGACTACACCGCCGAGGTCACACACGACCTGCGGGCGGGTCCGGGTGGGTCGTCGATCATTGCGGATGGGGCGTTGCGGACCGTGCAGCGGTTCACCGTCCGCGCCCCGCAGGTGGCGATCGACACCGGCGCGATAGTCGCCGCCCAGCCTGCGGACGGCAGCATCGGGCGATTCGCGGAAGTCCTGCCGCATGTGGTGCTCGGTGACCCCATGCTGCCGTGGGAGCGCGCTATGGGCGCCGCACCCGGCACGCCGTGGCTGGCGCTGCTGGTGCTGACCCACGACCAGCTCGTCGGCGACTCTCAGGATCCCACTCGGGCGCTGTCGGCGACCGTGCAGGACTTCACGGCCCCCGACCCGGCAGTGCTCAAACCCGCTCTGGTGCCGGAGTCCGATATCGAGCCGAGCGCACCGTGCCGCTACATCCAGGTCACGACCGAGGCGTTCCGCGCGGTCGCACCCAGACTGGACGAGGCGCGCTGGTTCACGCACTGTCGCGGCGCCAACACCGGTGACCGGCCTATTCTGGGTATCGAGGAGGACGGACTGTTCTCCGTGGTCGTCTCGGGCCGTTTCCCGGCCGTCGGCCCGCCGGGATCCGCCGACGCCGTCGAGAACATCGCACACCTGGTCTCGCTGGAAGGCCACGAGCAGATCCTGACCGAGAACCCCGACTTCGGCGGTCATACGTCGGTCGCGCTGCTATCGCTGTACAGCTGGACGTTCCGGTGTCGGGCGGACCGGAAGATCGACTTCCGCGAACTCGCCGAGGGGCTGGCCCACGACCCGCACACGGGCAATCCCCTTGCACGCGAACAGATGTGGTTGCGGCTGCCCAATCCCTACCCGAACGCCGATATCGCCGACGCGCGAGGTCAGGTGGCGCGGCGGATCGACGATGGTTATGTCGCACTGCCATACGTGACCCGATCCGGGGAGAACACCTACGGCTGGTATCGCGGCCCCTGCACCCCGGTCGTGTCCGAAACGACCCCGCTGACGGCCACCGCCACCACTGCGGACGCACTCATCGGCTACGACCCGGTCTGGGGAAGTTTCGACCTGTCACGGGCGACCGCATTCGAGACCGGCCGAGCGCTCGCCATCGCCGATTCGGCATTCGCCCAGCAGCTGATGAGCTTCAAGCATGCGGCACGGGCGCTGGTGGACACACTCCACCATCAGGAGATCAGCACCCACCTCCCGGACCCGGATGATGGCGTGCCGAAGGCCACGACCGCGCGCGCGGCGTTCGGCGCGATGCTCGACGGCCCGCTGCTGACCGTGCTGGGCGGGCCGCCACCGGTCCCGACCCGGCCGTGGTCACCACCCACGCCCGATGCCGTGGCGAGCGACCCCGCAGCGGCTCTGGCGGATTTTCTCGACTCCCCCGGCACGAGGGCTGCGCTGGATCGAGCGCTGAGCACGGACCCGCTCGCCGGCGAACTCGAACCGATCGCGGCCTGGCTCGCGCAACGGATACTGCTGCAAGGCATTCCGTTCATCCACCTGGTTCCCGACGAGCGGATGCTGCCGCCGGAATCGCTGCGCTTCTTCCATATCGATCACATGTGGCTGGACGCATTGGTTTCGGGTGCGCTGAGCGTCGGTGCGCAGTCCAGCCGCGACACCATGCAGGACCGAATCATCAGCGCCGCAGTTCGTTCCGTGGCGGCCATGCAGGCGAACACCCATCGCGACACGCTACGGGGTGGGGGCGACTCACCGGCGACGAACGAAGGAACAGGAGCGGCACGACAGATCTCGGGCATTCTGCTGCGGTCGGCAATCGTCTCCGGGTGGCCGAATCTCGCTGTGCAAGGCTATGATTCGGCCGGCGGCAGGCTGCGGATACTGCGGCTGGATCACATGTCACCCTCGGTGCTGCTGTGCCTGTACGACGGCATACCGCAGGCGGTCGAGCTGGCCGAACCGCAGGAAGGGTTCCGGTTCGGCGTCGACGACGAGGGCCTCATCCCGCTGCGCAACCTGCGGCCGAGCGACTCCGGTCCGGCGCTGGGCGCGCCGTTCGATCCCGAGATCGCCTTTCCGGTGCTGGATCATCTGCGCGGCGACTGCCGTGTGCTGGCGCCGGGTTCGCTGGTAACCGCCATCGGCGGGGCCCTCGATACCGCACACGGGACCGCGGTCGGCCCGCTCACCCCGGCCGATCTGGCATTGCAGCTGGTCCGGGTTCCCGAGAAGATCCGCTTCGTCGGACCCACCGATCCACCGAAAGGCCGGTGACCGTGCATCCCACCCTCGTCGTCCCGATCGCGCTCGATGCCCTGATGATCACCCCGGCTGTCAAGGGCGAGAACACCTTTCGCATCTGGCCGCGGACCTACCGAGCGTTGGAGGACTATGCCGGTCTCGACCCCGACGTCGGCGACCGGCAGCTCGAGGATTCGCAATTCACCGCTGCGGGAGTCCATTTGCACTGGACGCTGCCGCGTGGGCTCCGCCACGGTACGCAGGACCCGCGCACCGGGAGGCTGCGGTACCCGCTGGTCCCCAACCGCTGGCTGCTCACCCGATTCAGCGGAACCACCGACCGGCGGATGAAGGCGTGGGTGATCGAAAGCGACTGCCCGCACAGCACATACGCTCGCAAGCAGGGCCACGACGCCGCGCACTCCAGCGACTTCCTGGTCGGCCAGGACACTCTCGACAGCTGGCATGCCAGCGCCGACCCGTACCGCAATCAGGTCAAACCGCGCAAGCCGGAGCCGGGGTTCTATCAGCTGCCGCTCGGACTTGCCTTCCCCGCCGACACACCCGGAGCATGGTCCGAACGCGCCGCTGCCGATCGACTGTTCCTGACCGCCCTCGGCCCCGGAGATCCGTACTTCCCGACCTACGTTCCGCACAACAGCAATGTGTTCTCCTTCGTCGACGAGGTCACCGACCTCGGTACAACCACCCTCGGCTATCACCTGCTCGGCTGGTATTCCAACCCCGACGCCGACCTGCTGGCCCCGTCGGCGGACACCTCCTACGCCGACCTGCTCACCCACCTGAACTGGCGGGATCCGCGCCTCACCGGTGACCCCGGCCACGACGCCGCGGTCGAACCCGCCACCCGCAGCCTCTATTGCGGCCACGTGCTGTCGGTGGCTTGGGAGCCCGACGCCACGACCGCACCGTCCGACGACCCGCTGCGCCGCATTCGCGACGAGGGCAGGATCGACGTCGCGCTCGCCAACTCCACCGAGGACGCCTTCGCGGCACTGGCCGGTCGCGCGCAGGACAACGCTGGTCGCGCACCCAGCGCCGGTGATATGCAGGTGCTGCGGGCGTTCCTGCACGGCCTGCTGCCCCTGGCCGATGAGAAGGGCGGCGACGCACGAATTCGACGCCGCATTCACGCCGGATGGTTCGCGGCGTCCGCGGGCAGCCACCGCTGGACCGTGACGCCGCCGCCCACCACGGACGAAACACCACCGGCCTTCGCCGCGCCGGCATGGCTGGACACCCTCAACGACGATCAACATCACCTGGACGCGCAGCTGAGCGAATTGTCCGCGCTGCAATGGCAATTGAACGCGCTGTGGCTCAAGAACGGCATCTACGCCAACCTCCTCGTCCCACCCGGCGATGCACCCGATCCACAGCAGATGCAGGACCATCTCGACCCCGGTCTCGACGGCTCGCTGGCCCAGCGGGTGCAGCGCCGGACCTCCGCTGTCCGGGACCTGGTGGCCAAGGTGCCCCAGCCCGATCCGGGCGGCTCACCCGCCGACGCACAGGAAGCATTGCGGTCCGCGATCGATGCCTTCGCCGCGGACCGGGGCCTGCCGCCGGGCGCCATGCTCACCGCAGTACCTCGAAATTCCTTCTGGCAGAGCAATAATCCGGCAGTCACCGTGTCGGGCGTGCTGCCTCCCCCGGACACCGCCGACACCGATCAGCCGCTGTCGGTGCGGCTGGTCATCGCGGGCACCTCCGGCCTGATCGCCGCCGTCATGATCGACGGCACGCCGATCACCGTCACCCCCGGTAACCCACCGATGCCCGAAATCCCTTCGAGCCCTTCGTTTCCCGATCTGCTGGAGGCATTGCTCGGCGAATTCTTCCTGCTCGATCCGGGTAGCGCCGCCGCCCTGGCCGCTGCCACGGGCCTGCCCGCCGACAAGGTGACCGCGACCCTCACCGCGCACCGGCCCGGCGACTACACGGGGACTCTGCCCGCGCTGGGCCCGACGCTGTGGAGTCAGCCCTGGCAGCCGGTGTTCATGGAATGGAAGGTGGCCTATCTCCCCATCCCCTACAGCGTCGGCGATCAGCGCTGCTGGAGTTTCGACGGCACCGACTACCGCTTCACTCCCGGCACCGCCCGATTGCAGCACTCCCTGGACGATATCGTCGAGGTCGGCGGGATCACGGGGCTCGGCCCGCACCCCCGGTCCCTGTTCGCCGCCCGCCTGGAGAAGTACGTGGCCGACCACGGCACCGCCGATCAGGCCGCCCGACTGGACGAATGGCTGGGCAATATCGGCGAGTGGAGTTTCCTGTCCCAGGAACTGAGCGGGTTCAACGAACTCCTCGCCGCACGCACCGGCCGCGCCTCGCGCCGCCCGACGCCGAACGACGAGGACTTCCCGCATATTGCGCGGCTTGCCGGATATTCGGATGCCGCAACCGCGGACGACCTGCCCGCTCGCTACCTCGACCGGGTCCGCAGCGTCCCGTATCTGCCCGCCGGAAGCGACGCGCAGTTCCAGGAGTTCCGGCAGGGGCAGATCTATCTGTCGCAGCTGTTCCTGTACGACAAGTTCGGGCGGATTCTCGATGTCGTCAACGCCAGTACGGAATACGGTGGGCTGCACGATTATCAGAACTTTCCGCTGGTCGTCGACAACGCCTTCACGACCGCGACATCGCTCGCTCCCAAGGTCGCGGCCGTGGCCCAATTGCCGCCGCGTCCACTGCAACCGGCGCGGCTGGACTTCGATCTTCTCGACGGCATGACCGCCCGCCGCATCGTCGGCACCGCGGCCGAGGCCAGCCCGATCGGCGGGTGGCTGCTGCCCAGCCATCTCGACCACAGCCTATTGCTCTACGACCCGACCGGCACTCTGCTGGGCACCTACCGGCTGGTCAGCACCCGTGACGGGCAGATCGGGCGGTGGGACCCGCCGCCTGAGGGCGCCATCACCGGCCTCGACCAGGTCGCGGCGCGGGCACCCGTCGTGGCCGGGCTGCTCGGCTCGGCTCAGCTCGCATCCCCCGCCAACTTCACGGCCTTCCTCGATGCGATCGACTCCACCCTGTGGACCACCGACCCGCTCGGTGCCCGCGCCGACAAGAACCTGTCGGTGCTGATCGGACGGCCGCTGGCGCTCGTCCCCGCACAACTGCGGCTGTCCCTGGACGGTCCCCCACTGTTCGACACCGGCTGGGCGGCGACGCTCGAACCGCCGCAGCCGCAGTTCACCACCCACGAGTTCGCGGTCCGGCTGGGTGATCGGGATGCCCGCGACGACGGCCTCGTCGGGTATTTCACGGGCAAGGACGGTGTATACCGATACGACCGGTTCCACAGTGTCACCGAACCCGACGATCAACAGGACTTCCTCACCCAGATCGGCCCACTCGGCCCTCGCGATACCCCGTCGGACGCCAGCTATCTCCAACTGACCTTCGCAGATCCGGCGCCGACCGAGGTGCTGCTGCTGATGGACCCGTATGCGGCCGTGCACGCCGTCACCGGCATCACACCCACCACCGAGGTCTCTGTCCCCGCCGCCCACCGCGACACCCCGCTCGCCCATATCGAGGCCCTTTTCCGTTTCGGTCCCATCCTCACCACCTGCCACGACCCGGACACCGGCGGCGGATCCATCGCCTTTCCGCAGCCCGCCGATAAGCAAGGCAGCTGGACCTGGTTGCGTCCCGCACTCGCGAATACCGCGTGGACCCCGTTCGCGCTGACACCGGCAGCACCGAACGCCCAGTTCCCGGACGACCCCTCGACACTCCAGGACGGCCTGCTCCGGTTCACCACCGATCTGGAAGAAACCCCGACCCCACCCGAGAGGAAGGCCCAACCATGACCGATCAGCCCCTGTTGAGTTTCCAGCCCTCGACCAGCCCCTCGCCACTGCAAGCGGGGACGGGGGACGCCCCCGCGCAGGCCCGTATCACCATCGCCGTCTCTCCCCTCAGCACACCGGTCTACTGCTCACAGATCCAGATCGCAGTTCCCTCCGAGCCGACAGACGGCAGTCCCTATTTCGTCAGCAAGCCGACGTGCTCGGTCACCCCTGCAGGCAAATGGAGCGTCCCCTTCTCCGCCGCGGTTGAGGAATTGGAGGCCGCCGGCGCCGGTCCCAAGCCGCCCTATCAGTTCACCCTCACGAACAATGCCTCGGATGACGATGACGATACCGACCTGCTGGATTATCCGATGAGCATCGTTCTCACCGGCTCCCTCGGTACCGATATCGGCACGCTCACCTGTACCATGGGCGAGAAATCGACCGTCGACAATGATAAGAACCACAAGCTCAAGACGAGCACTGTGCCCATCAAAGTCGAGGCACAGCAATTCTATCTGCGCAACTTCATGACGCACAGCCCCAGTAAAAATACTGTTCCGCAAACCCGATTCGCCGCCGGGGACTCCGTCGAATTCGCCTGGGAAAGCAACGGCACCTCGTTCACCCTGTACGACGGCGACGGCAGCGTCCTCTATCAGGGCACGAATACGCATGTCACCCTCCCCGAGAAGGGCATTGCCGAACACCAATTCGCCCTCACCAGCGACACCACATTCGTGCTCGTCGCCGAATACACCGCGGCGGGTTTCGAACCCACCTACCTGAATGCCCTGGTACCCGTCACCGTCACCAACCCGACCCTGGAAGCACTCACTGTCACAGGGCTGCTCACCGCTGGACAGGGAGAGGTCACCGGCATATTGAACGTTAAAACGGACATGACCGTCGGCGACGGTCTCACCGTCAATGGGACCTTGTACGCCTATCAAAGTGCATACATCAACGGCGCTCTCTTCGCCAATTCAGGCATTTCGTCGAATCTGGGCGCGGTCGAGATACGCGGCGGGCTCACAGTTGATGGTCAGGGCGTAGTCCGCCTCAACGATCCCGTCAGCATCAGGGGCGGAGGGGACGCCAGCCAGTACCTGTGGGTGTCTGCACGCGACGACCCGAACCAGGACAACCACTCGGTATTCGTCTGGCACAGCGACGGCAAGCCGTACCCGAGCACCTGGAAGATCGGACCCGATTACTGACATCGAGCCCTGACCGCTTTCTGCCGGGAGTGTCATCGCTGCTGGGCCGCCGCCGGCCCGAAACGGCACCGGCTGACGCGCGAGACCACCACAATCGAACGCTGGAATGCCGTGCACGAGGTGCTCGGCTCCGGTGCCGGCTGCTGGACTGCTCCCGCCGCCTGGGACGCGCGATGAGCGAGCGGCTGTCAGTTGTCCCCGGGCCCTCCACGATGATTCTTATCGAGTATCGACCGGCTTGATCCGCAATTGTGGTCCATGGTCCATGGGCCGCGGGATGGTTCGCCCATCAGTTGCACGGTGACGCCTTGGTCGCGGCCGATCTCGGCGTGGCCGGAGGTGGGGGTGAAGGTGATCGTCTTGGTGCTGGTGTTGTGGCGGGGGTCCAGCTGGGAAGGCTGATCTGGGCGGAGACGCTGGTGAGGTCCGATGTCAGGTCGGGCGAGTTGTTACCGGTGGCGACGGTGACGGTGACCTTGCGGCGTTCGATGGCTGATGCGCTGCGGCGGCTGCCGACCAGCATGAAATCGGCACGTTGTGGGTCGCCGCTCGACGGTGAGACGCGCACCGGGTCGGGATTGGTGTTCAGGTCGAAATGCAGTGGCGGGCTGTTGTTTACCGAGCCGTCGGCTGTCGTGACAGCAGTGTGGTATTGGGTGTTTCGAGATACTCAGTGATCGGTGATGCCGAGACGCGCGGTCACTGGGACGCCGAAGTCGGCGTCTGCCGCGGAGATTCGCAGCGGTGTGGCCCACGACACTTGGAACGATCGAATGGCCAGAAAGGGCGCAGAGCCCCAGAAGTACAGCTGGATGAAACGCACCTCCGGAGAGTCCCGTGCGGTGTAGTGAAACTCCCTCGTGCCTTTGTTGTACACAGTGGGGCTGGACCAGCCGACTCCGTCGACGGAGAATCTCAAGTCCCCTACCGGTGAGAAGTTTCCACCGCTCGTATCGCCGAAATAAATATCGACAGCAGAGATTCGCCGCGTCGTGCCGAAGTCGAAGGTTATATAGTCCGTCCAGTCGACTGCTGTTTTGCTCCGGTAGTAGGTTT
Organism: Nocardia sp. GP40; assembly: GCF_050434125.1. Classification (NCBI taxonomy): domain Bacteria; kingdom Bacillati; phylum Actinomycetota; class Actinomycetes; order Mycobacteriales; family Nocardiaceae; genus Nocardia; species Nocardia sp. GP40. The sequence continues at coordinate 224,522 of NZ_JBNPVW010000007.1, read as the reverse complement.
CGAGATCCCCATCCAGCATGTTCTCCACCGGGAATTGCGGATCGGGATCTTTCGATGCCGACACTGTCGGGACGTCCGCGGTGGGCGCGCCCACGGTGAGCTCGTTGAGCGCCATGAGGTCACCGCGCACGATGAGGTTGCCGACCTCGAGGTCGGGTACACGCACGGTAACGGTGACGGACAGAGTTCGTTCGACTGTGTTGTTGCCGACCTGGACGGTCGCTCGCAGGTAGAACACGGTGGTGTGACCGAGGTCGTTGATCGGGTAGGTGGTCTTGTCCAAGACGTTGACGTCGGCGACGTCGTAGAGAAGCCGCAGCGAGGAGACGCCGCTGGCCTCCCAGTCGAGATTGACCGAGTCGCCGTTATCGATGATCAACTGGTCTGCCATGAAGTTGGCGAGATGGAAGCTCGGGGGGAATTTTCCGATGTCGAATATCGTGGTGCCGACGTCCCAGGGGTCGTCGTAGCCCGCTTCGCGCCATTCGAGGTCGATGCGTAGTGGTGCGCTGCCGATCTCGGTGTTGATTCGCATGCCCATCAGTTGCACGGTGACGCCTTGGTCGCGGCCGATTTCGGTGTGGCCGGAGGCGGGGGTGAAGGTGATGGTTTTGGTCGCGGTATTGGTGATCGGGGTCCAGCCGGGCAGGCTGATCTGGGCGGAGACACTGGCGAGATCCGGGGTCAGATCGGGTGAGTTGGTGCCGGTGGGGACAGTGATGGTGATTTTGCGGCACTCGATGGCGGTCCCGCTGCGGCGGCTGCCGACCATAACGAAGTCCGCGCGTCGCGGGTCCCCGGTGGAGGGTGAAATCCGCACCGGGTCGGGGTCGGTGTTGAGGTCGAAATGCAGTGGGGGACTGTTGCTCACCGAGCCGTCGGCGGCAGTGACGGTCGTGGCGGTGTACCGCGGGACGGTGGTCATCAGCGGGCTCCTCGCTCGTTGTGGTTCGGTTGCCGAATCGACCGCAGCGGAAGACGATCAGCGTTCGGTGATGCCACGATGTGCGGTCACTGGGACGCCGAAGTCGGCCGCAACGCGGGTGATCCGCAACGGCGGAAGTTGCGTCCGAACCATGAACGATCGAATGGCGATCGGCGCGTACTGGCCCGCCAGAGTCAACAAAACCTGCCTCGCCTGAAAACCTGCGGGCAATGACTTATGGTATTCGCGCTGACCGAGTGTTGTTTACCGCACCGTCGCTGGTCGCTGTGGTGGCGGTGTACTGCGTGATAGTGGTCATCAGCGCGCTCCTTGCTCGTTGTGGTTCCCGTTGCTGCGACTCCCCTGCGCGGCGTCTTCCAAAACGAGGTAGCCCGAACGGATCTCGGGATCGCTGCCGATCGGCAGGGATGCCGGGTCAGGGACGGTGATGGGTAGCGAGGTCCAGTCGGTGCCTGCCGGTTCGGTCCATGACCAGCTGCCGGTGGCGGTCGCGGGGTGCGGCAGGGTTGCGGCGCCGTGGTCGGTGGTGGCGATCAGTAGTGGTCCGGTGCGGAAGTTCACGGCCATGTTCGTCAGGGCCGCGTCGGTGAATCGTTGTGGGACGTATACCGATTCGACCGGGAGGATGTCGGTGGTGGCGTGTACGGCGGCGCGGGTGTCCATCAGCAGGGTGACCGTGGCGGTGCTGTCGCCGGCGAAGGCGAGTTTGAACCGGTCGCCGGTTCCGATGGCACGCAGGTAGCCGCCGTGCTGGCCGCTCGGTTCGAGGACGGTCTCGAAGTGGTCGTAGTCGTCGTTGAGGACGTAACCGACGAGCCCGTCGTCGGTCTGGCGTGCCTCGCCGAGGCGGACGATCCACCGGTAGTTCGGCATCTGCGGTTGCGTCTGCGGCGACTTGAGCACCTCCTGCCAGGTGACGTCCTTGCGTACCGCCCCGCACAGCTCGAGGTCCAGGCGGGCGCGGACCAAGGCCAGTGGACGGCCCACCAGGAAGGCCAAGCTCTGGTCCTCGGGCCCCTCCGGATCGATGACGGCCAGGGTGTCGTCGAGCAGGCCGCGCACTGCATCGAATACCGCAGGAGCTTTCTTGACGGCTCCGAGGTACCGATGAGCATGCGTGGACAGCCCGGCCAACTGGTCGAAGTCCTGCACCGGCGAGCCGGGTAGGGCGGTCCAGTGCACGATCCGTTGGCCGCCTCCGGTGAGCACCACTCGCAAATCGCCCAGTGCCCGGCCGTCGGGGTCGTAGCAGGCGATCGACCGGTCCAGTCTGTTGTGTACCAGCCACGCGCACACCGGGTTTGCGCCCGCGGTGAGTTCGACGTCCTGGTCGGTGTCGGCGGAGAGGAAGTCGAAACGCAGCCGAGCCGGTTGCAGCAGCCGCGGCCCGAGTTCCACGTATCGGTCCGTCTGGATCTCGCCGACGGCGTGATCGGGGGTCATCGATTCGGGTTTGATCAGCCGGTTGAAATGCAGCGGGTTGTCGATGAGGTTGACCGCACGGCCGAATCGGTCGACCACCGAGAGCCGGGTGAACATGAGGTGACCGGAACGCAATTCCTGGAAATCGGAGGGCTCCCAGTCGTCCCAGTCGAAGACCGGTTGCGGGCCGGGATCCGGTGACAGTCCCACACCGTCGCCGATCAGCTCGCCCAGCGCTCCGTCGGGCGCGGCGTTGACCCCGGCCAGACGCTGACCGACCGCCGCGCCCAGGCCGTCGAGACGCTGCGACAGCTGGTCCAGTCCGCGCAACTGTTCGCGCACACCCGCCAGCAGCGCTTCCGGCAGATCGGCCCGACCCGCCGCGTAGCTGTCGAGTTTGCCTTCCTGGTCGTACCCGCTGGTGGGGGCCAGCATCTGCCTGCCGCCCACGGTGATCGCGGGCTCCAACCGACCCTCGCCCTGCCAGCGGTAGCGATTGCGGTCGAAGCGCCACCGCTCGACGGTGCCTTCCACGAACGGAATGGCGGTGTATTCGGCCTCCCACATCAGGAATAGCGGCTGCCAGGGCTGACGCCACTGCTCGGTACCGTGCTCGGGCAGCGTGCCGGTTGCGCCGGCCAAACCCACCCCGAGCTCACGGGCCCGGTCGATGATGAAGAACTCCGTGACCAGTGCGCGCATCGGCCCCGGCAGGCCGGTGACGTTCACCTTGGCGACATCCGCGGCGACGGATGCCGCGGTGATCGAACCGATCCCGGTGACCAGACGCTCCTCGACCCGGCACGGCAAATCTGAACCTCTGGTCATCGGCGCGTTCAGGTTGGCGCCCTGCAGCATCAGCACCGGATCGGAATAGAGGTCGAACGGCTCCGCAGGGACCCGTTGCAGTTGCAGACCGGAACGCAATCCGTGCTCGGCGGCGTAGGCGCGGGCACGCGTGGCCAGCCCGTCAGCGTCGGTGGCCCAAGGGATTTCGGCGCGCTTCTCGTCGACCTCAGTGATCAGTGCGGTGACCTTGCCGGTCGCGGTGTTGAGTTCGCGCTCGATCCGCGAGGAGAAGAACTCGGGTTGCTTCTTCTCCCGCGACAGCGCCCACAGCACGAACAAGCGTTGCCGCGCGTCGGCCAGATCCCGCTCCAGCGCGTCGAGATCGCTTTGCGCACGGTTCAATTCGGCGACTACCTCCGCCGCGCGAACTTGCTCGTCGGCCCGCTCCGTGCGAGAGAGCGCGGCACGCACGTCGTCGGCACTGCGATCGAGCACCCGCCACCGGTAACCGCCCGGGGTCGGGCCGAAACCGGAATCGTGTGCGGCCCGCTCCGGGAACAGCTCGCCGTCGGCGCGGTCGTACTCGTTGAGCACCCCGAGTGCGAATGCGCTGTAGAGGCGAGCCTGTTCGGCGCCGAGCGCATTCGAACCGCCGGCTTGTTCCTGAAGTACCCCGGCGGCCTCTGCGGTGCTGTTGCCGATGGCCACCGCGATCTCGCGGGCAATCGGACTGTCGGACGGATAAACTCCGCCGTCCGGCCGCCAGTCGATGCCCAGCGCGCTACCGGAATACAGCGAGCGGCGGGGACCACCGAAGGTGGAAGCCAGCTGCCATTCCAGACGCCGCATCACCTCATTGAAGGGTTCATCGGCGTGCGGTCCCACGACGAGGATGTCTTTGGCAGGGTCGGAGTACCAGCCGACGACGTGATAGCTGAGCCGGTCGACACCATCGATGTCGCCGAGCGTGTCGTGCAACGAGAAGACGTTCGTGTTGTAGGGCTGGTAGACGGAGAAGGTCAGCAGGCCAGGACCCAGCGCCGTGAGGAACTGGCCGCCACCCGGTTCCTGCCAGCCGCTGCCCGCGCTCAGCTCGACCGCCCGCCCGATCTTGGTGGCAGTCGCGGCGTCGGCGTGCGGATCGAGGTAGGAGACCGTGCCCTCCCTTCGGTCCAGGAAGTCGCTCTGCACGATCCAGCAGCGCACACCCTGATTCGAGCGCCGGGTGACCAGCCACCGGTTGGGCACCAGCGGGAAGTCACCGATCTCACCGGTCTCCTCATCTTGATGGCCTTGGCGCAGCGCCTCGGGCAACTGCCACTGGAGATAGACACCGAGCCGGGACGCGTCACCGCCCCACATCTCGGTGCCGCTGAACGGTTGCGGCTCGGGTGCCTCGTTGTCGTTGACGAAGGGGACGAAGTTGGCGATCCAGCGTTGCATGACGTAGGTGCCGTCGGTGTCGCGGGTCTGCGCGTTGACCGCGAACGCCGCGACCTCCACGGGGACCACGAGAGTGTCGTTGGGCATGAATACCCCCTGGGGAGGACGGATTCGGCTCAGGGCCGGGAAAAGGTTTGCAACTGCGGGGCTTTGATCATCTGCAGGGCGAACTGGGCCGAGGAGAGTGTCGGAAGACCGTGTGCGGCAGCGAGTTCGGGCAGTAGCTTCGCCTGGATGTCCAATACATCCCCAGCGGCCCGCAGGAAGCGGCCGAAGCCGGCTGGAACCGGGAATTCGCCCATGGGGTAGCCGATTTGGCCGGTCAAGTGGCGCAGCTCGACGGTGCCGACATCACCGATACCGAAGTGCAGCCCCTGCGGCGGCTCGGCCAGCGTGAACCGATCGATCACGCTCGGGTACAGCAGCATCAGCACATCGCTGCCGAATAGCGTCCGATGGGTCGGTTCGACGGTCTCCTCGCCACGGAAGGCGGTGATGATGGTGCGCGGCCAGTTCGGGATCAGGGCGGATCGGATCAGCACAACGCACTTGGGCGGAGCCTGCACTTCGGCGGCAAGCGCGTTCAGGTCGGCATCCAGTGCGTGACCGACACCGACACTCAGTGCACCGTCCACGGCCGCCCGGACCCAGTCGGGGTCGATGTAGCCGAATCGGATGCTCTCCGGCGGCAGCATCCGCGGATCGGGCACGAGGTGGTCGAACGGCAGCATCTCCAGGACGGCAAGCCGATTCAGCCACTGCGCCACGGGATCCAGTTCCTCGGCGGTGGCCGCCCGGAGCACGTCCCGGGACTCGGCATCGGCCAGCGTCGCCCGCAGCCCGGATACCGACAGCGCCGACAATGTGCCGTTGCGTGGAGCCGCGCGGCGGGGCGCGACAGCGAGTTCGGCACCGCTGCGGGCGAGAGCACCCATGAGCCGGTCGGACAGTAGCTGGTCGAAGGCGTTGCGGGCCTGGTTGTCCCGCAACGAGCGGCCCGCTGCGGCGATACTGCGCCCGGAGACCGACTCCGGATGCGCGGCCATGCGCCGGGCGGCGCGGCGCGCGGCCTTGCGAAACTCCAGCAGCTGGTTGCGGAACGGAGCATCGGCCAGTGCGAGAGTGCGGCCGAGGCTGAACGCCGAGGCATACCCGGTATCGAAGATGCCCCACTGTTGCAGGTAGATCAGCGCTTCTCCACTGGATTCCAACCGGGGTGCGGCGGGGTCGGGCAATCGCCGTGCAGGTGCCGCGGTGAGCGGGCCACGGTAGAAGCCGAAACTGCGTTCGCCCGATTCCAGGCGCTGTGGCAGCACGGTCGCGCCGCCCTCGAGCCGCTGCCGCGTATCACCGTCGGCGCTGCCCGGTGACAGCGGAACCCGCAGTAGCAGATCAGGTTCCGCGGCCAGGTGCTGCACCAGATCGCCGAAGCCGATCCCGTTGTCGTACTGGGTCTCGAACGCCCAGGTGTGCAGCGACACCAGCCGCAGCCCTTCGGCCGGCGGCGCGGTGCCGCCCAGGTAGGGTTCGAAGCCTTCCATCGAAACCAGGTGCGCGACATGTCTTCCGCCCGCCGCAGACGGGAACCGGTTGGCGACGACGACAGCGTTGAGGTCGTCGAGGTCGGGCTCGGGATCCGTGCCGCGCACATGGTCGGCGTCCGGCGGGCCGCCCTCCCGCATGTGCGCGAGCAACGCCAGCTCGGCCATGGTCGGCCGGATCATGGCGAACACATTCGCGGGCACTTGGATTGTGCGACAGGACAGTTCGGCCTCACCCTCCTGCAGGTCGGCGGTCTCGATCGCCGGCGGCCTGCCCGGTCCGGCCTGCCCGCCGAGCAGAGTACCGACAGTGGAGACGGTGACCGCGCCGACCGCCTGCGGGTCCTGCGGCAGCTCACCTTCCCGGAACACCAGCAGGGCAATCCAGGGTGTACCGTCCGCGGCTCCTTTGAGCAGGCGTGACCACGGCAACGCGGCCAAATCGAAGGTGATGTGCGGCAGGATCTGATTGTATTTCCCGACCGCGCCGGGCACCGGATAACAGGCGTGGATCTCGGAGGCACCCAACGAGAAGCGCAGACCGTGCACATCGAAGGTCTGCTTGCGTTCGGACAGGGTGGCGATGGTGGCGATGTCCTGCTCGATCGTGATCCGGTAACGGCCCGCGTAGAGCGAGGGAATGCGATGGTCCAGGAATCGAGTGCGAGTGCTGACGGTGGGCATAGCGACATCCCCCTTGTTCTCAGCTGGCAGAGACCAGCATCGGCTCGGCGGTGAATGCGGTCTCGGCGAAGCGGGCGTATGCGGACAGGTCGTTGTCGAGTGCACCCAGGTGCACCCCCAACGTCTGAAGCTGCCCGGCCAGACGCTCGCGGGCGGTGCGCTGTGGGGCCTCGGCCACAGTGGTGGCGATGGTGCGGATGACGTTGACGTTGCTCGGACGCTGCGGAGTCGCCCCGACCGGACCTGCCGCCGGATCCAACGGCTGCGCGCCATCGGGAGCGACCGGATCGAAGGCGAGGGCCTTTTCGTCCATATAGCCGGTGGAGTTGCCGTACTTCGCCGCGGGAGAACTCAGTTCCACGCCGAGCAGCTGATTCTTCACCAGGTGCTGCTCACCGCTGGGTAGGCTGTTGGAGCTGCCGGTACCCCACAATTCGCTTGCCACGGTGGCAGTTCGGCGGCTGCGTGTCCAGGCATCGAGATTCACAGGCGCGCCGTCTCGAGTCAGCGATACCCGCTGGTTGCTGGTCAGGCTCTGCCGGGCCATCGGGCGAATATTCACCGCCGCACCGGATTCGGCAGCGGTGGTAGCAGCACCTAGGTACAGATTCGTGATCGGGACCGTGGTGTCGGAGCTGAAGGAGAATCCGTTGGCCGACACCTCCCAGTAGTCGTCGGCGCGCTGCATGCCGGGATGCTTCTCGACGAGCAACCCCGAACCGGGCAGGACACGAACGTTGTTCTCCGCGGGCGGCAGCATCGCGGCGAACCCGGGCCAGTCGAGCACCTTGTCCGCCGACCCGCGACCACTGCCGAAATTGATGGTGAAGGAGATGAACCACAGCTTCACCTTGGCTTGACCGCCCGTGGGCGGCCCCCAAATACCGAGTGCTACACCGACTTCGACCGTGATGGTGATCCGGACGAAGATGATCTTCACCGACGCCGAGACACCGATGCGCACTTGTAGTCCGACATCTACGTAGAACGGTTTCCATTGGATCAGCGCGTCTACCTTGGCGATACACCACGCGCGCACTATGCCCGAGTGGAACCGCACGTCCAGCGCACCACCGGCCATCGCGGCTGCCGGAGTGATCGCCAAGTATGCACTGCCGGAGATGGTTACGCTGCCGGTCAGATCCCAGTCGAATCCGAGCCGCGGCACCTGCGGATACCGTTCGGGCGCACGATAATTGGGATGGTAGCCGCCCACGGTGTAGACGAAGTCACCCGCGTGCGGGCTGTTACCGAACCAGGCCCGGAATGCGACACCGCCGCGCAGCCGGCAGTTGGGGTCGAGAAGGAACGAATCGTTCGTGAGTTGCGCGTCGAATGCCAGTTCGCCCTTACCCGGCGCGAGCACGGCGCGCAGATCGACACCGATCCGGGCGTACTTGCGGCTGCCTTCCTTGGGTAACTCGGCCTTCCCGGTTCCCAGCAGTGCCACGGTCAAATCCTGACCGGTCTGCACGATGGCCATTGCCCGGCCGGTAATCAGCTCGGCGATGGTGAAACCGAGTCCAGCCGCGACCCACAACTCGTCGTCGCGCGGAGTGACCCAAGCATCCGAACCCGCTGTCAGCGCCTTGAGAACCTGCACCGGATCCTCGTTCTCCGCACCGATCGCGCGGGGATCGTCCAGCGCCTTCAAGAATGGGAAGTCTCCGAGTTCGGAAATCTCGGGAAGCCGCATCCGGCTGTTCCAGCCGAGCCCGGCCGAAACGCCGGTCAACCGCAGCGCCGGAATGCCGATACCCGGATTGCCACCGATCCCGACATAACCGAAAAGTGAAGACTTGGCCGAGGATTGGGGCACCACATAGGCACCCATGCCGGTGCCGTACAACCCCTTGCCCCCACCACCGCCGAAGGAAAACATCAGCACACCGCCGATGATCGCCTGGTACGGGGCCTCGACAGGCAGCACCCCGAGTGCACCGGTGATGCGCACCGGAGTGAAGTCGTATTCGACGCTGACGACCGCGCCATCCTCACTGATATCCAAACCCCATCGGCCGTTCCCGCGTTCGATCGCGGCACGACTGCCCGCCAGCACGGCGAATCCGTCGGGGGTCGCCACGGCTCGCGCGCGTAGCTGCATATCGGGACTTCGTCCGGCCTGGCGCGATGCGGGCGCCGGCATCGGCCTGCCGAGACCGTCCACACGAGAAGGGTCGAGTGGAGTATCCGGTCGCGGCGGATCCAGCGCGATCAGCGTGCGGTGCGGGAGCAACGGATGCTCCGGCGGCAGTAGCCACATGCCGGCGGGCAGTCCCGTAGCGAACGGATCCGGAAGCTGACCCCTGCCGACCCCGTCGAGTCCGAATTCCTTTTCCCCCAGCAGATCCGGCGACAACGCGGTATCGGTGCACACGACCCGCCAGCCGTCGGCTTCAGCCATGAACACACGTGCGGTGTTCGCCAGCAGGGTTACCGTGCCCCGGGCGCAGGTGGCAGTGAGCGTCGCGCCGACGACTTCGTCGAGCAGCAACCGCACCCGCTCGAACGCCGGGCAGGGCAACACGGGCAGATCGAAACCCACACACCGGCCGAGCAACTCGGCACCCGCGCCGGGCGCAGGCAGCTCGACATCGACAGTCGCCACAGTGCTGTCCGCGGCGATGGTCAGCTGCACCGACGCGGGCACCTGCGTGGAGCGGAAACAGCCCGAGCCGGTCGCCGAGATTGTGCTGGACGTATCCGTCGGCGTGACCTGCAGGGTGCCGTCCGGAAACAGGACACGAAGCCCGTCGCCGAACCCGAGCATCTCGACCGGAATCTCCGCCGGCCGACCGGCGGACTCGTCGAGGATCTTTCGCAGAATATCGATTCGGACGGACACAAGCCCTCCTCCACGTCCCGTCCACGGTCCGGACGAGACAGCCGCCGTCAATGGTGAGCCGAAATATGTTCTGCCATAGTGAATTTGAGAACACCGGATCGCCGGAACCAACACCCGACCGGCGTGACTCGGCCTTGGATCGGTCTGCTATTTGGGGCTGGGTACAGATTTGCCATTCAGGCACGTGCGTTTGGACTATATCATGCGCCGGGCGGCCGTACGGTGGATGCCGTGTCGGCCAACCGATCCGGAGTGAGTTCGGGTGGAGACCCCGATGGTAAAGACACCGCCGCCGCTGTAGGCAAGATCGTTATGCGGGGGCGCGGCGAGTGTCGAGGTACTCGGCGACGGCGTCTTGGTTGGGGGCGGGGCAGTCGATGCGCCGGACATGCTCACAACCCTGTTCAAGGAGTCGGTCCGGCCGCTGAGCCTTGTGCAGTCCGGATGGCCTGGGTGGCCGCGGGGTGCGATGTGGAATTCGTGCGTGGTGTGCCGGCGGGTCGACGGGATGCCATCCTGGCAGGCTTCGCCGCCGACACCCTGCTCAACGACGTACGCCGTGAATTCGCCGGCACCGCATCGATCCGCGCCTGGGCGCGCCGCGAACTGGTCGACGACAAGGTCGCCATGGCTGTCGGGGGTGGGGGTAATACAGACAGACTGCGGCGGTGATCGTCGCTGAGAGCCGACAAACGGTGAGCGTCGCGGGTGCGCGGCTCGGCGGTGAACACCATTATTTCGAGATCGCCGTTGGGCGCCGCCAGCGCATTCGCATCCTGCTTGATGGCGCCGACCGCCAGATGATGGGTGATTCCGCAGGTGCCGCCGAGCTTGGTGGGGCCTGCGCTGGACCGCAGGTCATCGAATTGTCCATGCGCGCCGCGTAATTCGGCGGCAAGCTGTGTCGGTGCCGTGTCGCCGCCGACGGCCACGTCGGTAGCCACCGAATCGCTGAAACCACACGTCATGCCATCGCTGTCGGCCTGCGCGTGCCCACGGGCTTGATCCAGAGCGTCGGCCCTTCGGCTGTCGGGTGGTTCGGATTGATTAGCGTTAGGACCACAGGATGGCAAAGTCGCAGGTCAACGGCCTGCGGCTTTGTTGCATTCGGGTATTGATCCGAACCATTTCCGTGCTGGAGCGCACACAGCCGCGGCATACCGTGCATAAGCTTCCGGAAGGGCTCGCGGCTGTCGTTGCTCGCCGTCGATGGCGGAAGTCGGCGGTGGCACAACCGGCGCAGAGGGATATTGGGTCCGGGTTGTGGCTTGTCCGAAGGACCGGTTGCCGGGGTAGGGCCGGTCGCGCAGGAGTCAGTAGTCGTCCCCGATTGTCCTGCCGGGCTTGCCGTTTCACGCTCACGCTGGTCGGCGAGCATGCGTGCGTAGACGACGTTCGACAGCCGCCGTTTCAGCGCCCGGATCGCTTCCATCGAGGTCTTCCCGACGGCTTTCTTGCCGTCGTAGTAGGTGCGACCGGCGCCGGGATGGCGCAGTCGGACGGTGGCCATGGTGTGTAGGACCCGGTTGATCCGGCGGTTGCTGACGTTGCTTGTATGTCTGCTCGTCGAGGCCCGGCGGTCGCCCACCTTTCTGGACCCTCCGAAGGCAGGAACCCACCACGGAGAGGTCGAGACCGGTAAACCCCGGCTCGGCCTGCAGCCACCAGCTCCGGCCAGCAATAATGATGCCATCGAAGATGGATTCGCCGCCTTCCCTCGGCGACGTGGACTTAGGGGGCCCGATGGAGATATTCCAGCCGAACTCGAGCAGGCCCGAGTCGCTCTCACGCCAGATCTACGACCGGTTGCGTGAAGGCATCATCCGCGGCACGTATCCGCAAGGGACCAGACTCGCCGAGCAGCGCCTTGCCGAGGAACTCGCGGTTTCCCGAGTGCCACTCCGTGAGGCCGTACCGCTGCTGGAAGTCGATGGCTTCGTGCGGACGCTGCCCCGGCGCGGCGCCGCCGTGTCGACCTGGACCACCCGCTCGGCGCACGAGCTGTTCGATCTTCGGCTGTGTCTCGAGGTCGGTGCCGCTCGGTTCGCCGCACGCCAGATCGCCAGTGGCGCGTCGCCCGAGCTGCTGTACGCGGCACTGGTGCATTCCCGTGAGGGCGTCGCTACCGGTGACAACTACCGGATTGCCGAAGACAGCACGCTGTTCCATGAAGTGATCGTCGAGCTCACCGGAAACGCCTTGATGCGTTCGGTCATGCGTTCGGTGTCCGGACGGATGATGTGGCTGTTCTACCTGACCTCAGAACTCGACCCCGTCGATGCGCTTACCGGGCACGAAGACCTGCTGGACGCCATCAGCTCCGGCAACGAGCGATTGGCCGAGTCGGTCGCCTACACCCACATCGAGCGCGATCGCGCCGAATCCATGTCGGTCCTGGTGGAACGGTACGGCATTCGTGACATCGGCTGACCCGACCTCGCCTACGGGGTTACCAAGGGAATTACCCTGCCGTGGTGTGCCGCGCAGATGACACACCACGGTGGTCAATTGCTCACTTCTTGATACCGAGCAGGCTGAAATTCAGCTCGTTGGCACTGAGATTCTGTGACTCCGCAACACCGGACAGCCAGTTCATCGCGACAACCCAGTCCCGGTTATAGGACAGGTTCATGAAGCAACCGTTGGCGGAGTAACGCTCGCCTGCCTGTGCGTAGAGCTTCATATCATCCGACTTGACTGCTTGGTTCAGCTCCGCGTCGACCTCGGGAACATCGCACGAGAAGTAGTTGATCCCGCCGGACTTGTCCCAGAAGACATGCCCCCACATGTAGGGGTCACCACCGTCGGGCCCGTTGTTGCCATCGACGAAGGCGTCCGGACCTTTTGCCGGGTTCTGCGGCCAGGAGAATACCGTCGCCGTGTCATAGCCCTGCGCGGTTGCCTTGATGCCGTCGGTCTGCATTTGGGCGACCAGGAGCTCGGCTATGTTCTGGGCGTCCGGATTTCCGTTCGCATAACCGATCGTCATCGCCGTCCCCGGCGGCAGCGACTTGGCGTACGCAGCCAGCACCGACGGATCGTGGGTAATGTTCTGCTTGTCCGAGCCGTCGGGGATTGTGGCATTGGCGTACAACGAGGTCGCGGCCGTGGATCTTTTGCCGAGTACCTGCTGCACGAGTTTCTGCTGGTCCACCGATTGTAGGAAGGCCATTCGTGCCTTTTGTGTGCCGAAGAAATGTCCGCTCGGATTCAGCGTCAGCAGCGATGCCTGGAGGGTCGGCAGGAAATAGTTGGTCACATGCGGATTGGACTGATAATGCGACAAGCTTGCAGACGGTAGAGCCCCGGCGACCGCGGCCACATCGCCGTTGTCCAACGCCAGTTGCAGCTGGGCGGCGTCGTTGTACACCGGCAGATCGACCGTCGTGAACGGGGATTTCGGACCCCAGTACCCGGGGTACTGGGTCAATACGTACTTCGTTCCCGCCACCGCGGAGGTCAGCTGATAGGGACCGGTACCGAGATCGTGTGTCTCGAGGTATTTCTGGGCGTTATCGGCGCCGGCGTACTTTTGCAGACCGGTAGGCGACTCCATCTTCGGGCCGTACGGCGAGGCCAGGTAGCTCAGGAACGCCGCATTGGGCTGGTCGAGGGTGACGATCGCCGTATAGTCGTCCGGCGTCTGGACGTTCGTGACTCCGCTCACCATGTATGCCGCACCGCCTTTGACGGCCGCTCGGCGCTGAAAGGACGCCTTGATCGCCGCAGCAGTGAACGGTGTGCCGTCGTGGAAGGTGACGCCGTGCCGCAAATGGAACGTATACACCGTATTGTCCGGACTGACGGTCCACGATTCGGCCAGCCTGGGCGCGATCTTCACCTGGTCCGTGTTGTTCTGGTATTGCACCAGCCCCTCGTACACGTTGAGCATGATCGCATTGCCGTTATTGGCATAATAAATGTCAGGGTCCGGCGGTTGCCCGATATCGCCCAGTAGTCCGACGGTCAGCACGCCGTTGGTGGGCGGTTGGCTACCGGCTCCGGTGCTTCCACCGGAGCACGCCGAGATGCCGAGAACACCCGCGGCTGCCATCGCAGTCAGGGCGATACCTCGACGGAGTCGCTGTGTAGTCATAAAATTCCCTTCACGTACAACAAGGCTGAAATTCGACGTCGCCCACGTCGATCACACGGTCAAACGGGGATCGGCCAGTACCTGCAACACATCGACGACGGCGTTGACGACAATGCAGATGCCGCCGAGCAGAAGCGTTACTCCGGCGATCGCCGGGAAGTCCGATTGCGGAATGCTCTGCGCCAGGTAGTAGCCGATTCCTGGCCAGGTGAACATGTCCTCGACGACGATGACGCCGGCGAACATGAAACCTAATTGCAGGCCCGACATCGACAGCGCGGCGTTTATAGAATTTCGCATGATATGGCGGCAGAGAACGGCTAATTCGCGAAGACCCTTGGCCCGCGCGGTCCGCACATAGTCGGAGCCGTATGCCGCCTCCAGGCTGGAACGGAGAATGCGGCCGATACTCAGGGCCGGTACTACCGCCAGCGCGATTCCGGGCAGCAGCAGGTGTTGGAATCCCTGGGCGAACTCGCCGGTATTTCCGTGCAGCAGGCTGTCGATCAGCACGAACCCGGTGGGCGAGCTGCTGTCGACCCCGCGCCCGGTTTCCGGCAGCCAGTGCAGCCGACCGTAGAACAACACGATCCCGCCCAATCCGAGCAAGAACGCCGGCGCCGCCGCGCCCAGCAACAACACACTGCGGTAAACGCTCATCCCCGGCCAGCCCCGGACCGCCGACAGGGCGAACACCACAGCGAGGACCAGAGCCAGGATGAAGGAGAACAACACCAGTTCGGCAGTCGCAGGGAAAAACTGCGCCAGGTCGGTGACTACCGCCCGATGCGTTCGCAACGAAATTCCCAGGTCACCTCGCAGTGCATGCCACACGTAGTGGACATACTGCTGCGGCCACGGCCGGTCCAGTCCGAGATCGTGCCGGGCCGCGGCGACGACGGCCGGTGAGGCGTTGTCGCCCACGTACGCGCGAGCGGGGTCGCCCGGTGCGATCTGCTGCAACAGGAATACGAGGACGCTCAGGGCCAAGAGCAACACGACGGCCGCGGACGAACGCCGGACAACGAAACGGATCATCGGTCACCTGCCAAAAGGTTGCGTAATGCCTCGCCGCCGAGATTGGCGATCACGCTGAGCACCATGACCGCCACGGCGGGCACGACGGGAATCCACCACTGGTCCAGCACCAAGTGCAGATTTCGCTGCGCATCGGCGCCCAGCTCCGGCGCCGGCGCGGACTGGCCAAGCCCGAGAAACGACAGCCCGGCGAGCAGTACCACCACATTGCCGATGTCCAGGCTCGCGGTCACGATTGCCGTCGGAACAACGCCGGGCAGAATATGCCTGCCCACCAAGCGAATTCGGCCGACACCGGCGAGGCGTGCGGATTCCACGTGTGGCCGGGACGACAGCGACCGGACCTCGGCTCGAATGATGCGCGCATAGTAGGGCCACCAGACCACCGACACGCCGACCAGGGTGTGGATCAATCCCGGACCGAGCGCCGCGGTGACCGCGATGGCCACGAGTGGGCCGGGTAGCGCGAGGAACAGATCGGTGAGCCGCATCAACACCCCGTCGAGCCAGCCGCCGAACGCGCCCGCGGTGACCCCGACCATGCTGCCGATGACCAGCCCGATCACCACGATCGCCAGAGCGGAGAACCAGCTCGCTCGCATCCCGTACAAGGTGCGGCTGAGCAGATCGCGCCCCAGGTCGTCGGTGCCGAGCAGATGATGCGGGGACAGCGGCGGCAGGTTCAGATCGGCGACCGGCTGGATCGGATTGTCACTGGCCAGCACCGGCGCCAGGACGGCAACCACAGTAACGACTGCAACCAGGCCGATCATCGACCAACCACCCAGCCGGCGCCACGGCCGCACACCTGCCCCGAGGGCGGAAGCGCCCCGGCGCGACCGGACGGGTGCGAGGCTGATCATCGCGGCACCTCCACGCCGGACCGGTCTCCCGACGGGCCGTCGATGCGCGGGACCGCGTCGAGCAGCGCCTGGGTCCGTGCATGCGACGGTGCGGTGACGATCACCTCGGCGGTGCCGGTCTCGACGAGCCGGCCGTCGGCCATCACCGCGATCCGGTCTCCCATGAGGCGGGCGACCGCGAGATCGTGCGTGACGAAGACAACCGTCATCGACATCTCCCGCCGCATGTCGCGGATCAGGTTGAGCACGGTCGCGGCTAAGGAGGCGTCCAGCGCGCTGGTCGGCTCATCGCAGAGCAGGATGGTCGGCGGCACGATGACCGCGCGCGCCAGTGCCACCCGCTGGCGCTGGCCACCGGATAGTTCCGCCGGGCGGGCGGACTGCACTGCCGGTGGGAGTCCCAGCATGGCGATCACCCGCTCGGTTCGGGACGTGGACTCGGCCTGGCGCAAACCGAGCGGGCGCAGCCGCTCGCGCAGCAGCTCACCGACCGTCATCCACGGGGTGAGCGACGAAGCGGAGTCCTGGAACACCATCTGCACCGAGCTGTGGACCGATACCGTGCCCCGGGTCGCGGTCGTCAGCCCGGCGAGCACTCGCAGCAGTGTCGACTTTCCCGAGCCGCTCTCGCCGACGATCGACAACGCCTCGCCGGCCCGGACCTCGAGATCGACACCCCGCAGCGCCTGGTGGGTGTGGCGCGCGCCCGACCCGGATTTGGTGCGGAACTCGCAGACCAACCCCCGGACGTCGATCACGGTGTCGACCCGGTCGGCAACAGCGACCGGCGGTAGTCCGGCCCTGGCGGCCACACCCGGGGCCGGGACGACTACGTCATGCACGTCCGCGATCGGCCGCCAGCATGAGCGCACATGGCCGGCCACTCCGACCTGCTCCCACGGCGGCTGCTCCACGGTGCATCGTTCGACTCGCAGCGGGCAACGAGTGTGGTACGCGCAGCCGGTCGGCTGATCGGTCGCCTCGGTATCGCTGGGCAGCGCGGTCAGTGTCTGGTGACGCGGGGTTGTCATGGTCAGCCGGGAGCCGAGCAGGCCGGCGGTGTAGGGGTGTGACGGCTGCCGCAGCAGTTCGGCTGTCGGACCGACTTCGGCAAGTCGGCCTCGGTAGAGCACTGCGATGCGATCGGTGATCTGGGCAGCCACGGCGAGGTCGTGCGTGATGAACAGGATGGCGCAGCCGAATTGGTCCCGCAGGTCGCGCAGCAGCGCGAGCAGTTGCGCCTGCACAGTGACATCGAGTGCCGTGGTCGGCTCGTCGGCCACGATGAACCGAGGACGGCCGCCCAGTGCGATCGCCGCCATCACGCGCTGCCGCAGCCCGCCGGACAGTTCGTGCGGGAACACCCGCATCCGCCGGGCGGGCTCGGGGACCCCGACCGCGGTGAGCAGCGAGATCGCCTCGGCGCCGTCGCCGGTCACTTCACAGATCTGTTTGCCGATTCGCATCGTCGGGTTCAGCGATGTCATCGGGTCCTGAAAGATCATGCCCACCCGGTTGCGCCGCATCTCGCGCAGCTGCGCAGCGGATGCGTGCGGTATGTCCACTCCGGCCACCGTCACCTCTCCGCTGATCACGGGGCGTGAGGCAGACGGCAGCAACCCGAGCATCGTGAGCGCCAGCACGCTCTTGCCGCTGCCGGATTCCCCGACCAGACCCACGATTTCCCCGGGGCCGATGTCGAGATCGACCCCGCGTAGGACCGGCGTGCGAGCACCCCGTCGCCACAATGACACTGCCAGCCCGCGCATCGAGACGACCGCCGACGCAGCGGTATCACTGGGCCCGGGTGCTGCTGTCGTCTCGCCGATCGCTGTGGTGGAATCAGATGTGAGCACCGCTGGTCTCCTCGCCAGTAACGTGATCGGGTGGCACCATCGCCGCGTATGCGCGGTAGATGTGCCGGGGCTGGGTGAACCACACCTCGTCGCCCCGTGCGGCCAGATGGGCGAGCGCTCGCCCCAGCTGCCGCAATCGGAACGGGACGCCCGAAATGAACGAATGCACGACAATGCTCATGACCAACGGCTGGTCTTCGGAGGCAACAAGCAGTTCCTCGAACTCATCCACGATCATGTCGGCGAATTCCGCCGCCGACGCCTGCCGGGCGACAATGCTGCTGCTGTCGTTCAGTTCCAATCCGTAGGGAATCGCTAGCAGCGGGCCCGATGCCGAGTTCAGCCATATCGGCTGATCGTCGGCACGCAGGTCCAACAGGTATCGATAGCCGGTAGCTGCCAGCAGGTCGACGGTCCGGGAGCTGTGCGTCAGCCACGGGCTCGACCAGCCGCCGGGTCGAACTCCCTCCTCGGCGTGAATTCTGCCGGCGACCGCGGCAAGGTATTCTCGCTCAGCCGTCTCGTCCAACTCGGCGAGCGAGTCAGAATTCGTGACACCGTGGCCGACAATTTCGCCACCGGCCACCCGCACCGCATCGGTAACCGCTGGCGCGGTGTCGTACACCATCGTGTTGAGCAGGACCGTCGGCGGCAGCTCCAGATCGGTGAGCCGGTCGAGCAGCCGAAACGCACCGACCCGATTGCCGTAATCGCGCCACGACCGGTTGACCCGGTCCGGGTGCGGAACTCCCTGAATCAGGTCCTCGACATGGCCGTCACCGAAACGGTAGTCCTCGATACCCACCGCGATGTAAACGGCGAGTTTCCGGCCATTCGGCCACCGCCCGCGCGGGCCCTGACCGATCGAGGCATACCGGTACACATCGTGACTCACAGTGAATCTCCCACCCATCGGTTCATCCCGACATCGGTTGCGGCCGCACGCTTTACCATCTGCTCGTAGGCGGGCCGGAACCGACCGGCGTCGGCCTGCGCGGACGCCAGCACGGCCTTTTTCGCGGCATACAGCTCGCGGGCCTCATCCAGCAGGTTCTTCTCGTCGACAGTGACCACGCGACCGTCCTCGACCACGATGCGGCCGTTGACCATGGTCAGCCGGACGCTGTCTCCGGTTTCGCAATAGACGAGTTGCCCGCGGACGTCGTTCAGCGGTGTGAAAGCAGGGGCGTGCAGATCGAGCAGCACCAGGTCGGCCAGCATCCCCTCGGCGACGATACCGAGGTCGGCCTCGCGACCCATGGCTCGTGCACCGCCCGACCAGAGGCATTCCAGTACCTCGGCAGCCGATGGCCATTCCTCGCACCGGCGGCCGTTGATGTTGTGCACCAGGCCCGTCATGCGCACGACGCTCCACATGTCGACAGCGTCATTGCAGATCGCCTCGTCGACTCCGAGCCCGATCGGAATGCCCCGGCCGCGGATTGCGCGAAACGGCATGATCCCACTACCGAGCCGCAAGTTGCTGACCGGATTGTGCACGACCGTCGCGCCGGCCTCGGCAATCAGGTCGAGATCGGCATCGTCCACCCACACCGCGTGGATCACGTTCGTTCGTGCACTGAGCAATCCGAGGTCGGCGGTGTACCGCACCAGCGACCGGTCCGCGAACCGTGGCTGCTCGGCGGCGAGCACCCGTTGCGTCTTGGTTTCGAGCATGTGCGCGAACAATGGCACGCCGTACCGTTCGCTCAACTCGGCCAGCGCCGCGAAGTATTCGGGACTGACACGCTGCGGCGCGGAGATCGAGACTGCACCGGACAATCGGCCGTCGGCTGCGCCGTGCCAGGTGTCGAACAGGTGGGCATAGCAGTCCAGCAGATCGGCGCGAGTCATCGGGGCGGGTCTGGCCAGCAGGGATGCCAATTCCGCGTCGGCGATCTTCGTCAGGAACGGCAGCTTGTCGGCCTCGGGCAGCTCTGGCTGATCGAGCGCTACGACTGCCCGAATGCCTGCGTCGGCGTAGGCCGACAGCACTGCGTCGATGATCTCCGGCTCGGGGTAGGGCATCAGGAATGCGTCGTCCTGCACCGTCGTGGTGCCGCCACGCAGCATTTCCAGCGCGGCGAGCATCGTGCGCAGATATGCCTCGCGGGGCGTGGGGCGTAACGCTTCGTCGGCAGGCGACTCGTAGAGCATGAACAACTCCAACGGCAGACTCGGCAGGGCGCCCTTGAGATGGTTGGCCGGCGAGTGGAAGTGCGCGTTGATCAGGCCCGGTACCAAGAGGTGGTGGCCGTGGCCGGCGACGACTCGGGTTCCCGGCGGGGTGGGCACTGCGACGCCTATCGCGGCGATCCGCTGGCCGTCGACGAGCACATCGATCGGCCCGGTGACACCATCGGGTGCGCTGGCGTCGTACACCAGCACATCGGTGAACAACACTGCGGGAGAATCCGTCACACGGGGGGTCATGCGGTCGGCCCCTCATGCTTGGGCGCGGCATAGGTGCAGATCCGCGATGTTGTCAGGTCCTGCGCCAGCAGCCCCTCGACCATCGTCACCGCCGCCGCGACCCCATCGATAACTGGGACACCGAGCCGCGCGCGCAGTGGCGCGACCAGGTCGGCCAATCCGGCGCAGCCCAGGACGATCGCCTCGGCGTCGTCCTGGTCGATGGCGCGTTCCGCCTCGGCGGCAATGGATTCGAGCTCGTGCAACGAGCCCTCAGCTATCGCGGAGACCGGCACATCGATTGCCCGTATCGTGCAGCGGTGGGTCAGCCCGATCTCCCGCAGCACCCGGTCGGACATCTGCCGTGTGCGCCGAGGCAGCGTAACTATGGCGAATCTGGCAGCCACGAGCGCGGCCGTGCACAACGCCGCCTCGGTCATACCGACAACCGGTCCATGAGCGAGTTCGCGGGCCGCGGATAACCCGGTATCACCGAAGCAGGCGATCACGTAGCCGTCCACGCCGTTTCGTTCACCGATCCGGATCTGCTCGACGACGCCCAGTGCGCCCCATACTTCGTCGACACGGCTTTCGATCGACTCGACGCCTCGTACGGGGTTGGCGCCGACCAGCGTCGTCCCGTGCGCCGCCGCAGACTGCGCGGCAGTGACGACAGCACCGGTCATGATCTGCGTGGTGTTGGGATTGATCACCATGATGGTGCGAGTCATCCGCGATACTTCCTGGGTCATAGCACTGGGCGCGCGATCATCACGGCCGGTGAGTTTGGAGAGTGGAGCAACATCAACCCAAACGGTATACAGTTCGTGTTTCCGTGAGATGACAAAAAGTTGATTTCCCATGAAGTTGGCGTCGCTTGCTGGCGAGAATGGCGAAACAGTATGCAATATGGGTCGTGGCCGTCGGGCGACCACATCGCCAGCCGGTAGTGCGCGCCGAACCGGTTGGTTGCCTGGAATACCTCGCTGGGGACCGGCGACGTCGCGTAGTTTCACCCCGTCGAACACGAGGATGCCGATGCGCCGCTCGGCCTCCGACTCACGTCTGCTCACCCTCGGAATCTGTGGGATTCCCGGGCGGACCACGGGATACGCGGCCGGCATGGTGCGGGCGGTTGCGATCACTCACCACCAAATTAGTATCAATCCGCCCCGATGGCGTTTGTGCGGGCTGTGGTGGCGTCTATGGCGGCGGTGCCGTGGCCGGTGGGGGGCTGGGGGATACGGAAGACCGGGACGATGGTGTCGGGTCCGGCGATCTTGATTTCGGCGATCAAGGTTTCGATGAGCGCTTTGCGGGTTTGATCACTGCCGGTGGTGATGAGTGTGGTGATGTGATCGGCGATGTCGGTCAGGGTGGCGGGGTCGGGGAGCTGGTCCGCTACATCACCGCGAAATAGCCGCGCGAATTCGCTAGCCGCACTGCGGAATTCGGAGAATCGCAGTCACCGAACCAAGCGCTTGCTACGCTCACTCGATGATCCCCACGATTGTTTGGGGCACCGGCAATGTTGGCCGCGCGGCCATCCGTGCCGTCGACGCGCACCCGGCCCTGGAACTCACGGGCGTGGTCGTCCACAACCCGGATAAGGTCGGCCGTGATGCGGGTCGGCTCGCGGGACTCGACTACGACCTCGACGTCCCGGCGAGCGCCGATATCGATGCGGCCCTGGCGGGCGGCCCTCGGGCCGTGGTGTATGCGGCTTCGGGCGATATCCGTCCCGATGACGCGCTCGCCGACATCGTCCGGGCCATCGAGGCCGGCGCGGTCGTCGTCACCCCGGCGCTGTACGCGCTCTATGATCCACGCAGCGCCCCACCCGAAGTACGTGATCCGGTGCTGGCAGCCGTCGCGCGAGGCGGTGGGTCGTTGTTCGTCTCCGGTGTCGATCCCGGCTGGGGCAATGACGTGCTCCCGCTGCTGATGAGCGGACTCGGCAGCACCGTCGATGTGATCCGCTGCCAGGAGATCTTCGACTACACCACCTACGACCAGCCCGATTCGGTGCGCTTTCTGGTCGGTATGGGCCAGCCGATGGGCTACCTGCCGCCGATGGTGGCGCCCGGCGTCCCGACCATGGTGTGGGGCGGGCAGATTCGATTGATGGCGCGGACGCTGGGCGTCGAACTCGAGGAGATCCGTGAAACCCTGGACCGGCGCGCGCTCGACGCCACGGTGACTACCGAACGGATGGGGGAGTTCGCCGCGGGTACGCAGGGCGCGCTGCGCTTCGAGGTGCAGGGGATCGTCGCGGGCGAGGCATGCATCGTCATCGAGCACGTCACCCGGATCCACCCGTCCTGCGCGCCGGACTGGCCGACGGCACCGGACGGCGAGGGCGCGCATCGCGTGCTCATCGAGGGCCGCCCGCGCATCGAAATCACCATCGAGGCCACCGACGAGGACGGAAACCGTTCCGCAGGCGGCAATGCCACCGCGGTCGGCCGACTGGTGAACGCCATCGACTGGCTCGTCGACGCCGAACCCGGACTCTATGACGCGCTCGAAGTCCCACTGCGCCCCGCAGTCGGCAAGCTCGGAAGGAAACACCCATGATCATCGACATACCCGAGGGCAAGGATCCGATCGGTTACGTATGGGGCGAGATGGTGCCCGGCATCGGCCTCGCCGCCTCGAACTTCTCGCTGTCGGTGTATTCGCATTCCACCCTCGGACTGCGCGAATTCGAGGCGGCGCGATTGAAGATCGCCCAGGTCAACGGCTGCGTCTTCTGCCTGGACTGGCGCACCGAACGCGACGGCCAGAAGGTGGAGCCGGAGTTCGCGGACGCGGTCACCAACTGGCAGACCACCGAACTGTTCGACGAACGAACCCGGCTGGCCGCTGAATACGCCGAGCGCTACGCCACCGATCACCACAATCTCGATGACGAGTTCTGGGATCGGATGTGGGCGCACTACAGTCAGACCGAAATCGTCGAATTGAGCATGAGCATCGGGTCGTGGTTGGCCTTCGGGCGGCTGAATCACGTGCTCGGGGTGGATTCGGTATGTGTACTGCCCGGACATTCGTCATAGGCGAATGACTGACGCCGAGCATCGTGCGATCGAATGCCTCGATGACTGCGAGTCCGCAACCGGCCCCTCGGCGTGGCGCATGCGAGCGATCGAATTCCGCAGGTGCGCGAACGCATCCATGACATGGCCGAGGATGCGACCGAGGAAGGCACCGACCGGCGAACAGTCGCTGCGCGAATCTGCCAGCGGCGCTGACTATTTCAGTCCACTGGCGACCAGTAGATGCCGTCCGGGCGGTTAATATTCAGATGTTCAGGCCACGGACAGGAGACCGATGTCCTGTTCGCAGTCCAGGCAGGTCACGACTCCCTGAGCTTCCGGTATCGGCTTGCCAACTCCGCGCCTCGGTGCGTTCCTGCGGGCAAACCTTAACCTGTTCCTTGATCCACTCGCCGAGTTCTCAATGCCGAAGGTGCTGGGGCACATAGCCGTCACCACCTGCCTGGCTCGAATCCACTGCGTCGGACCATTGTTCGCCAATGCATCTGTCAACATCGCTCCAATGTTGACCCGCTCCGATCGGAGTGCTCAGGGATCAGCAGCGGCCCTGGCACCACTGGCTATTCCCCGGCCGCCGGGCCGGCCGGCCGATGCACCCGGAAACACTGTCCGCCACCTCGGCGTCCCCAACGTCGCAGCCCGCATGGCAGCGCTCCGCCAACGCGTCGTCTGGGCCAGTCAGGCCGTACATGCTCGAGCCCGCGCACTGGCTATAGCCGGAACAAGTGAGCGCTCATGCCGAATAGCGTATGACGTGGTGCGGGTCAGCAATCGCTGTCACCTTGTTTCGGCGCAACGGCTGCCGGTGTTTTCGGACGTTCTTATCGAGCGGGCGCTTCGGCGAGCGACAGACTGTTCCCGTCCGGGTCCAGGACTTCGACGTGGCGTACGCCGTTGCCGTAGGTCTCCACCGATTCGTGGTGGATGTCGTGCGTGGCAAGGCGGACCAGAATATCGTCGAGATCGGTCACCCCGAGCGTGACCATCGCCCCACCCACTCGCTCGGCCCGCACGTCTCGATCGTCCACCACGACCCATGCGTTCTCACCGACTTGCCACAGGTGTTCCTCGCCGATGACCTCGTCCGCCGGGCGCCCGAAGAACACCCTGTACCACTGCAATGCCTTGGTCCGATCGGCAACGCACATGATGCTGTACAAATCCATTCCGGCCACTCCCGTCGGTCGTTTCGAGGGTTGGACGACATCCGCGATCGAAACTCATCGAGCTGAGAAAGCAAGCTACGATGTCCGCGCATGCCGCTGATCGGGCGTTGTACCAGAACCACGCATCACTAGACGATTATGGTGCGTCCTGCTGTGCCCCAGTCGCGATTCCGCGTCGGCGCGGTTGCTCCTGGCATTTGTGGAATTGGCTACCTCGTTGGATCGCGCAGCGATCCATGCCGTCGTGCTACGGCGCATGACCCCCATATGGCAGCGCATATACCTGACGGTCTCGCTGATCGGCGTAATCACCACTGCGCACGTCAGCAGCCTCGTCCACATCGCCCGCGCAGATCGCTGCCCACCGAAAACTTTAGGCTGAGCACTAGATCGCACCCCTCGAATATCCTCTAATCTGCTGTAATCCGGCGGCGTCGACGTGCCCAGGCAACCGCGATATCAGCCGAAATCGCCAGATCACCGTGGACCCGTTTTCGTGTCCATACTGTCCCTGCCACCCGGCGGACGAACCTGCGACAGCAGCCGTCTACGCCCGCGGTCGTCCTTGCGCATCCCTCGTGGGTATCCCGCGCTCGCGGAACTTGTTCACACCAACGCCGTTCCGCTGTACTTCATCTCGCCGACCCCGTTCAACCTACTAGGCATCGACCGCTGGGTACTGAACTTCTTCTACCTGACGTACTTTGACTCTTTCGAGGGCGCACATCCGCGCGTGTTCGTGCCCCGGCGGCGCGACCGCAGGGATTTCGGGTGCATTGAGGACGTGTGCAACCACCTCCTTTACGATCCCGAGACACTCGAGTTCATCGCACACCGAGGGCCCGATGGCAAGGCATGCTTTGTGATGCTTGACGAGGAGACCCAGGCCCTCGCGCACAAGGCGGGGCTCGAGGTCATGCACCCGTCGGCGGCGCTGCGCCATCGCCTGGGCTCCAAGATCGTCATGACGCGCCTAGCCGAGGAGGCGGGCGTGCCGAGCGTGCCTAACGTGATCGGACGGGTCGGCTCCTACGACGAACTGCTGGCGCTCGCACAGGGCGCTGGGCTGGGAGATGACCTGGCCGCTTATGGCGACTCCGGCACGGAGACGTTCTTTCTGCGCGGCCAGCGCGACTGGGACCATTGGGCCGGTGACCTGGTCGAGCAGGAAGTCAAGGTCATGAAGCGCATCCGCAATGTCGAGGTGTGCCTCGAGGGCGCCGTGACCCGCCACGGCACCGTGGTCGGCACCGCGATGACGAGTCTCGTCGGTTATCCAGAGCTGACTCCGTACATGGGCGGCTGGTGCGGCAATGATATCTGGCGCGGGGTGCTGCCGCCCGGACAGACGCACACCGTGCGAGAGATGGTGCGAAAGCTCGGCGACGTCCTGCGCCGCGAGGGGTACTGCGGCTACTTCGAGGTGGACCTCTTGCACGACCTGGACTCGGACGAGTTCTACCTCGGCGAGGTGAACCCGCGCGTGAGCGGCGTAAGCACGATGACGAACTTGACCACCGAGGCCCACGCCGACATGCCGCTGTTCCTCTTCCACCTGCTCGAGTACATGGACGTGGAGTACGAGCTCGACGTCGAGGAGATCAACTCGCGCTGGGAGCGGGGCTATGGCGAGGACGAGGTCTGGGGTCAGCTGATGATCACAGAGACCTCGCCGGATCTCGAGCTGTTGACAGCGACCCCACGCACAGGTGTGTGGCACCTTGACGACGACGGGCGCATCTCCTTTGCGCGCTGGGGCAACGACTGGGACTCGCTGATCGACGAGTCCGAGGCCTTCTACATGCGTGTCGCGGCGCCGGGCGACTTACGCTGCAAGGGCGCCCAACTCGGCGTGCTCGTCACAAACCGTACCTGGTCGTAGTCAGCCGCTGTGGTGACAAGCGCGTTTGCGACGCCTCGCCGGCCTGGGCGGCTACGCGCATAGTGCTGCGCCGGAACAGGCTCCGAATCGCCCCGGGGAGCGCCCGGAAGCCATGAACCGCCGCCGCAACCGTGACCCGGCCGGATTGCGCAATTGTCAAATCCCGTGGATCAGAATCTTTTCAGGTCGCGTCAAAAAAGGATTGAAAACAACATATCGCGATGGCTACCGAAGTTGTCCATGTTCAATCCCCCTTGAATGGGCAAGGCTGCCAGCGAGGACCGGGCGGTAGCCGCCGCCATATCGGGTAAGTGGTCGGCGGATAAGCGTCCCCGTCCAGGTTTGCGATACCGTAAGCTATGACAAAT
Source organism: Nocardia sp. GP40 (assembly GCF_050434125.1). Taxonomy (NCBI): domain Bacteria; kingdom Bacillati; phylum Actinomycetota; class Actinomycetes; order Mycobacteriales; family Nocardiaceae; genus Nocardia; species Nocardia sp. GP40. The sequence goes on along the minus strand of NZ_JBNPVW010000007.1, from coordinate 198,112 downwards.
CCTTCGGTTCTGGTGCTCGGGGCTACAGGAGGACAAGGCGGGGCTGTTGTCGATGCATTGCTGTCGCGTGGGGCGGCGGTGCGAGCTATGGTGCGTGATACCCGAAGTCCGCGCGCACAACGGCTCGGCGAGCGGGGTGTGGAGCTGGTGGGTGGATCGCTGGACGATCGGGCCGCGCTGGCGAGGGCGATGGCGAACGTCGCGGGCGTGTTCGCTGTGACCACGCCGTTCGAAGCGGGTGTGGATGCGGAGGTCCGGCAGGGACGGGCGATCATCGGCGCGGCCGGTGATGCGGGGGTGGCGCATCTGGTGTTCAGTTCGGTGGCCTCGGCGGATCAGAACACCACGATTCCGCATTTCGAGAGCAAGGCGGTGATCGAGCAGGAGCTCACCGCCAGCGGACTCCCGGCGACCGTTGTCGCACCGACGTACTTCTTCGACAATGCTCTCGGCGGCCGGCAAGAACTGCTCGAAGGTGTGCTGGAGCTGCCCTTGCCCGCCGATCGACCGCTACAGCAGTTGGCGCGAGAAGATTTGGGGCAGTTCGTCGCTCACGTTCTGGCCGAGCCGCAGAAGTATCTCGGCGAACGCATCGAGCTGGCCGGCGATGCCCCCACCCCAGCCGAGATGGCCGCCGCGATCGGCGATGCATTGGGGCGCCCCGTCATCCATCGGCAGACTCCACTCGACGCTATCGGCAACGCAGATATGCACGCCATGTGGACATTCCTCAACGGCAGTGGTTATCGCGTCGACATCGATACTCTGCATCGCACGAACCCCGAGATCGAGTGGACGTCGTTTCGTGACTGGACGCGACGAACCTTCACCCGCTGACGCCGGAACGTTCCTGCGACCCGAGAACTATGTCGGCGGGGGATAATGACGATTGACGCCGGATATCCCGTCCCGCATGCGGACGCCTTGTCCCTCAACCATAAAGCCGCGGGACGAGGTCTGAGTCCGGCGTCGCCGAGGTGGCGCTCGGCGCGGTAGGTCATGCGCCGACCGCGGCTTGGCCGGATCGACACTCCCCGCGGGCACGGTGGCATTCCCGCCGGGGTCGGGGACCTACGGCACCGCCGTCCGTTCTCTTGTGGCGATGTTGCTGGCGAGGGGTCCAGTGAGGAGAAAAGTCGCGTTAGCGATCTCTGACCAGTGCGGATTCGACAGTGCCGCAGGGTGATCAGCTGAACGACTGCGGCCGTTTGTCATATTGGACTGTGTGCCAACAACTTTGGATGCGTGCCCCAAATCGCGAAAAGTCTCGCTAACGAGTTACTGTTGGTGCCATCCCATATTTGACGTGCTCGTATGCCCCTGATGTTCAGGGATATGCGGGTGTCCGGCGGGTCCGGATGGCGGCGTAGTTGGCCCAGTCGGTCGCGAGGAGCGATGCGCGTTCGGCGGCGAATTTCGGGTTGCAACCGACGAGGACCGGTGCGGGGATCTCGCGCAGCAACTCGTTGAAGGCCGCGATCCGGCCGGTGCCGGTGATGCCCAGGCGGCGGAGACGTTCCCGGAGCCGAGTAGTGGTGATCGGACGGTTCGGCCGCTGCCCCGGGAGCAACCAGGGCGATGCGGGGTTGGCGGCGGTGCCCATGTTGCGGCGCTGGCTGATCAGTTCGGTGATGAGGCCGCCCAAGGGCTCGGGCATCGGCAGCTCTTCCGCGGCGATTCGCAGGAAGACCTGATCGTCGTGGGTGGTCACGTCGTCCAGCCGGATTTGTGTGATGCGGGTGGCGGGCTGGGCGTAGAGCAGGACCAGCAGGCCCGCGACGCGATCGATCGGTGGCAGGGTTTCGTCGGTGAACAGTTGCCGGACCAGGGCGATCCGCTCAGGTTGTGGTTGCGCGTCCGGCGTGACCGTTCTCGGCGGGTTCGGAATGTGCAGCTTCGGGCAGAGCCTTCGCCGGATCGCGAAGGTCATGAAGATGCGGGCCAGCAGGCGTGTTTTCGGACCGGAAGCGAACCAGTCGTCGATGTCGTGCTGTGTGCATTCGGCCAGTGTCTGTCCTTGCGACCGCAGCCATCCGAGGAAATCCTGTGCTGCCTTTGCTTGATTTCGGGCAGTGCTCCAGGCGGAGGGACGTAGGTTGCCGTTGTCGAGTTGCCGCAGGATCCGGTGGCGGTGGTGCCATTTGATGTAGGTGGCCAGCGCCTGGCGGTCCTCGGTCGCGTCGATCCGGCCAAGCAGGTCGGTGGTCCATTCGTCGAACTTCAGCAACTCTGGATTGCGTGGGGGCAGAAGGCCGGTCGCCATCAGGAGCTCTCGCAGATAGGTGACGCTGCTGGAGCGAGGAAGAGCCGAGAACGCCTCATGAGTCAGTGGCAGGTCGCCTGTCGCGAGGGCCCGTAGCCGGTCACCGACTCCCGGGTAGCGGAGCCATTTTTCGGTGCTGGCCGGGTTCTTCGACTCTCGCGGCCTCCCGGCATTCCATTCTCCTTACTGCCGACTTGCAGGAAACGGGATCACCGCGCTTCGAGGAAGTGCTGCACGTCTTCGAACGCCGCGTTCGAGAACGACGGTGAGGAGCAGTCCGTGGTGAACCGCTCCCGCACCGGGTCTGCGTTTGAAAGTGCGGCGCTACGGCTACAGTCCGAAGCGCATGACGCCTCCGGCGGCGGTCGCCGTCGGAGCCACCGGCACGAACACGTTTCCGGTGTTCGAGTCGACCGCGACGGAGTGCGCGTCGCTGACGGTGGGAAGGTTGGCGATCCAGGTATTCGTCCCGGCGTCGATGATGCCGAGAACCGGAGTGAACTTTGCGCCCTTCACGCCGGTCTGCGACGTGCCGTTCGCCGTCCAATTGCGCGATGCGGTGTAGTACCGGTTGAGCTTGGAGTCGTAGGCAACCTCATCCGACCCGCCGACCGAGGTAATCGTCTTGACGATCGAACCGTTGGTCGCGCTCACGATCAGGGTGATCTGCGGACTCCCCGCCGCCGCGTCGCAGCCCACGACCAGGTTCTCATTCGGCCCGAGAGCCATGCCCGTAGGGCCGCAGGCCCCCTCGGTGTAGGTCGCGCTGACCGTCGGCGTCCCAGCGACGACGCTGGCCGCCGAGATCACGTCGAGCTCACCGTGCGGGTTCGCCTGCGTGCCGTCGTTGTTGATGAAGAAGTTCTTCGTCCCGGGGTCGTACACACACTGCTCGAGACCTTTCGAGTCAGCGAAGGCATGTGTCGCTTTGACGGTATTGGTCGTCGTCGAGATCCAGGTCGTGTTCGGCGGTGAGTCTGCCGGGTTCGCGAACATCATCAGCTTGTCTGCCGGGTCGTAGCAGCCCTCGTCGGTGCGAAACCCGGCGCTCCCCGTCGTGATCGGCGCGGAGGTCGTCCCCGCGACCGGGTCGACTACCTTCACCGCGTTGATGTCGCCGACGTAGACGCCGCCCGGGGTGGACACGACACCGTCCGGCCCGGAAAGGTCGCTCGTCGCCTTCGCGCCCGTGAAGCCGGAAACTTGGTGCAGTGCAAACGAGGTCGTGTCGATGATGTCGAGCGCCGAGTTCGTGCGGTCGGCGAGGTAGTACTGGTGCGTTGCCGGGTCGACAGTGCCGATGTCGTAGGAAAACTTGCCGCCCGCCGGGAGATTCGGCAGCGGGATCATCTGCTTGAAGTGCACGTTGGGTGCCGCAACGCTGGGAACGGACGAGTGGGAATTGCTACAGGCGGCTGCTGACCCAAGCAGCAAGCAAGCAACGATTGGAAACCATCGACTGTGCATGTCGATTAACCTTTTTCGTGCAGACACGCGCGCCGAATGGGCCGTCACCATCGACACGTCGTGCCCACACCGTACCCGCACGCTGCCAGCGAAACAACAGATCCGCAAACCTGAACTATGTTGCGCTGGATGGCAGTAGCGCCACCCGACACGGTTGATCACGACGAGTGACTACCACCCCGCGACCGACCGCGCCACCGTCAGGACTTCAGTCCGCTGCCGCCGGCGACGTGGGGCATCACCACCACCGGCGCACCGGTGTTCGTCGGGCTGACACCTGGGTCGGGCGAATCGACCGACGCCTGGGCCGATTTCCTCGCCGACCTGACCGGCCGGGGCCTGGCGTGCCGCTGCTGATCGTCTCCGACGGCGCGAAGGGCCTGATCGCCGCGGTCGAGCAGATCTTCCCGGCCGCACTGCGTCAGCGGTGCCTGATTCATCGGCTTCGCAATGTCGTCGCGAAGATCCCGGCTGGGATGCAGGCCGAGATCCGCGACGGTTACTGGGCTTGTTTCGACACCGAGAACCTGAGCATCGAGCCCGGCCCGAAATTGGTCGAACTGATCGACACCCGCCTGTGCAAATTCGAAAAACGTTATGCCCGAGCCTATCCCACAGCGATGAAGATCCTGGCCACCGATCGGGAAGGGCTGACCTCCTACTTGCGGTTCCCCGCCGAGCACCACAACCGGGTCCGCCATTCCAACTTCATCGAGCGAACGTTCGGTGAAACACGCAGGCGCGCCAAGGTTATCGGCCGATTCCCCGGCGAGACCAGCTGCATCAGCATCGTGTGGGCCGTACTCGACCGCGCCTCACGCGGCTGGCGCGGGTTTGCCATGACCCCCGCCGGCCTGCGGCTGCTGCAGGACCTGCGCCGCAGCCTGCTCGAACCACCCCGCCAACTCCGGGCCCACCGATCGCCGACCGGCCCGGCCGAAACCGTCAGCGCCACCGCGTAACATCACACCGAAGCCGGACCCACGCTCACCGATTTGCACCGGACTTCGGACGGTCACCGACCAGAGATAATGACAAGGCAGGCACGGCAGCGGCTTCCAGCAACGATCTCGAGTGGTATCAACGATCATCACTGGCAGCCGTGCCGTGCCTGCGCCACAACACGCCGGAACCCCAGCTCACACAATCATTTCACGACTTCGCTGAGGTCCTGGGGGTTCAGCTTGGCTGCGTCGACGAGCGTGAGCTCCCTTGTCTCGGGCGCAAACCGCACGCATATTAGGGCACCCAGCAGTGTCAGAATGCCGCCGCTGAGCACGGTGATGCCGATGCCGTACCTGTTTTGCACGATCGGCACGAGAAACGTGCCGACAGTCGTGAAGGTGTTGACGAGCGCGAAGGACAGGCCGATGGCTGTGCCGCGGATCTCGGTGGGGAACATCTCCACCGGATACACCGCTTGCAGAATCTGCGTACCTCCGAGGAACACTGCATACATCGCGAACAGTGCAAGGGCGACCGAACCCGGGGAATTCGGGAAGATTCCCAGCAGCAGCAAGGGGATTCCCGAGAATGCGAAGCTACTGATAATCATGCGCCGCCGACTCATCCTGTTGACGAGGAGGACGGCGACTACCGTGCCGATGAGGAAAAGAACCGTCATGATCGCCGAGCCGATAACATCCATTCCTTTACCCAGGTGCAATGCACCAAGAATGGCCGGACCGAATCCGTAGATGGCGAACAGCGGGACCACCGAGCACGTCCACCAGACGAAGGTGAAGATCACTCGGCCCATATACCCCGAGCGAACCAAGGTGCGTAAGCTGGCCGTTCCATCTTCATCCTGGGGTAGTTCAGAGAGGGTGACACCGGCACCGAACACCTTGTGCATCACCGCCGTTGCCTCCTCGACGCGCCCCTTACTCACCAGCCAGCGCGGGGATTCCGGGGTGCCACGCCGGAGCACCAGGAACGCAATGCCGGGCACGGCGGCGCTGAGCACCATCCAGCGCCAGGCGCTGTCGCCAACGCTGTCAAGCATGATCGCACCGACGATGTAGGCGATCGCTGCGCCGACGAACCACATGACGCAGAAGAAGCCCAGCATGCGTCCACGGTGTTTGCGTGGAATAAATTCGCCGACAAGCGATTGTGCGACGGGCCAGTCGGCTCCGACAGCCACACCGATGAGCAGGCGCGCGATGATCAGCGCCACGAAGTTCGTAGCCCAAAACGACGCAATGGAACACACGATCGTCAGTCCGAGCACCAACGAGTACAGCGTTTGGCGTCCGAACTTGTCGGCCAGAAAACCACCGAAGTAGGCACCGGGCAGACCGCCGACCAGAGCCGATCCCACGACCAAACCCTGCTGCAGGGGGGACAAATTCAGCTGCGGCGCGATCTGAACCATCGCCGCGCCCGTTATCGACAGGATGTAGCCCTGCATGAAGGCGCCGCCGGACGCATACGCGGAAAGCCGTTTATGGAAAGACGATAGTGGTGCATCATCGAGAGAAGTCGTCACGGGTTATTGTCCTTGTTTACAGAAAGTTTTGAGATCGGTGCCGAGGCGGATTGGTTCCCTGCGGACAGGTCACTTGGTGTCGGTAAACACACCCAGAGGCATGGTCATGGCGACGTTCCATACGCCCGCGTCCACGATTTCAATAATGCGGAGATCGCCGGTCGCGCTGCAGAGGACGTAGGCGTCCTCGCGGGTGAGGCCGTGCGTGTCGACGAGCCAGTCGATCATCGCCCGGGTAGCGGTCATCGCAGCGTTCATGAGGTCGGAGTCGATGCCCGACGTGGCGTAGTAGCCCATCTCATCCTTTTTCGAGACGGCCGCTGGCGGCACGTGGAAGGACGGGACGGTGACCTTGCCCTTGTGCAGAGTGAACTTCAGCGACGCCTTCATGGGACACTCGATGGCGGTCACGCAGACCTCGCCGTCGCCTTGGGCTGCGTGCGGGTCTCCGCAGGAGAACATGCCGCCGTCGACCCAGACCGGTAGCCACAGAGTGGCACCTGCGGTGAGGTGTCGGTTGTCCATGTTGCCGCCACCACCGTGCGGAGGAAACGGAACTTGCCGGCCCGGGGTTCCGGGGTGAGTGCCCATGGTGCCTAGAAATGGCGTGATCGGGACTTCGACCCCGGGCGCGAAATTGATGTTGGGGCCGCCGGTGAGATCGAAGGTCTTGACGTAGCCCTCGGGGAAATCTTCGGGAAGCAATCCCATGCCCGGAAGGAAGGCAGCCCATCCCCAGTCACCCGCTTGAAGATCGAGGATCTCGATTTCGAGCATGTCGCCCGCGGTGGCGCCAGCGACATTGACCGGGCCGCACAAGTTGTAGATCGAGTCGAAGTCGAACTTCGCTTCCTCGAAGCGCGCACCGGGCCAGACCTGACCTTCGCCCGCGACCTTGATGTCAAAGTGCACGATGTCACCGGAATCGATGGTCAGCACCGGTTCCAGGTCGAGGTCCCACTCATGGTGGATTTTCGTGGGATCTGCGGTGTGTTCCCGAGCTGCTGTGTATTCCCGTGTTGCCATGCCCTCGCCCTTCGGACGCAACGTATTGGAGTCGGCATCGTGTACGCATGCACCGGGGCCTGCTGTGGATCTTCCACAGGAAGCCTCGGAGCGAGCTGCGATGATTTCGATGTATCTGATACATCACATGGCGAACAAGTGATGTATCAGTCAACATGTTGCACGTGCCGTTCTGCCCGTAGCAACGCACAAGGGCAAACTCACAGCGAGACGTCTAGTAATTATCTTTGTACCAACGACGGGTTGGAAACTGGAGAAATGACCCCGAGTCGAGCACGCGGTCGACCGCGCAGCGAGGAATGCCGCGACGCCATCCTGACAGCCGCCATGGAACTGATTCAGGAGGACGACCTGCGCAGGGCGTCGGTCGACCGGATCGCTGAACGCAGCGGGGTCAGCAAGGCGACCATCTATAAATGGTGGCCGAACAGAACCGCGGTGGCAGTCGACGCCTTCCTGCGTCAGATGATGGCGGACGCGCCCGTGCCCGATACCGGATCGGCGGCCGAAGACTTCCGCCTGACGTTGCGCGGCATGATGCGGTTTTACACCAGCGCATTTGGCGCGATCTACGCCCAACTCGTCGGTGAGGCGCAGTTCTACCCGGCCGAACGCGAGCGGATACGAACACACCAGGTGAACATCCGCCGAGCAGCCGTTAAGAAGATCTGGGACCGCGGTGTTGCGCGCGGTGAACTCGATCCGAACGTCGACCCCGAGGTGGCGCTGGATCTCATCTTCGGGGTGGCGATGTATCGGATGACGACCGGGCATGGAGGATTGACGCCCGCCGACGCCGACGCCATCGTGGCCACAGCAATGCGGGCACTGGCCAGCTGAGCAGTTGGAGCGCGCCGACGCACCGCAAGCCCCGAGGACGCGGGCGGGGCAGAGCGGAGCGCGCGGAACACCGTCGGAGCGGCTCTCGAAGTGACAGAACCTAGCCGAGCCGGGCGCTGAGACTGCTCGCCGCCTCACTCAACGCGGCACCGAAAGCGACTTCGGATTCATCGGTCAGGCGGCTGATCGGGACGTTCACACTGAGGCTTGCGATCGGCTGATCGTGGCTTCCCATGACGGCTGCTGCGACCGCGCCGACGTCGGGCCTCCATTCCCCGTGATTGACGGCGAACCCTCGTTCCCGGATCGCGGCCAGTTCGGCGCGCAGTTCGTCCGGGTCGGTGATCGTCGTGTCGGTGTAACGCGATAGCTCGTCCGTGAGCAGTTGTTTGATGACTTCGGGGCTGCTGTTCGCGAGTACCGCCTTGCCGTTGGCGGACGCATGCAGGGGGAGCGCGTGCCCCAGCGCCATACTCGTGCGCACCGGTTTGTCCGTTTCCAGCCGTTCGATCAGGACCATCTTGCCGTTCTCGGGAACCGTTAGGTGAATGGTCTCCTCGGTGTGTCGGCGCAGGTCCTCCATGATCGACAAGGCCGGACCGCGCAGGCTGAGATCCCCGCCGGCACGACCGCCGACCGCGAGTGCCTTGGTGGTCATCACCCACCGGGTAACCTCGCCCGAAGCGGGGCGAATCCACCCAGCTGCGTCGAGCGTGACCAGCGCACGCTGCACCGAACTCTTGGGCATGTCCAGTACGCGAGCTAACTCGCCGACGCCGATCGGCTGCCGTGATGCGACCTCTTCCAGCACGCGCAGTGCGTTCAGGACGTTTCGCAATGTCTTGACTCCTCGATCTTGCGTACCTACCATTGCCGGACCTTTTCACGGAACAGTGTGCCACCTCACGGCATAGATTGGAAATTGGTGTAGTGACCGCTCACAGTGGACGGCATTTCCTACAGATCCCCGGACCGACAAATGTCCCCGGCCGGGTGCTCAACGCCATCGCGCAACCGACCATCGACCACCGCGGACCCGACTTCGCCGACCTCACCCGGGACCTGTTGCAACGGGTCAAGCCGGTGTTCGGCACCAGTGGTCCGGTCGTCATCTATCCCTCTTCCGGCACCGGCGCGTGGGAAGCGGCGCTGGTCAACACCCTCTCGCCCGGCGATCGCGTGCTGGCATTCGAAACCGGTCATTTCTCCACCCTGTGGCGTGATATGGCGCAGCGCCTCGGGCTGGTCGTCGACTTCGTTCCCGGGGACTGGCGGCGGGGTGCCGACCCGGCGGCTGTCGCCGAACGGCTGTCCGCCGACACGGCACACAACATCGCGGCGGTGATGGTCGTCCACAACGAGACCTCGACCGGGGTCACCAGCCGGATACCGGAGATCCGGGCAGCCATCGACGAGGCGAATCATCCCGCGCTGCTGCTGGTCGACACGATCTCCTCGCTGGGGTCCATCGACTACCGGCATGAGGAGTGGGGCGTCGACGTGACGATCAGCTGCTCGCAGAAGGGGCTGATGTTGCCCCCGGGCCTGGGCTTCAACGCGATCAGCGAGAAAGCGCTCGCGGCCGCACCGAAGGCACGGCTGCCGAAGGCCTACTGGGACTGGGCGCCCATCCTCGAGGCCAACGAGCGCGGCTTCTACCCCTATACGCCGGCCACCAACCTGCTCTACGGTCTTCGGGAAGCGTTGCTCCTCCTTGACGAAGAGGGGCTGCCCAACGTGTTCGCACGGCACAACCGCCACGCCGCAGCGACCAGGGCGGCCGTCCGGGGCTGGGGCCTCGAGATCCTGTGCGCCGACGAGCGCGAGCACTCCAGTGTCCTGACCGCCGTTCTGCTGGGCGAGGAACACGATGCGGACAAGGTCCGTCAGATCATCCTGGACCGCTTCGACATGTCACTGGGTGCCGGCCTGAGCAAGCTCGCCGGGCGCGTATTCCGGATCGGCCACCTCGGCGACTTCAACGACTTGACGCTCGCCGGAACCCTCTCCGGCGTCCAGATGGGCCTCGAACTGGCCGGCGTGACCGTCGACCCCGCCGGCCTCCAAGCCGCACTCGAAGTCTTGCGTGCCGAATGACACCTCAGCGTGTTCCGAGCTTTCCTTCGAACCATTAACCATTCGCTCGGGACTCGGCGGATCACATCGTAAGCCCAGTATGAGGGCATGGGCATTACGACCGGCCGCATGGCAGATCCGCGAGGCCGGCGCTGGAATCCGGTGCCGGTCTTCTGCCCTCGACTCTCATTGCTCCAACACAAGCCGGCGCCGACCGCGTTGGCAACCTACAAGGAGGTAGGTCGTTGACCGAGCAGACTTCCCCTGTCCGGCGCCTGGCCCACATGAAGCGGTGGACCTATATCTTGCCGGTTATTGTCTTCATATACGTCATCTGTTATATCGACCGAACGAACATCAGTTTCGCGCTGCCCCACCTCAAGACCGCCATGCATCTCAGCGGGGCGCAACAGGGTCTCGCGAGCGGCATCTTCTTCTGGGGCTACCTGCTGCTGCAGATCCCCGGCGGATACATGGCAGAACGATGGAGCGCGAAACGATGGGTCGCGATCCTGATGGTGCTGTGGAGTGTCGCCGCGATATCCTCCGGCTTCACCCACACCTTCGGTGAACTCATCCTCACGCGTTTCCTGCTCGGGGTGGCCGAGGGTGGCGTGCAACCCGCGCTGATGACCACCATCCGGTCCTGGTTCCCGTTCGCCGAACGAAGCAGGGCATACGCGATCTTCAAGCTCTACACACCGATCGCGGCGATAATCGCCGCCCCGTTCTCCGGCATCATCCTGACCTACGGCGACTGGCGCTGGTTGTTCATCATCCAGGGTGGGGCTCCGCTGATCATCGGGATCATCGCCTGGCTGGCGGTGATCCGCGACACGCCCGCCAAAGCAGGCTGGCTGTCGGAGACCGAGCGCAAGTACATCGAGAATTCTCGTATCGAGGAAGGCGAGCCACTCAAGCCCCAAGGGACGTTCAAGGCCGCCTTCACGAGCGGGATCGTGTGGTATTTCGCCCTGATCTACACGTTGACGCAGACGGGCCTGCTCGGCCTCACGTTGTGGCTGCCGAGTGTGCTCAAGAAGGCTTTCCACACCGACATGCAGGTGGGTTTCGTCGCGATATTGCCCCAGATTGCCGCGGGTATCGCCATCATTCTCATCGGCCGATCGGCAGACCGCCGGGGCGGGCACGTCGCCCATATGTCGGTGGTTCTCGGTTGCGGGGCGGTGATTCTCGCCGGCGCGAGCCTGATCTCACCGCACCAGAAGTGGCTTGTGCTCGGGGCGATGATCCTCGGCACGGCGGCGTCGATCGCCTGGTACGGGCCGTTCTGGGCGACGGTCACCAAGCTCACCCCCCTGGCGGCCGCGGGCGCAGGGATCGGTCTGATCAACGGCGTCGGCAACCTGGGCAGCTTCGTCGGGCCTTACATCGGCGGATGGCTCAGCGACCTCAGCGGTGGGGGATACGCACTCACCCAGGTGTTCTTCGGTCTGGTCTTCGCCGCCGCGGCACTGCTTGTCCTGCCGTTACGTAAGAAGCTGCGGGCGCTGAACCTCGAACAGGCTCGAACGGAGGAAGCACAGGTGCCGGACCCCGCCTGACTCAGCTAGCCACCGCGGCGGCCGGCCGCCTGACCGATCGGCCGCCGCGGTGGCGCCTGTTGCGAATAACAACGACTCGAAAGGAATCGTGATGACCTCGCCGACGACTGACACAGCCGCGACCGATCGGTCAGCGGTCGCATCGCATCTGGAGCGTGCGCTCCGCGCGACGATGGACGGCGAGGTCGCCTTCGACGATTACAGCCGCCACATCTTCTCCCGCGATGCCAGCATGTACTCGATAACTCCGCTGGGCGTCGTGTTTCCACGGCACGCCGACGACGTCGCCGCGGCGGTGCGGGCCGCCGGTGAACTCGACGTGCCGATCGTGCCCCGGGGCGCAGGAACGAGCCTGGCCGGCCAGACCGTGGGACCGGGCCTGGTGCTCGACCTGTCGCGGCACCTGAACCGGATCGTGGAGATCGACCCGGTGGCCCGCACCGCGCTGGTGGAGGTCGGGGTGGTGCAGGATCAGCTCAATCAGGCCGTCGCCGCACACGGGCTGATGTTCGGCCCGGACACCTCAACCAGCAACCGGGCCACGATCGGCGGGATGATCGGCAACAATTCCGCGGGAAGCGGCTCCCTGACCTACGGCATGACGATCGATCACGTGCGGGCACTGGACGTGGTGCTCTCCGACGGCTCGCGCGCCCGGCTGGAACCCGTCGACGAGGCCGAGCGGAAACGCCGGGCGACGGCGCAGACGCTGGAGGGTCGGATCTACCAGGCACTCCCGGATCTTGTCGTCGCGAACGAGGAGATCATCAGGGCGGGGATGCCGGTGTTCTGGCGTCGCGCCGGCGGCTACCGGCTCGACCGGCTGGTGGGCTTCGGGGAAGACAACCCGTTCGATCTGGCCAAGTTCGTGGTGGGTGCGGAAGGCACCCTGGTGGTCGTCACCCACGCTCTGGTGGACCTGGTTCCCAAGCCCGCGCACACGGTGTACGCCGTCGGCCACTTCATCGACACCGCGAGCGCTATCGCGGCCACCACGGACGCGTTGAGCTGCGAACCCCACCAGGTCGAGCTGATGGACCACACGATCCTGGAATTGTCCCGGCAGAAGATCGAGTACGCCGAGCTCGGGAACATCCTCGTCGGCGACCCGGGTGCATTGCTGTTCGTCTCGTTCAGCGGTGACGACGAAGCGAGCCTGATCGCCAAGCTGGACCGGCTCGACGAGCTCTGGCGGCAGAACGGGCATGGGTATCACACACTGCGCGCGGTCACTCCCGCCGATCAAGGGGCGTTGCTGAAGGTCCGCAAATCCAGCTTGGGCCTGCTGATGGCCGCCGGCGAGGGCACTCGCCGCCCGCTCGCCTTCGTGGAGGACACCGCAGTCGATCCGGCTCACCTGGCCGAATACACCAAGCGGTTCAAGGAGATCCTCGACGACCACCAGCTGGAGGCGGGGTTCTACGGCCACTGCTCGGTGGGCTGCCTGCACATCCGCCCGTTCGTCGATCTGACCAAACCGGACGAAGTGGCCAAGATGCGCACAGTCGCCGAAGCGATCAAGGATCTCGTCGCTGAATACGGCGGGGTGAACTCCAGCGAACACGGAGACGGCCTCGCCCGCAGCGAGTTCAACCGGGAGATCTTCGGCGACCAACTATATGAGGTGATGCGCACGGTCAAGCGCATCTTCGACCCCGGCAACGGCATGAATCCGGGCAAGATCGTCGACGCGCCACCGATGACCGAGAACCTGCGCGACCGCGATGCGCTGCCGCCCGCCCCGCCACTGACGACGGCGCTGCAATTCGAGGTCGTCGGCGGCATGCGTGGCGCCGCGGATCGCTGCATGAACATCGGCCTGTGCCGGAAGTCCACCTCGGGCGTGATGTGCCCGTCCTATATCGCGACCAAGAACGAGGAGCACGCCACCCGCGGCCGGGCCAACGCGCTGGTGAAAGCACTGTCCGAACCGGACCCGCACGCCGCGCTGGGCGGCGAGCGGCTGCACGAGATCCTCGACCTGTGCCTGATGTGTAAGGCATGCAAGAGCGAGTGCCCGATGAGTGTGGACATGGCCTCGCTCAAGGCCGAGACGCTCGCGCATCACCACGAGATCCACGGTGTCCCGCTGCGCTCGCGTATCTTCGGCTCGATCCGCCTGCTCAACCGGATCGGCTCGGCGACCGCCCCGCTGTCGAACCTGCCGGGGCGGGCCGGCTTCGTGCGCCGGATCATGGACCGTGCTCTCGGCATCACGGCTGCCCGCCCACTGCCCGTTTTCCAGCGGGACAACCTGCCCCGCTGGTTCCGCCGCCACCGGCGGGCCGTGCCCCAGGTCCAAACGCCGTTGGGCACCGTCAACTGGCTCGCCGACTCGTTCACCACTTTCACCGAGCCGCACATTGGCAAGGCGGCCATCGAACTGCTGGAGCGCTCGGGCTGGCGGGTCGAACTCGCGAGTGGTGGCTGCTGCGGTCGGTCGAGCATGTCCAAGGGGCTGCTCGACGACGCGAAGAAGAAGGCGTCGGCGCTGGTCGGCTCGCTCGCGACGAACACAGACCCGGGCTCACCGATCGTCGGTTGCGAGCCGTCGTGCCTGTTTATGCTGCGGGACGAGCACGTCGCGCTGCTGCCCGGCTCGGAGTCGGTGCACGCGGTCGCGGGCCGGGTCAGGCAGGTGGAGGAGCTGCTCGTCGAAGCGATCGACGAGGGCCGGCTGACCTTGCGCGCGGATTCCCGGCTGGCGGGGCGGCGGATCGTGTTCCATGGCCATTGCCACCAGAAGGCCGAGGTCGGCACGACGGCCACGATGGCCTTGCTGCGCCGGATTCCGGGTGCGCATGTCGTGGAGATCGACTCCGGCTGCTGCGGGATGGCCGGCTCGTTCGGTTTCGAGTCGGAGCACTACGAGACGTCCATCACGGTCGGTGGAGACCGGCTTTTCCCGGCCCTCGCGGCGGAGCCGGAGGACACCATCGTGGCCGCGACCGGTGTGTCATGCCGGCAGCAGATCTTCCACGGAGCGGGCCGCACCGCGTGGCACCCGGTTGAGCTGGTGCGCGAGGCGCTGGCCGGCCCCGGCCGAGAATAGGAGACAGTCATGCGAATTGTTCGCTATTCGCTCGACGGACAGGCCAAGCGGGGCGTGGTTGTCGGGGATGTGGTGCACGAGTTTCCCGGCGGGAATGCCGAGCCGGGCGGGGTGGTGGGGAAACTGGCGGAGCTGGCGCTGCTCGCCCCGTGCGATCCTCGCACGATCGTCTGTGCCGGCAGCAACTACGCCGGTCAGATCGCCGAGAAGGGCAGGCCCTGGCCGCAGCGGCCACCACTGTTCTTGAAGGCCCCCAACGCGATCACCGGCCCTGACGCGGTGATATTGCGGCCTACCGAGGTCCGGCGCCTGGAGTACGAGGGTGAGCTGGCCGTCGTCATCGGCCGCACCGCCCGGGACGTGCCGGCCGATCGTGCCGCGGACTTCGTGCTGGGCTACACGTGCGCGAACGACGTCACCGCGCATGATTGGCGAGATGATGGCCAGTGGACTCGGGCGAAGAGCGCGGACACCTTCTGCCCACTGGGTCCGTGGATCGAGACAGACATAGCCGATCCGTCGGAGTTGCGGATCACCACCCGGCTCGGCGGCCGAGTCGTCCAAGATGGATCGACCTCGGACATGGTGTTCGGGGTAGGGGAGCTGCTGGCGTTCGTCACCCGATGGATCACTCTCGAACCTGGCGATGTGTTGCTGACCGGCAGTCCTGCCGGGGTAGGGCCGATGGTGCCCGGTGAGATCGTCGAGGTCGAAATCTCTGGTATCGGCACGCTTCGCAACACAGTGGCCGACCGGGGCTGAACATGGAGACGGAGGATATGTTGACGACAGCATCGAACCCACCCTTGACCGGCGTGACCGTGCTCGAGGTCGGCGCGTTTATGGCGGCCCCGTACGCAACGATGCAACTGGCCGACCTCGGTGCCCGCGTGATCAAGGTGGAGAACCCCGACGGTGGTGATCCCGTCCGCGCCACCGGGCCGTTCATCCGCGGGGAAAGCTCCCCGTTCCTGCGGCTGAACCGCAACAAGGAATCTGTCACGCTCGACCTCAAAGCCGAACACGACAATGCCGCGTTCCGGGAGCTCGTACGCGAGGCGGACGTCCTGGTCGAGAACCTCCGGCCAGGAGCGATGAGCCGGTTGGGACTCGACTATCCGATCCTGCGCGAGGAGAACCCGCGGCTGATCTATGCCTCGGCGTCGGGGTGGGGCCAGGACGGCCCGCTCGCCCACCTCCCTGGTCTGGACATCATGGCGCAGGCACGCAGTGGCCTGATGAGCATCACCGGGTTTCCCGATCACGACCCCGCCAAGGTCGGCGTCCCGATCTGTGACCTCGCCTGCGCCCTCTACATCGCCCTGGCAGTGACCGCGGCGTTGCGCGAGCGAGACCGGTCGGGGGAAGGGCAGCACATCGATGTCTCCCTGCTGGAATCGGGCGTCTCCCTTGCGATATGGGAAGCCGGCATGTATTTCGCCGACGGAACCGTCCCGCGCCCGCACGGATCCGCACATCAGAACAACGCGCCCTACCAGGCGGTGCGGACCGCTGACGGGCACGTCACCATCGGTGCGACCACGCCGAAGACCTGGTCGGCGTTCTGCCACACACTGGGTCTCGACGATCTGCTCTCCGACCCGCGATACGGTGATGCTTACGCCAGGCGGCAGTATCGCGAAGAGCTCATCGGGGCCATCGAAAGGATCACCACAACCCGGACGTCGCGGTCCATTGTGGACGACCTCGAGCTGGCGGGGGTGCCGTGCGCCCCGATCCTCGATTACGCACAGGTGTTCACCGACGAGACATTGCGACAACGGGATTTCTTCTGGGACGCACCACACCCCACGCTGGGCTCGGCCGAGCAGCTGGGGTCCCCGATGCGCTTCTCCCGCACCCCCGTGCGGCGGGCGCATGCCGGACCGCCACTGGGCGATTCGACCGCAACGGTCCGCGCGGAAATGGGCGACGTCGACCGAGAAGGCGACAAGTAGCGATGAGCACATCCGAAATCGAGATCGGCGCCGAAAACCACGTGCTCACCGTGACGTTCAACCGGCCGGATCAGCGGAACGCAATGACCTGGGCCATGTATGAGGCGCTCGAGCAAGCCTGCGACCAGGCCGACTCCGATAGCGCCATCCGGGTCATGGTCCTGCGCGGCGCCGGCGGTCGCGCATTCGTCGCCGGTACGGACATCAGCCAATTCACCCAGTTCTCCACGGGGCAGGATGGCGTGGACTACGAGCGCCGGGTGAGCGCGGTGCTCAACCGGCTGCAGGCGGTGAGGATCCCCACCGTCGCCTCGATCGACGGCTACTGCGTCGGAGGCGGTCTCGGCATCGCCTGCGCTGTCGACCTCCGGGTCGCGACACCCCGAGCGAAATTCGGAGTTCCGATCGCACGCACACTCGGGAATTGTGTCTCGACGGCCGCCCTCGACCTGCTCGTGCAGAACTTCGGTCACTCACGCACGACCGCGCTCCTGCTGACAGCCGAGTTGATGAGCGCCGAGGAGGCCCATTCGGCGGGATTCCTCGTGGCGCTGGCGGATGATGTGGAAAGAGCAACCGAAGCGATCACCGAACGCATCGTCGCACACGCGCCCTTGAGTATGTGGGCATCCAAAGAAGGGCTGCGCAGACTACACCGCAGCGGACGCGATGCCGACGTGACCGACATCGTCTCTCGCGTCTACGGCTCCGCCGACTTCCGGAACGCGGTCGAGGCGTTCGTGGCGAAACGAGCGCCGAGCTGGAATGGTCACGGCGACTGGACGACCGGCGAAGGCCCATAGTGCTGGCGGGTACGCGCGGATGCAAAGTCGGAATCAAATAGAGCGATCACTTTTGTTGGAGGTTAGTCATGCCCGTGAGACCGGTCACGTCGATCACGCTGGTTGACGCGCACGCCATCGTGGGCGCGGCGCTGGAGTACGCACACGGCAACGCGTTTCCCCCGATGACCATCGCGGTGCTGGATGCCGCAGGCCAACTCGTGAGCTTTGCCCGGGAAGACGGCTCGAGCCTCCTGCGCGAACACATCGCCCGAGGGAAGGCCCACGGGGCGTTGAACATGGGGGTCGGCAGCCGCAGTCTGGCCGCAATGGCGGCCGCTCGCCCCGCGTTTGTCGACTCCCTCATCGCACTCGCCGACGGCAATCTCGTGCCCGGCCCCGGCGGGGTGCTCGTCCACGACGAGCACGACCGCCTCATCGGCGCGGTTGGGGTGAGCGGCCACCTGCCCGATGACGACGAAGCATGCGCGATCCACGGCATCACCGCCGCTGGCCTGCGCGCAGATCCCGGCTGTTGATCCGCAATCTTCGCAAAGGAGCTGGTCGCGATTGCCGACGGCTATCGCGAATCGACCGAGTCGTGGGCGGATCTGCTGCGGGGTTGCCGCCGCCGCGGCATGACCGCCCCGGTGCTCGCGGTCGGTGACGGCGCGCTCGGATTCTGGAAAGCGCTGCGGGATGTGTTCCCGGAAACGGGAGAGCAGCGTTGCTGGTTTCACAAATCTGCGAATGTTCTTGCCGCGCTGCCGAAATCGGCGCATCGCGGCGACGAAGGAAATCTACAACGCTGAGGACATCGGCAAGCCCAACTCGCGGTCAAGGCGTTCGAAATCGACTACGGCGCATGCGAGACACGCCCTCGCGATGGATGGATCCCCTCTGCTCGTCGGATACGTCGCGTTCGTGAACACCGACATCTCGGGCAGCGACGGCACCGCCCATATAAACGACGCTGCATCTCGAACGGTCAGTATCCGCAACCAAACTCGTGTCCGCGCCTGACGTTCCGCGTGACAACCAAGCATGGACAGGACCTATCGCACTGTCCTACGACCAGGTGTGGGCGGTGTTGGCGCTGGCCATGACTGGATGCGCGGCCCGCCAGGTGGGTCAGCCCGCTCTACGAGGTAGCGGATGGCGTGGGATGTCGTGCCCTCGGCACCCCTCTCCAACGCTCGGCTATCCTGACCGACGGATAGATCATCAAGGTGGTTTGGATGCACAGCAGTAACGTCGATTTGGCCGTCCGGTGGTGGCAGTGGGCCATGTCGATCCCCAACGCCAAGAATCCGGTATGCGACGAGACCGGAATCCTTGCGGCCGAAGGCCAGCCCGACGATGTCTGGTTCCTCGCCGGAACTTTCGGTGGCGAGGTCAGCAGGTGCTGCTCCGTGCCCTCCGGTCGCCCGATCTTCTTTCCCGCCTTCAACATGTTCCAAAAGGTCCGGAAGTCGTTCCCGTTCGTCGGCGGCCGTGTTCCGGTGGCACCCACGGCAAGTGGTCATGCCGAGCTGAACGGTGTCTCCCTGCCGGTGCAGGAGGTGACCAACCGCATCCCGTTCTCTGTCAACGCGGCAGCCGGTGGCCCCTTCGGCGTGACCGGCTTGTTCAAGGCGACGGCCTGGGGCCTTTGGTGCAGGCTGGACGACCTGCAACCTGGTGATTACATCCTCACGTTCGGCGGTGAGTACGAGCCCGGTGGCTTCTGGGTCCAGGCTGCATATCAACTCGAGATCGTCTGAGTGGCTTGGGTTTGCTGTCAGTGAACTGCTTCGACGCTCAGGGCGGATGACGATCCGATTGCCGTGAAACGGTTCTCATCGCATGCAACTCATCCTACTTGACTGTCGTCAGCCAACACTCACAAGACAACCGCAACGAGTTCTGATGCTGCCGAGCGCTCGAGACACCGAAACTCGGTGCAGTGGAACGCAAGTGATCGAAGAACGCCTCCACTTCGGCGGGCTGCCACTGCCACGGATACTGATTCGAGAACACCGCCAACCGGCGCACTAGTGACAACCGCGGCTTGATCGTGGTGTCCCAGTTGAGGAATCGGGTGCGCTGCTGCCGCGCCCACCCTCCAGCATTTCCCTATTAGATGTGCGTGTTGATGCACGTCGAGAGGGAAGCGAAGCGTGGCGAGTTGGCGGGTGTTCTGGGTGCTGCAGGACGAGGTCCGGAGCGGAGTGCGGCGCAGGGGGTTGGCCAGGTGGGAGGATCTCCCGGCTCGTGAGAATCAGGTTGGGGTTCGGGCGGGGGATCCGATCTTTCTGGCTCCGGACTACACGGTGGACCCGGTGTTGGGTCTGTACGGGCAGTCGACGACGTTCCGCCGGTACACCGCCGAGACGCGGCGCAACTACGCAACCGATATCGCGCTGCTGCTGACCTTCCTGTCCCAGCGGGGCCGGCGATGGACCGAAGCGGTGTCCCGGGATCTGGAGGACTTCGAGCACTGGCGGCGGTTCGCCGAGACCAACCCGGGGCGGATCGGCGGCACCAAGTGGGATCGGGAGTTGGCCGCGTTCGCCAGCCTGTATCGGTGGGCGGTCGAGAGCGGCCACGTGCGTCGGAATCCGGTGGCGATGAAGCAAGTCGTCGGAACGGCAGCGACTCACGACCATAGCCCACTCGAGCGTCGCGACCGAGGCTGGAGCCGCCGCACTTCATGCCTATCTCGGCCCTCTCGTTGCGACCGGTGGACCTCTGCCCGCCACCGTCTACACGACCAGGATTGGGCTGGCCCGCACCTACATCGGCGGCATCACCGGAGCCTCGAAGGACCAGATCGACAAGTTCTGCGCCCGTGAGGGGTTGGTGGCCGCGGTGGCGCAGCGCCCCGGGCCTTGCCCGCTCGATGTTCCGGTGGCCGGCCGGATCGCCGGACGGCCGTGGAGGTCTTCGATCGACTTCAATGAAGCACCAATCCTGATGCGGCACTTGGTGACAGCCGCGTTCGTGGTCTGCGCCTACCTCACAGGCGCCCGTCCGGGTGAGGTCCTGGGCATGCGGTCTGGGTGCTGCCCCGACCCGGCACCCGATGCCGAGGGCAAGGTCGGCCGGCACTTGATCCGCGGCACCGTGTTCAAGAACGCCGTCGACGAGTACGGCAACCACGACTCCGCCGGAGTGGAACGCGACATGCCTTGGGTCGCGATTCGTCCTGTCGTCAACGCTATTCGCGTGCTGGAGCGAATGGTCCCGGAGGGAGCGCTGCTGTTCGACCACGACGTTCACGACATCATGTCACGGCCGGGCACCGGGTCGCTCAAGACAGCACTGCGAGAGGCGCTGGCGAACCCCAGCGCTGCAGTCATCCCGATTCGAGACCGATGATCATCCGAATCCGACAACTGACCGCGCCGACGGGCAGCCAGTCAGCCAACCACCGCACGACACGATTTCGGGATCCCGGAGGGATTCCGGCAAGCGTGGTCCCCGAGCTGGCATGCCCAATCCCGAGTACCCCCGGCGGGGCTTGAACCCACGACCTTGACGTTATAAGCGTCCTGCTCTAACCGGCTGAGCTACGGGGGCGTGTGCACGACGAAACCCCACCGGGCATCTCCGACGGATATCCACGGGACACGCCCTTTGGCCACCCCTCCGACGAATCGGGCTCAAGCTATCCACTTCAGCTCAGGCTGGCGGGAAGGGCACCAGTCCGAAGGCCACTGCCGCAGACTGGTTATAGAACCGGCCGTCAGGATCTCAACACGCTGACTTGACAGGGAACAGCATCCCCTCGAACACCGCCGTCGCAGGATCGAGATGCACCACCCCTGGTGCCAGCACCAGGTGCGCCGCGCCGGGCAGATCCGCCGCTCTCCCCATCCTCACCTCCGTTGCTTTTGATGCAACACTGTTGAGGCTGGATCTACTGAAGGCAAGAGCTGCAGGAACATTCGTCCGCCAATCCTGACACGGCATCTGTCCGATCTCGTTAAAACCGAGGCAGTCTCGCTGAGTTGAGGCATTTTGGGATTTGTCTCATGTAGTTGAGGCGCTGTGGCTGGTGCCGTGACCACGAACGTTCGGTGCCGGCTGCCACGCCATGGGCCGTGCCGGGCGTGCGGTGTTGCAGGTGGAACATCCGCAAGCTCCGTTCAGCCGCCCAGCTTGACCGCTCGGTGTATGTCACCGGCGTAGGCCTCGGGCTGTTCCCAGGCTGCGAAGTGGCCGCCGGCCCGGTGTTTCACATACTCGCAAACGTTCAGGAACGCCTCCGCGTAGCTTCGCGGCTCCGGTTTGATGTCGCGCGGGAACACCGACAGCACGGTCGGCGTGTCGATCCGGTCAGGGAGGGTGACCGGTTCGGCATAGGTGGCGAAAGAGGTGCCGATCGTGCCGGTGACCCAGTAGGCAGTGACCCAGGTGAGCAGTTCGTCCACAGTGAAGGCCGACTCGTCGGACCAGGACTCCAGTTTCTCCACGATCCACGCCGCGAGGCCAGCGGGTGAGTCGCCGAGGGCGGCAGCGAGCGTGTTCGGCCGCGTCGACTGCTCCGCGATGTACCCGCCCTCGGTCCGGAACCACTGCGCCGACCGGTCGAGGTAGGCCACCGCGTCGGGCGCGAGGTTCGACCGGTCTGCCCTGAGCGCATGCAGCGGGGCAATGTTCGTGAGGTGCAAGGCAGCCACCCGATCCGGGTGTTCGGCCGCGAGGACTTCCGCGACGGTGCCACCCACGTCGCCACCGGACACCGTGTACCGCGAGTAACCGAGCTCATCGAGAGCGGCTGCGACGATTCCGGCGATCCGGTTGACCGACATACCGGGCATGGTGAGCGGGGCCGCGAACGGGAAGCCCGGCAGCGCGGGAACCACCACGTGCAGGTCCGCGAGCAAAGGCAGGACGCGCTCGAACCGCAACACCGAGTCCGGCCAGCCATGCAGCAGCACGACAACTGGGACGCCAGGATCGGCGGATCGCTGGTGGATCACCCGCAGGTCGATGTCGCCTGTTTGCACTGTCTCCCAAGGGAACTCGTCGATGCGGCGCTCGTGCACGCCCCAGTCGTACCCGTTGGCCCAGCGTTCGAGCAGTTCGTCGAGGTGAGTGCCGGCGATGCCGCGCGTCCTGTCCTCACTCCACGGGGTTGTGACACGCCGCGTCCGCCGGAGTCGTTCCCGTATCTCGCCGTTCATGTGTATCAGCGTACACATCATGTGTATGCTCGTACACATGACATTGCGCGATGCGGCCGCCACCAGGCAGCGGATCCTGGAGCACGCGCAACGCCAGTTCGCCCAGCACGGGTACACGGCGATCACGGTTAAAGGTATAGCCGACGCGGCCGGGGTGTCGCCCAACCTCATCACCCGCTATTTCGGCGGCAAGGATGGCCTTTTCCTGGCGGCAACCCGGGTGGAGATCCCGGTCTCGAATTCCTTCGACGGGGACCGTTCCGCGCTGGGTTCGCGCCTGGCGGCGAGCATCGTCGCGCGCTGGTTCGGTGCACCAGGGGAGGATCCGCTGCTCGTGCTGCAACGCGCGTCCGGCGAACGCCCGGAGGCAGCGGAGGCGCTGGCCGCATTCCTCGACACGAACTCGCTGGAGCCGCTGCACCGCTACCTGCGCGACAGCGGCCTGGACGATGCGGATGCCCGCAGCCGAGCCGCAGCGATCGACGCTTTCGTGCTCGGCGTCTCGACCCGCCGCCGGGTCCTGCGTTCCGAACTCGGCGACCCCGCTGATCTCCAGGCCTGGCTGAGCGCCACCATCCAACGTCTCGCAGACGGGCGATGCACGACAGCAAGAAGTGCTGAAACTCCGCTTCCGGTCTACACCTGCGGTCCAATCATCGACACTTGCCCGACCGTCGCGATCACGGCGCTGGCACCCGAAATCCCGCACTCCGAGGTCGAACCGCCTGCCGCAGAGGACAACTCGCCGATGTCAGGTGAGCAGCCAGGAGAGTAAGCCGGTTCCTATGTACGCCCAGTGAGCTGGCCATCTGCGAGTAACTCCGGGAAGAACTGCACCACCATGCCGTCTACGGAGCCGCCGCCCAGACGATCATCCGACAGACAGGACCACACCAATCCGCCGATTTGCCTCATGCCCAATGAGACGAATCCGCCATTCGCCGTCTCGATATGTTGCGGCACCACAGGTCAACGCCAGTGGGGTGCCTCAACTTCGAAGAGACAGGACGGCATCACCTGATAGCATCTGAGCTGGGGATTCGACTCGTATCACTGAAGGTCGAATACCACAGCGGATTAGCCTGATGCTTTTGGACAACACGGTCGAGCTATTTCTCAAAATTGAATGCGACAAGCTCATCGCCGGAAATCAACTTGGCATCGAATTTCTCGACCACATCGAAGATTTGATTTGCGGAATCGGTCAACCCGCGCGACACGCAAGCCCTGGGCACCTTCGCTCAGCGGCTTACGATCGGCGCCGCGGTCAGTGCCGTGCTGGGCGCTGTCCTGGGCGCCGGCGTCGGTTGCCTGGCCGGCGCGGCGGTCGGGGCCGCGATCTCGAGCCCGGTCATCTTCCTGCTCGCGCCCTTCGTCGGTGCCGCCATCGCCGGCTGTGTCCTGGGCGCGGCCACCCTCGGCGCGGTCGGGTCCATGACCGGGCTCGTCGTGGCCGGTGGGCCCATCACCCTGTTCGCCGCCATCCAATACTTCTCCACCATCCTCGCGCCCTGCCCGCCCCAGCTCGCCTACTGCAAAGACCCCGCACAACAGCCGGTGACACCGGCCAAATAACCCACCCGCCTGCAAATCGGTGGGCCTGCTTCGGCAACGGCTGGTTCTGGTCCGCGAGTGGCGGGAACCGCGCGCGGGCCACGCCCGCGCCGACGCGGTGGCCGCCGGCCTACCTCGGCGGGCCTGGCAGGCGATCTCCGCCGGTGACGATGCTCGTTTGCACGCTGATCCAGCCGAACCGGCCCTGCACGAAGGACTTTGCGACCTGGACTCGGTCCAGGCGCCAGGGCTGGTGGCCGCCGTTCACGGAGCGTGTTCATCCTGGTGCACCGCGGCCGGCAGGAGGAGCCGCTACGACCGCGTCCCGCGCAGGCGAAGGGCAAGCTGCGTCCGGTTCCGGCAGCCGGTGGTCGAAAGAGCTAGGGTAAGATGCTTTTTCACCGTGTCGACACCGATGTGAAGTCGCTGGGCTATCTCGGCGTTGGTCAGGCCGTCGGCGACGAGTCCGGCCACCTCTGCTTGTCGTGGGGACAGGGCAACGGCCGGAGCGGCGGTGTTGTCCGCCGCGAGATGCAGATCCAGCAGACCGCCCAGATGACGCCCGATGAGCCGCGCCAGGGCCAGATCGCGGGGTCCGAACGCGCCCGACTCCGAATCGAGCACACCCATCGCAGCAACGGCACGGGAACTCCGCAACAGAATCACGATCTTGGCGTGCATGCTGTTGGCGAACAGGAATCTGTCCAGGTAGTTGCGCATATCGGGTCGGCTGGGGTGGGGAAACCAGTCCAGTGACGCCACGTCGTACCGAGCGAGAAAGCCGACGGACGGCGGCCGAGCGAATGGGTCGTATCGGTGCCAGTGTTCCAGGTACTGCGGGAGCAGACCGGCGACGCGGCCGTTGAGTATCGCGGTATCGTCGACGAAGCAGTCCTGCAACGTCTCGCCCATGAAGAACGTGGTCTCTCGATATCCCAGATAACGCGCCATGGCCTCCAGTGCGACGGCCCGCAGATCCCCGGCGGAGGGTGCGCGCTCGCAGTCTTCCAGCACGTGCAGGACGCCGTCCAGATCCCGGCTCGTGAGTGCCTGGGGCGGAGCGATCAGCGAGGGTGGCGGTGTCACTGGAGGAGGCTGCAACACGGTGGCAGTATCTCACCCACCTCCGTGTACCGCACCCGCGCTGGGCGAAATGTCTCTCGGCGCCGAGCCGAGTCGTGCGGAAACTGCGAAAATGCGTGTGCGATCCGACGAGTCGTGTGCCCACGCGATTCGTCGGATCCCCGCCATACGGATGAGGGATCGGAGCACAGCCGGATGGGTCGCGAGTGGAGCTTCACGGACTTCGGGTGGAATACGCTGTGGGACAGCGTGCATCACGACTGGCTGCCGGCGCCGCTGATATACACCGAGCGGATGACCGACGAGCACGAGTACCGGGCGGAGAAACGGCGGGTACTCGATCGGTTGTGCACCCTGAACGATTTGGAACTGCGGTCCATTGTCGATGCGCTCGGTGGGCCGGACATCCGGATCGAGGTCCAGGGTTACGACGGGCAGGATATGGAGGATCCGGAGGGCTGCATCCGGGTCCTGGGCGCGTGCCGGGCGGGTCTGGCCGCGGTCGTCGTTCAGCGCCCCGGCGAGACGATTTGGCACAGCGGCGGTTACGACCTCGCCGAATGCGAGGTGCCCGAGCTGGCCGCCGTCGTGGTCGCAGCGCTGCCGGAGATGCCGGCGGGCGAGTTGGGCGAGGTCGTCGTGCCGGGCGCCTCGGCCGAGGATGTCGACTACGAATACGGCCTGTCGCCGGTGTACATCGGGGACGACAGTGCCGCGCAACGGTATCGGGCGTTTACCCGCGCCGGATTCGACACCGTCGGCACGCTCGACATCGTGCAGGCCCGGTCGAAATTCGGGGTGCGCGGCACGACCCGGCACCGCCTGGAGTGGCGCGATCGACACGGCGACGGGCGGTATGCGATCCTGCCCGGCGATCCGGCGATCGCGAAGCCGGTGGACGCGCGTGGCCTGGTGGACCTGATCAACGATCGCATCGCCGCGATCGTCACGGCGATCCGCGACGAATCGCTCTGATCCACACGGTGATTACCGGAGCACGTGCGGCGACGATCAGACCGTGACCTGCCGCCCCTGTCCCTGATCGGGCCTGTGGACGCGAACCTTGGTCTTGCGCGATGAGACCGGCCGTTCCTGCGATTCGCCCTCGACGGTCCGCACGGTGACCGGTTGCTCAACCGGCTGGGCCTGCTCGGTTTCCGGATCGGCGGCGCCGACGATCGGGCGGGCCATATCGGGCGCGGTGCCGAATGCCTCGTCGAGATTGGCGGTCGAATCGAGGTATTTCGCGCGCTTGTGGGCCTTGTCGTTGTCCCTGTTCTGTCCGGCGCCACCCATACCGCCCATGGGCGAGCCTGCTGATGGCATGCTGCCGGCCGCCACGCCCGGCACCGCGACCGCTGGTGAGCCGGGGGCCGTAGGACCGATGAGACCAGCCCGGGGAAACAGGCGAGATTGCCCCTGATAGTCGCCCAGCGCCTGGCCCGCACCCGCTCCCATCCCACTGCCGGCGGATGCGGCCGCGGTGCCACCGAATTGCGCAGCGGCCTTATCGGCCAGGCCGGCGATGTCCGAGGGGTTCAGCGCCGATAGCGCATTCTGCGCCGCGGCCTGCTGTCCGGCGGCCAGCGCCTGCTGGGCGAGCTGCTGCCCGGCCTGCAATGCCTGCTGCAGTGCCGATAGACCGGTCTGCAAACCCTGCTGAAGAGCCTGTGCGGCCTGGGCCTGTTGCTGTGCGGCGGTCGATGCGTCCGAAGCGGCGGCGCCGGAGCCCACGGCGCGCCCCGGGCCGAAGCCGGACTGAGAACCTACACCGGAACCGGAACCCGAATGCGAACCCGCACCGAAACCGGACCCCGACACCGAGGCCGCACCAAAACCGGACCCCGAGTGAACACCCGCACCGGAACCAGTATCCGACTGCGAACCCGCACCGGCTCCCGAGTGAGATCCGGCGCCGGAACTCGAGCCGTTGTTCGCCGCCCCGTTGTTGCCGTTATTCGTGCCGCCGTTGTTATTACCCTTATTGTCGCCGTTCTGATTCTGGTTCTGGTTGTTTCCGTTGTTGTTCTTACTCTGCGGCGCGACGATGGTCGGCATATCTTTTCGCGACTTATCGTATTGGCTGGCATATGTGGACTGGTACCGATCCCGGTGGCTGTTGAGCGTCGCCGCGTCCATCGGATAGCTCTTGCCGTTCTGGGTGACGGTGGTTGAGGTCGGCATCGCGGCCTTCGCCTGAGCCAGCCAATCCTGCGCATACGCCAGATTATTCGCCACCAGCATGGCATGAGAGGCCAGATCGGCGAGGATGCACACCTCGTTGTAGACCGCCTCGTTCGCGGAACTCGCTCCGTATCCGAACCAGCTACCGGATTCCATTGCCTTCGAGATCTGCTGCGCCAGGGTGGTACGGGTACTGTTCAGCTGAAGGTGCAGGTGCGTCCAGTTGTTGGCGGCGGTATACACCTGCTTGTTGTCTATCGTCTGACCGAGTGTGACCAGCTGAAAGGCGGCCATGCTGCCGGGCTGATCTCCGGTCGCGAGCGCGGGAAGATTTTCGTACTCGACCGGGAAATTGAATTCCGGAACATTGAATCCCGGAACGTTTCCGGTTGTATTATTGTAGCGGCTCTGGCCGTATACCGGCAGGGAGCTCAGCGAGTCGGTATCTACGCCGTACTGCAGCGCGGCCGGTGTCGGGTTGTGCAGTTCTCCGGAGAGATTGGTGAAACTCGATGTCGATTCGTGGTCGGCCTTTGCATAGGTCGTGGCGGCCGAGATGAAGGTGTCACCCATATCGGTCAGAATCCTGGAGTGCACGTCCAGGGAGTCATTCATATTGCCGACCAGCTTGTTGAACGCAGCCTCCAGGAGATCGCCCGAATGATAGGGCAGCGTACCGAACGCGCCGTGGGGGATGGTCAGCAGCTTGGTCGAATTCTGTCGCAGCCCCTGCAGACTCTCGATCGCGGCGATACAGGCCTTGACACAGTCGGCGGCGATCGAGGGGTCGAATCCAAAAGAACCCTGGCCTGCCGATTTGCTCAGATTCGACCATTGCGTCTCCAGACTTCCCGGATCGCTGAGGTTCGGCTCGCCACTGTACGGTTGGCCACCCATGATGATCTCCTGCTGTTTCGGGCTGGGTTTGCTCGATCGAGAGCTCGTTCGGCGTTCCTATGGCGGGGGCGGCCTGGGGAACCGATCCGGCGGGCTCGTGAGATTGCCGTTCCGGTCGACGGATATGCCCGCGCGCGCCAGGGCGTCCCGCATCTCCTGTGGGATCTCCGCCCCGGCGCCACCGCCGAAGAGTCTGTTCAGATTGAGGGAGATGGTGGAGTCGCCGCCCACATCGGGAATTTTCAGCGCCCAATCCGGCGGCACCGCGATATGGTTCGCACCGAGTATGCCGGGCAGGGTTTTCTGAACCAGATTCTCGAGGACCGAATAACTCGCCATCAGCTGCAGGGAGTAATTGACGGCCCTCGTCGGCGCACCGTTGTCGGTACTGGTGAACACGATGTCCATAACGATCCTTGCCGTCAGTGGGACATCGGCGAGGGCGATATGGTTGAAGAATATTCTCGGGTTGACCCCCCAGTAGTTCTTGATCGTTACCTTGTCGACATCGTGCAGGTTCAGCGCGGGGTCGAAGGTGGCCGGATCCTGCTGTGACTCCGCCTCCGGCCAGAAGTTGACATGCTGTTCGATGAAGGCCGGGCCGGGAGTGAGAGGATTGATCTTGACGGCAAAGTAATCGCGCTGGTCCACATTCTGCTCGAATCGCCGGCCGCTCGCTTCCACGACCGCGGTATTAGCCGACGCCGAATAGCCCAGGCCGAAGTGTTCGTGCCAGAGCAGTTCGTGGTCGACCGGCGGCAACACATCGGAGAGCCCGTCCCAGACGCCGGACCCGAAGTAATATCTATTGGCCTCGTACGCGATCATGTCGGTCAGCCTGTTGAACCGCAGATAGCGGGTCCCGTTCCCGGCCTCCACAATATCCGCCCCGACCCGCATGGTCTTCGTGGCCGACTGAGAATCCACCACGCCGCTGCGCCACGCCGCCCGCTGCCACCAATGCTGTTCGGGCAGACTCGATCCGGTCTCGAGTTCATTGATCAACCTGTGGGCGTAGGCGGTCAGCCTGGGATCGGGAACATTCCGCGCGGCGAGATCGATCTGGCTGCGCGCCGCGTCGAGCGCGGCCCGCACCCGCTCGGGTGTCGATCCGGATTCATTGAGCACCGCGCGGACCGCGCTGATCGGCCTGCGGAGCTCCTCGGGAAGAATCGGGGACAGATTGCCGTTGCGCACCTGCTCGTCGAGCATCTGCCTGGTGAAATTCACCTGCATCCGATCGCTGCCGCTGACCGGCAATTCGAATCGGGCGATCACGCGGGCACTGCTCAGATCGACGGTGGCCCCGCTCTGGTCGTTGCCGAATCGCAGCAGGCTGTGGACGGCGATATTGGCCTGAACCCACTTCTCGTCGAGCCCGATCTTGTCCCCGATCAGCTGGGTACGCTGGTCCAGCAGTTCCTTCATCCGCTGGGCCACATCCGGATCGGCGCCGTTCCCGTGCTGCCGCAGGGCATCAATCTGCGCCTTGACCTGATCGAGTAGTGTCTGCACGCCCGCCCGCTGCCCTCGCAGGGCCCGCCGTTCGGCCTCCGCGCTCGCGACCTTGTCGTACAGGCCCGCCGCGGGACGCCCGGTCTGACGCAGGGCCTTGTTCACCGCCTGCTGCCGGTCGGCGACTCGCTTGCGGAGCTCGTCGAGGTCGGGGTCGGCCTGGTTGCGGAACTGCTGTTCGGCGTCCTGCGCCGCACGCACCCGGGCCGTGGGGTTCCGCACGTCCCGGTTTTCCGTGATCGCCCTGTCGAGTTCGTTCTGGGCGGCAAGGCGCTCGTCGGCGAGCGCCTGTTCCGTGGCGATGCGCCGATTGTCACGGAAGTTCAGCTCGTCCTGCTCCCGGTTCAGGATCACCTGCTGGCGAACGAGGTCTCGCGGATCGATGATCTTCGGAACCGCCTCGCGGACAGGCGGATTCGGCGAAATATCCGGCTGCTGCGGGGCATGCTGCTGTGACTGTTCCGGCGGCAGCATCATCTGCTGCATCTGCTGCCCACCCGCCATCTGGGCGGCTTCATCGCCGCCGCCCGGCTGCGGAGGCTTGATCTGGTCGACCGTGATCGGCCCCTGGGGGTTCGGGTTCGCGCCCTGCGGCCGCAGGCCCTGACCGTACGCGTTCGCGGTCTCGTCCTGTGTGCCTCCGGGCCGCGTGGGCAACTCGGCCGGATTCACAACCGGCGGAGTCTGATTCGAGTCCCCGGTCTCGAGCCGGACGAGCTTGACCGGGCGGATCCGGGACCGAGCCGGGACGTCGGATCCCGTGGGCCGCTGAGGGGTCTCGCCGGGTTTTTCCTGTGCAGGCGGCTGTTGGGGATGTGTCGGCTGAGCCGACTCATCGAAGTTCGGGTATGCGTTCGGCTGCAGAGGCTCCGTCGGTTGCCTGGAGATGTCGTCATCGCCGTGGTCGCCGACTGCTATCGGGGGCGAGCCGTTGTCGTTGCCGCCCGACCCACCCCCGGCCGGATTCACAACCGGCGGAGGCTGATTCGAGTCCCCGGTCTCGAGCGAGGTGAGCCTGAGCCTGACGGGACGGAGCCGGGGGCGGACGGGTCCGTCCGACCCGTCGGGCTGCCGGGATGTCCGCTGGGCGCCTTCGTCCGGATGTGCACCCGGCTTCGACGGACCTGGCGGGTCGACCGCAGCGGGCCGGGTCGCAGTGGCCTCGACGTCGTCGCCGTGGCCGTTCGGCGTGGTCGACAGGGAGAACGGTCTGTCGGGCTGCGATTCCGGAGGCGGCGTGGGCTGTTCGGCGTCGCCGTGCGGGGGTTGTGCCCGGCCGATATTCTCCGGTCCGTGCTCGCCGGAGGCGACCGAAAGGGGGCCGCCACCCCCCTCCGCGGGGGGCTCTACTCCTCGAATGTCCCCTGTTCCGGCCAGGTTCCGTTCGTTTGGGCCTGCCACTGCGCCCAGGCCGCCACGCTCGCCCCCGGTGGTGTCGCCGGTCGGCAGGCCAGGCTGGTCTTGGTGATCTCCAGGGGGTATTCCCTGGTCGGTTCCGGAGGTTGGGCCAGGGATTCGATCCGCACCTGGTATTCGATCGTCTTCGGATCCTCCCGCGTTCGCCGGATGATCACCCGGGACAGGTGCGGATAGATCTGCCGTCCCAGCAGGGGCCGGCCGATCCGGACCGACTCGTCGTACCGCTTCCCCGCCAGGTGTGGGGGCGTCGAGCTGGGAATCGTCGTGACCACCCCGGTTCGCCTGTCCACCAGGTAGCTGCCCAGGCCCAGGTGTTCCCTCCGGGCGATCTGCTCCGGGGACAGCGCCGCCTGGCACACCCAGCAGTGGTCGAAGGGGATCACCCGGAAGCGTCGGGTCGTTCCGAATGCCTGTGTCAGATAGTGATTGATCTGTTCCTCGGTGTTCAGTTCCGATGGCATCTGGGGTTCCTCCAGGCGGTTCGAATGCGACGTACTCCAGCGATACCGCTTCCTGCACCACATCTTCCGGGAGGCGGCGGGGGTCCGTGATGATCTCGCCCGACTGTGGATCGAACCACACCGGGCCCTGGGCGTCGTGTGGATAGACGAGGACGATGGCATGGCCACTGGTGACCATCGGTGTCCCGTCCGGGTTGAACAGCGGATTTTGCTCGGCGTCGTATACCTTCCACCCCCACACCACCAATGCGGCGGATCCCGGCCCTGCGTTCTCGATCCGAGCGCGCAGGGCATCGAATTGCTCGGGAATCGTCCTCGTGCCGTCGTCGAAGTTGTCCCACGGGCGATTGTCCATCCAGGGACCGATCTGCCGCCACTCGGCATCGCCCACGCCGGTGTACGTCATCCTGCCGTCGACCACGGTGGGTGCGCGGGGCACCGAGACCGTCGGGTCGCCGTAGAAGGTCGCCAGCGCGGAGAGGGAGGCTATGACACAGTTGTCGCGGCGACCGGGCGCGTCGAGACCGCCCGGATTGATGCGCCGCGTGTATTCCTCCGGGTTGACCCCGATCCGGAACCTGTTTTCTCCGGGCATCCGCAGGATGTCCTCGAGATCGTATTGGTTTCCGCGATCCTCCAGCTCGGCGTACCTGCCGAGGCGCTGGATGTGCTCCAGACCGCCGAGCATCGCGTCGGTGTTCGCCCTGCAGATGGCCCGGCTGAACTTGTAGAGGTCGTCCTCGCTCAGGCCGTGGCCGGATCCGGGCTCCAAACCCAGGTCCTGGTGCAGGCGCTGGGCGAGGTCGTCGACGGTGGTGCCCTCATGGAGGGTGCCGAATTCGCCGTTTTCGGTGAGGTACAGGCTCGCGGCGCCGCTGCCCTCGTCGGTGGCGGGGACCAGCTCGGCCAGGAACCGATCACCCGAGGGCAGTGTGTGGCCGCGATTGAACAAGGAGTCACCGGCGGACCGGAGTTTCTCCCACAGCCCCGCCTCCAGACGATCGCCGGTGGCGGGCTCGATGCTCGGATCCACGGCGACATCCACGGGGATACGGACGACGCTGAGCGGTCCGTCGGGGTGATCCGGATAGCGACGCCACTCATAGGCCCATCGTTGATCCGGGTCTGTTCGGACGGAAGCGATTTGCGGCGGATGCTCGCTCTCGTACCGATCGAGCGTTGCGAGGGTCCCGCGCGCACGCGCAATGGCGGCCCGATCCTGATCGGACGGCTGTTCCGCCGAATTCTCCGGTAACTGCTGCGGATTCTCCGGCGGTGTCGCCGAAAGGTCCTGGTGTGACGGGTCGTCGGATTCGACCGGGCTGCCGATCCGGAAACTCTTGTCGGCGGGATTCGCCTCGATCTCGGTTCCCGCGCGAGCCTGGATCTCGGACTGGGGTTTGGCATCGACGGCCCTCGGGGCGCCCCGATCATCGGCGGAGACGACGGCGCGGGTGGTGCGCTCGTTCGGGCTCTTGGAACCCACGGTCTCGGTACGGCCGTTGCGCGTCCCCTCCTTCGAGGCCGGAACCCGGTCGCTGGCCGGTACCTGAGATTTTCCCGTGTCCTGCGTTTTCTGCGGCGCCGCGGGAGCGGCGGCGCCCTGCGATTCCGTGCCGTTTCCGGTCGGCTGATCGATACCGGAAATCATGTCGGCGGCAACGGGATCCAGCGCGGGCGTGGACGGCTCCGGGACGGCCGTGGACCGATTCGCCACGGGGAGTGGCTCGAGATCGGTCTGCGGATCAGATGCTCCGCTGCCCCGGGCGCCGGTGATCGAGGCATCCGGGAGCACGCCGGCCGTCGTCGCGGAGGCCGGTACCGGCGTTGCTGTTTCGTCGGCCGTTGCGGGACCCGGTATCGGCGTGGCGGTTTCGTTCGTCGGTGCGGCAGAGATGGGCGAATCGCTCATAGGCGCT
The DNA here is from genome assembly GCF_050434125.1 of Nocardia sp. GP40. Lineage (NCBI taxonomy): Bacteria > Bacillati > Actinomycetota > Actinomycetes > Mycobacteriales > Nocardiaceae > Nocardia > Nocardia sp. GP40. Next base: position 164,389 of record NZ_JBNPVW010000007.1, on the reverse strand, counting down.
GGGATTTCCGATGCGGAATTGCCGGCGATCGAGGCAGCCGGTTGCGCCGGTTGCCCGGGGATCTCGTCCGATACGGGAGCGGTATCCGATGTCACCGGCCTCGATGTGACCGGGCTCGACCGCACCGGGCCCGGCGCCGCGGTCTTCACCGTCCCGGTACGAGGTTCCGCGGCGGCCTGCTCCGGGGGAGTGTTCTGATTCGCGTCGGAATCGACTGTGGGGAACTGACTTTCGCTGCGACCGATCACCGGTCCGCTGTCGTTGGCCGGTGTGGCCGTGCTGCCGCCGCTCTGCTCCGTGGCAGTCGGAGCGCTCGAATTATCGGTGGCGGAAGGAGGTTCGGCGATCTGCGTCGTGGTCGCAGGGGATTCGTTCGTCGATATGGTTTCGGGTTGGTCTGTCCGAGCAGGGATTCCATTCGGCGACGCCGAATCGGTGGTTATGGCATCGGTCAGCGCCGTACCGGTATCGGGTACCGGAACGTCCGGGGTGACGGTGGGCACGTCCGGTGCGGTCGTGGTGTCCGCCGTCACCCCCGGGGCGTGCTCCGGGAGGGCCGAATGCAGCCCGGTGCTCACCGCCAGGTTCAGGAACATATTGGTCGAGAACTCGGGCTTGTCCAGATGCCAGTCCCCGGTCGTGAGGCCACGCATGATGGTGGACTCCGCCTCGCCGGCCACGGTGGCGGCAACGAGTCCTCCTGTGCCCCCGGCGATTCCGATGAGCGCCTTCTGGCCGAACGACTTCAGAAGATCCTCGCCGACGGCCTTGCCGATCGGACCGGCGAGCATCTTTTCGAGCAGACTGCCGAATCCCTTGCCGAACAACCGGCCACCCAGCTCGCTTGCCGCCATATTGGCACCGGAGAAGGCGATCTCCCAGCCGTCGAGGCTCTTGATGTGCCCCTCATGCAGCTGTATCAGCTCGATGAACAACTCCTGCAGGATCCCGATCAGCGCCATCCGCAGCATGGCCCAGGCGAGCGGCAGGTCCGCCTGGCAGCCGGGGATGGCCGCCGATGCGAGCATCGCCACGGTCACCGCGGCGGCGACCAGGATCTGCAGCTTGCTGTGCTCGATGCTCGCACCGGTTCCGTCCGAATAGTCGCCGAGCTGGTCCATGAACCCGGACAGGGTGTCGAACGAGGAGTTGCCGGTGACGAATTGGTCCAGGGCCGCGACGATCGCGTCATGCCCCTTCCCCTCGGGATACGCCACGTCGACCGCGGACTTGGCGTCGGCGAGGTCGGTGTCGAGAGCCTTCAGATCACCGGCTGCCTGCTTCCACGCTGCGCCCAGGGCGAACAACGCATCCTCGTCGGCCTCGGGCCACGTGCCGCCGCCGAGCACGCCGATGATGCCAGCGGCCCAGTCCGGCAACATGATGCTCATGACCCCCCTCGATCCACGGCTCCACCGGGGTTACGGGTTACGGAACCGGTACGCGTCTGGTTCACCACTGCGAGTCGTTGACCTCGGATCGGTTGCCCCGCTGTCGATCCGCCTGCGGCGCCGTCCGCGACGGCGAGCCGGGCAGATCGGTCGGCGCCCTCGGGGCCGGCGGGAACATCGTGCGGATCTGATCGAAATCCGGTAGACCGGGCAGGATCTCGGAGAATCCGGGGAGGTCGCGGGCCAGGCTGGTGACGTCCGTGATCTCGGCCGATTCGCGGACCGCCGCGGCGGCCGCGTCCTGCGCCGCCACTCGCACCGCTGCCGCGATCTCGCCGTAGTCCAGATCGTCGACATCGTCCGCGAATTGGACGTCGATCACCACGCCGTCGGCGTTGACGGTCACCGAGACCCGGCCGTCGGCGGCCTCGGCCGTCACCATCAGCTGCTCTCGGCGCTCCCGCGCCCGCGCGGTGGCGGCGGCGTAATCCTGAACCGATTTCATCAGCTCGGCGACCTGAGCTTTCAATGCCTCATTGGCCATGGCATTCCTTCCGGCACACCGTCATTCGAGACCATATCGGCCTGCCGTCAGTATGGGTGGGTCAACCGGCGTTCTGGGCTTCCATCTTGTCGATGAGGTCGGCCGCCTGCGTGATATTATCCGCGTACTCGCTCAGCGTGGCGCCGGATTTGGAGAGTGCGCCTTCGAGATTCGCAGCGGTCTTGACGTAACCGCCCGTGCCGTTCTGTCCGTTGGCGAACTGAGTACCGGGATCGTCACTGCCCCAGTGGCTTGCACCCTCGTCGCCGGTCACGGCGCATATCAGCGTGTCGTATACGGATGTGACCTTGTCGGCCAGATCGCCGACTCGGTGGGCCGCCTCGCGCAGCGCGGCGGTGTCCACCTTCACGGTGTCGGACACGATGGCTCCCCATCATTTCATTCGTCATGGCGATCCAGCCGAGCCCGACGGCCCGCGGACAAGAACACCCACGAGATTACTGCGACCGCAGGCGGATTGATACGGCCCAAAGGTGGAATTCTCGGCTGTGTTCCCGGGGCCGAATTTTTCAGGGGCAAGTAGCTAGGATTCGGCCGCGCGAGCGTGACGGCTCTTATGCAGGGACTGTTGATCATGCCGCGGAGCGGTGGATCGAACGGTCGGGCTCGATACCGGTCACATAGAGCTCGAGCAGATGCTCGTGACTGGCCGAGCCGTGCCCGAGCCCGAGCAACGACGCATTACCCAGTGCAACGGCCCAGCGATCACGTTCGCGGGCCGATGGCGGTCGCGGCGGTATATCCATGTACATGCTGGTCCCGTTCCTGGACGCTGAGGCGAGACTCATTGTCGGGCAACATGTTCGGGAGGGGGTCCAAAGCTACCGATCGTCGGGGAACCGCCCCGCCCATGAAACTCAGGGCAATACTCCGAGCCCATCTGCTTCTAGAGTTCTGCTCAACATTGGAGACTCGGAGGAATGACATGAAATCGATTCTGCGGCAGCAACTCCCGCGCACACTTGCCGGCGCCCTGATCGTTGTCGCGCTCGGTGCGGGCACGGCGCAAGCCGCACCGCCCGCGCTCGGCCGCGCCCAGCCCGCCCCAGCCGCCGTTGCCGATACCGGGTCCGCCGGATCGGGATCGTCATCCGAGCTGAACATCCTGTCCCTGCTGGTGCTCTGCGCGCTGGGCATCGACCACTTCCCGGAATGCAACATGCAGGGATAGCCCGACCAGCCCGAACGGCCATGGCGATCCGCGCTATCGTGGCAGTCGGTCCAGGAAGGCGGAGACGTCCGCGACCCACCTCCCGGCCTGCTCGTCCTCGATTGCCCGCCCATGAAATTCGGGCCGATAAGCCCCTTATTATTCTGTGCCGCAGCGCGAAAGAGTGGACCGGTGATCGACACAACCTGTGACGACGAAGTCTCCCCCTCGAGATGGCCGAGCATCTGGGCGACGTCGCGCTCACGGTCCACCATCTGGATCCGAACCCGCCACGGGGCAACGGCGTCCGCGTCGTGCCTCCGGTGGAAGGCTCGGGCTCGCTGTCCGCAACTAGGTCGTCGGGGCCCGGAAGCGTTCGACGTAATGCGGCCAATTCCAGGTGGACAAGAACCGCTGTGCGGCTGCATAACCCTTCTGGTAGAGCGCTTCGATCTGTGGTTGCTTGATGTGGAAGTCGAGGACGCCGACGTCGGTCGAGTCCACCCGGATCGCGCGGGCGTCCACCCAGGGCTGGTTCAGATATGCCTGATCGTGGCCGACCAGCATGGTGGTGAGGACACTCTCGAACAGGTGCGCGCCCCCGCCCAGGCGAAGCAGACCGAGTTGCGGAATCACCTTGTCGTTGCCGGCGGGCAGATTGGGCAGCACGGTAACTCCGAAGGTAGGCCAACGGGGCGACAGGCCGTCGGTCCGATCCAGAGAATCGATCGGAAAGTTCGATAGGACACCACCATCCACCAAGGTCGACTTCACCCCGGCGGTACTGGTCAACGAGGCTGGTCTGAAGAAAAACGGAATCGCCATCGATGCGCGGACGGCATCGGCCACCGGTTGCGTGTCCGGGGCGAGACCGTAGACCCGGTCGTAGTCCCACGGCAGTCGCACGAGCTGGCCCGTCGTCACGTCGGTGACCGTGACCACCAGGGAGTATTGCTGTTGTTCGGGGAGGCTGTCGTCATCGATGTGCAGGTCCCCGAACGTGGTCACCCCCAGCTCGCTGAGCTTGTCGGCGATCCATTGGTGCGCGTAGTCGCCTCGGTAGATTCCGCTTCCGCGAAGCATCGCCCACGACGGCCCGACGATGGGGATGTCCTCGATGGGCCCAGGGTCGAGAAACTTGTCGTACTCGAGACTGAGCGCGAGGTTCTTCACCTCGGCACCCGTCAACCGTCTGCTCTTCGACGCTGCCGCGACGATGGCCCCGAATACCGCGCCGGCCGAAGTGCCGGACACCCGGCAGACCCGGTACCCGGCGTCGATCAGCGCGGCGACTGCCCCCACCAAGCCGATACCTTTCACGCCACCACCCGCGAGAACCAGGTCGGCGCGTAGATCCGACTCCGGCGTCGTCACGGGCGGGCTCCGAGGTCACGTTCGCCGTCGTCGCATCTGAATCTGTACACGTACATTGCCACTCCTCCAGCGTCGAAGGTCGCCGTTCGGGGGAATACTCCGCTCGTGTAATTCGTTCCCGATCTTCCCCTGCACGAAGACCGTGCGTGGGCGAATCGGGAAGTCGGTTCGATCCGGACGAGGTCGCGGCCGTCGTCACGACCTTCGCCACCGAGCCGATTCCGGCGCGGCGGCGGCCTGGTTCGGCGAAGCGGCGACCGCGCCCATCGTGTCCCCGCACCCCCACCCGCACCCGCATCGGCCTGTCCGCTCATCGACATTCCAGGATGTTCTGAGCTGCAACCGATTCCGTTCGCCGCGACGTGAGATCAGCGGCATGAGATCGCGGAGCGCTCTGCGCGCCGGTCGCCGACCGAAACCTCGCACAGCGATGCCTGCTGACCGCCTCGCCGAACACGCCCAGGCCCGCCATCGACGGACCCTGCAACGGGCACGGGACGCCCTCACCGAACTCGCCGCCGCCGGCACCCCGGTGACCGTCGCCGGACTGGCTGCGCACGCCGGAATCTCCCGGTCATGGCTCTACACCCAACCAGACCTACTCGAACAGGTCCGCCAACTCCAACAGCGCAGCCCCGACACCAGCCCAGCCCAGGCATCGACCCGCGCCAGCGATCAATCCCTGCGCCAGCGCCTAGCGCTGCACGGTGGCAGCCCCAAGCTCCGGACGGCTCCGGTCAGCTCGGTGCCGCAGGTTCCGGATCGAATGGTCAGCTTCCGCAGCCGATCTCGCCTCCTCCAGGGATGCCGCAGGTGCCTCACCCCGCCCCATGGGGCCAGCCCGGTGCGCAGCCGGATCAGGGAGGGGTCGCACCGGGCAGCCCGGCCCGAATCCGTCGGCGTGGCAGGGGAACCACGGGCCGGATCCGTTGCCCGGGTATCCTTCACCACCGCGGCATCCGGCCGGGTGGCCCGACCACCGGCTCCCGGCTACGCCTCCGAACGACTGGTCCGGATCGGCTGTGCCCCAGAGTGATTCGCCCGTGGGTCTGATGATCCGGGACGTGTTCGACAGCACGATGCGCAGGTCCCAATTCTTCGCCGGCTGACCGGCACTACCATGCGGAGGCATTGTGCTCGAACCACTCTCACCCGACCAACTGTGTCGCAACTTCGAACGGTTGCTGGCCTCGGTCGTCGATGGCGGCGCCCTGACCACCAGCAGCGGACTGGACGACGAGACCGAGCGCGCCCTCTGGGCGATCGCCGACGCCTATCCGCAGATCCCCGAGAATCTGGTGAGCGCGGCCCGCACCACGTTCGAGGCGCAGCTCGACGGCTCGCACGCCGCGGCCCGCCTGGCCGAGTTGACCCGCCGCATCGACGAGATCAACCGCCGGTAGGCCGAACGGGGCCGGGCATGATCAGGAGGTGGGGACGCCCCTCGGCCGCTGGAACCACGCCCGCGAAATAGGCTGGGACACCAGGACGATCATGGCGATGCCGACCAGGATTGCGCCGAGGCCGCCTCGACCGCCGCCGGATTGCCGGACCCGACCAGCGCGGTTGTAGCCAGGCCACTGAGTTCGACGGTGAGGGGCCTTCGTCGTTGGCGAGGAAGGCCCCACCACCGCCGGCGTTTACTACTCTGCGCCTGCGAAGGTGTCGACGGTGCGGCTGTCGAGCCGGGGGATGATCTGTCCCAGCCCGATGCGCTGGAAATGCTCCTGCTCGCGATGCGCCGCGAATCCGGCGACGTCGGTGTATCGCTCGAGGATCACGATGTGCGCGGGGTCGTCGACCTCCTGGAAGAATTCGTAGGAGAGGTTGGCCGCCTCGTCGCGGCTGGCCGCGGCCAGCTCGTGCAGGTGCTCGATCACGGCGTCGACGGAGTCCGGGCGCGCCCGGTAGTGCGCGATCACCTGGAAGTACTTCGCGGTCATGCTGCTCCTTGATGAAGATGGTGGTGGTTGTGCCGGACCGGCGCCGCCGCCTGGTGTCAGCATCAGCGGCCCGCCGCATCCCACAACGACGCCGCACTGGTCGAGACGGCGCGCGCACCCTCGCGCAGCGCCGCCGACACGTCGGCGACGCTGCGCACGAACCCGGCGGCGACGAACGGGCTGAGTCCTTCGATCTCCGGCGGTGTGAGATGGGAAAGCACCGGCCAGGGCATCGTCTGCACCAGGTGCGGTCGGTTCTGCCGCACGGAGTTGATGGCGCGCGGCAGGTTGGACCGATCCGTGACGAAGACCTTCTGCATGGTCACCATTCCCGCTGCCGTCGTGCGTTGGATCAGCGCGCCCTTGGTGCTGACGACGCCGGGTGCACCGATCGACTGCAGGTACTCCACGGCACCGCGGTCCTGCCCGAGGCCGGAGCAGGCATCGGCGTTGACGAAGGTGAACCGGCCAGCCTCCGACAACGCCTTGACCAGGCCCGCCAGCTCGTGCAGAGCCACATGCGCGAGGATGTTCACCCGACATTCGGACCGGAGGAACGCCGGGACCGACTCGGCGCCGAATACGGCGGCGATCACAGGGTTCCGGGTCAGCCACAGGTCGAGTTCGCCGGGTAGTGGGGGCATCGGTGTCGACCTTCTTTCGTACAAACCGTTCGGTTCGACTTACGGTACTAGAGACCCAGTTTGCCTGGGTTGAGCAAATTTTCGGGGTCGAGCGCGGACTTGACCGCCCGGAGCACCTCGAACCCGGCGCCCAGCGACCGCTCCATGTACGGCGAGCGCAGCAGACCGACGCCGTGGTGATGGCTGAGCGTGGCTCCATGCCGGAGGATTACCTCGTTGGCCGCATCCCATGCGGCCCGGTACCAGGCGGCTCGATCCGCGACCTCTACGCTGCCGCGCAGCGAGAAATACAGGCATGCGCTGTCGACGTAGGCGTGGGACTGGTGCGCCGAGCCGGCCAGCGTGCCGGGCACGGCGGCGATCGCGGCGACGACCTCGTCGTAGATCGCCGGCAGGTCCTTCCACTTGCCGATCATCTCCAGGGTGTCGGCGACGAACCCGGCACTGCGGGTGAAGCCCTCGGCGCTCTTGCCGGTCAGATACCTGGTGTCGAGCCAACGCTCGTAGATCGCGTCTCCGTCGAGTTCGGTCCCGGTATCGGCGCAGACCCGAGCGCTGATCTGCATTGTGGCGTCGACCAGCTCCCGGGTGCCCTCGTCTGCGACCAGCAGCACATTGGTGTCGGGCAGGCCGAACTGCACCCCGCTCTCGAGGGTGTCGTAGAGGCGCAGCGCGGCCGGGGTCGCGCCCTGCTGGACGATCTGGCGACAGGCCTCGAGCCCCTCGGCGAAACTGTGGAAGCCGTAGGCGTGCGCCCGCCCGTAGTCCGGCAGCCGGTGCACCTCGAGCCGGATCTTGGTGATCACCCCGAGGGTTCCCTCGGAGCCGATGAACAGCTGCAACAGGTCTGGACCGACCGCGGCACGGGCGCTGTTTCCGACGCTGACGAGCTCCCCGTTCGGCAGGACCACATCCAGGCCGTAGACCATGTCCTCGATCTTCCCGTACCGGGTCGAGAGCTGGCCGGCGCCGCGACAGGCCACCCACCCGCCGACGGTGCTGATCGCGTACGAGGAGGGCCAGTGCCCCATCGTCATCCCGTATTCGGATTGGATCTTCTGCTCGAAAAGATCGCCGAACATGCCCGGCTCGACCTCGACGATCTGGCTCTGCTCGTCGAAGCCGAGGAACCGGTTCAGTTCGCACACATCCAGCACGATGCCGCCGCGGATGGGCAGGGCCGCGCCGGTGACATTGCTACGGCCGGCCGAGACCGTCACGGGAATCGTTGCGGCAGCGGCTATCCGGATCACCTGCTGTACCTGCTCGGCGCTCGACACATGCGCTATCACCGCCGGCGGTGTGGCTGGGCGGCCGCCGGTCTCGGCGATCATTGTGCCGGCCCACCAGTCCCGGGTGCCCTCCTGCACCGCCGCCGGCTCGGTTTCGACTCGGTCGGCGACCGCGGTCAGGGCCTCGATGACGGTCTCCGGAACCGACACCGGGTCATCGGTGAAGCAGGGCTCCCCGTCGACCGGGCCGACGTGCTGCGCGAAGAGGGGCTGGGTGGGTGCGCCCACCGTGTAATTGCCCCGGTTGTATCCGCGCTTCAGTGCTTCCTTGCTGATCATGTCTACTTGTCTCCCATCAGGATTGCGCGTTCGTGTGCTGTCTGCAGTCGGTAGTGGGCGACCTGGTCGGCCACCTCCGAGCGGGGGAGGTCGAGCTCCTTCATCAGCAGCTCGCCGACCCGCTCAGCCGAGGCGGCTGAGGCGTCGCGGGCCATGATCCGCGCCCGCGTCCGACGCGAGAGGATGTCGTCGACGCTGCGGGCCAGCTCATGCCGTGCCGCGTAGACGACCTCGGCCTCCAGATAGGGGAGGCCCTCGACAATCGGGCGGCCCAGGGTGGGGTCCTGGGCAAGAATGTCGGTGACGAAACGGGCCTCGGTGCCGTAGCGTTCCCCCAGGTGGGAGGCGAGTCCCCCGGACGCGACGATCGCTTCCGGATCGTAACCTGCGGCGCCCAGCAGGTACGCCGACTTGGTGCGGCAGCGGCCCTTTCGCCCGAGTACGGCCTGTGCCGCGTCGACGGTCTGCTCCGCCATATGCCGAGCGGTGGTCAGCTTCCCGCCCACCACCGTGACCAGGCCGTCGGGATCGGTGCGGACCTCGTGATTTCGCTTGAGTTCCACCGTCTTTCCGCCCGGGGGCGCCACCAGCGGCCGGCACCCGGCGATACTGCCCAGCACGTCCTGCGGCTCGATGTCGATGTTGAGGGCGGTCCGCGCGCCGTCGAGCAGGAAGTCGCGTTCCTCGCGGGTGCAGTTGACGTCGTCGAGGTCGCCGCGGTAGTCCTCGTCTGTGGTCCCCAGGTAAGCCGTGTTGCCCCAACGGGTTATGGTGGCGCGACGGTTGCGGCCCGGGACCGGGATGGTGACGGTGCAGTCGTTGCGGATCTTCGACCAGGGCACCGCGATGTGCACCCCCTTGGCCGGGCGAATGTTGGGGACCTCGACGTCCTTGCCCGCCCCGCTCCAATCGCGCAGCCACACGCCGGTCGCGAGCACGACGACGCCGGCGCGGGCCCGGACCTGTCTGCTGCCCACCTCGGCGACGACGCCGCTGACCTTGCCGCCCTGGCGGGTCACCTCGGCGACCCGGGTTCCGTTGAGGACGGTGGCGCCGTGGAATGCCGCGGTGCGAGCCAGGGCCAGCGTCAGCCGCGCATCATCGGCGCGGGCGTCATAGTACAAAAAGCCGCCGTCGAGGTGCTCGGCCTTGAAAGTTGGGCAATGTGACAGCACTTCGTTCTTGGTCAGCTTCTGGTGCAAGATCCCCTCGCGCCAGCCACCGGCCAGGTCGTAGGTCCACAGCAGGCTCTCGAAACCCGCCGCGAGGCGGCGGTCGAAGACCCCGTTGTGCGAGAGCACCGGGAACAGGAACGGCAGCCGCTGGACCAGGTGCCGCGCGTTCTTGCGCAGGCGCTGCCGCTCGAGCAGCGAGTGCCGCACCAACGCCAGATTGCCCTGCTCGATATAGCGCAGTCCGCCGTGGATCATCTTGGAGGACTTCGATGATGTGCCGGAGGCGAAGTCGTCCTTCTCCAGCAGCGCCACCCGAAATCCGCGCAGCGCCGCGTCCATGGCCGTGTAGGCGCCGGTGACCCCGCCACCGACGACGATGATGTCGAAGTCTCCGCCGTCGAGGCGGGCAAGCTGTTCGGCGCGATCGAGCCGCAATGGCGCATCTGAGACCATCCGCGCCCGCGCCGACGCCGGCCTGCGCGCGGGCATGGATATCGAGCCTAGCGAAACCAATGTGTTCATCCTTCCGAAAGTTGTTTGTGGACAGGGTTGATGGCAGATTGCGGCGGTGCGTCCCCCGCCTCGACGAGCTCGAGTTCCGCGGCTATCCGTGCCTTCCACGCGGCCCGCCGGCTGCGTCGAGCGCTGTCGGCGGGCCGCGGTTCGAAGACCTCCGCCGCAGCGAGCGTGGACGCCGCCTCGGCCAGCGAATTCCACAGCAGTCCGTCGGCACCGGCCATGAACGCGGCCCCCCGAAGACTGGCCACGCCGGAGTCCGGCAGGCGTCGCATCGCGAGCCCGGTCAGGTCGGCCTGCATCTGGATGAGGGGATCGCTCGACGACAAGCCGCCGCCGACCACGATGTGCGTCACGTCGAGCCCCGCGACCTCCGCGTTGGCCTCCGCGGAGTCGGCCACGGATTGCGCGATACCCTCCAGAACCGCGTACGCCACCTCCGCGCGCGTGCTCGACATGGAGAACCCGGTCAGCGACGCCCTGACCCGTGATTCCACCACCGGTGTCCGAATCCCCGCCAGCGCCGGAACGAACACGATCCCATTCGACGTGGTGGTCGAGGCCGCGAGCTTGCTGATCGACTGCGCCGAATCGAACCAGCCCAGCGTGTTGCACACCCAGTCCAGGGCGGAGCCCGAGGTGGCGGTGAACGTCTCGACCGCATAGACGGTTTCCTGTTTTCTGCGCCACCCGGTGACCGTGAGCGTCCCGGGATGGAGCGCGGACCGGGCGGGCGGCTCGGTTCCGGTGATCAGGTCCACAAAGCTGCCCGTGCCGTGCACGCACATCGCCTGCCCCTGCTCCAGGCAGCCCAGGCCGACCGCGCCGGCGTGCTGGTCGCCCATGGCCGCGAGGATGGGTGCCGAGACGCCGATTGTGGCCGGGTCGGTGTGCCCCAGGCAGTCCGCGTCCTGCCGCAGCTCCGGCAAGAGCTCGAGCGGGAAGCCGAGCGCGGCGATCCAGTCCCGGTGGTAGGCGTGCTCGGCCAGCACGTATGCCCCTGCCGAGGTGACGTTGGTGGCGGTGGCCGCATAGGTGCGCTCGACTGCGAGATTCCACAGCAGCCAGGTCTCGATGGTTCCGAATCCGAGCCGACCCGCCTGGTGGGCTTGTGCCACCGCAGGATCTTCGCGCACCTTGTGCGCTGCCCACAGGTAGGGCGAACGCAGCCCGGTCGGGCGTCCTACCTCGGCCATGAGCGTGCTGTCCCACTCCGGGGCAAGGGCTGCGAGCTCGTCCGCGTGGCGGCAGTCCTGCCAGACCATCGCGGGAACCAGCGCCTGCCCGGTAACGGTGTCCCACAGCACGGCCGTCGCCCGTTGGGTGGCCAGTGCCACCGCTGCGATACTCGCGCCAGCCGCCTCTGCGCGGGCGACAACAGCCCTGCACACGTCGAGTGTCTTTTCCAGAATCTCGCCGGCGTCTTGTTCGACCACGCCGAATCTCGGTGTCGATACCGCGAGGCGGCGGTATTCCAGATCGTGCACGACACCGTCGGCGGTGACCCAGGCCGCGCGGGTTCCCGTTGTCCCCTCGTCGATTGCGAGGATAGCGGTCGAGCTCATACGCGAACCCCGTCCTGCACGGGCGCGGCGTCGGCGTCGGGCTCGCCGTCGCCGGATCCGGCGAACCCGGGCGCGTCCTGCTCTTCGTCAGGGTTGAATGCGGCTCGGGTCGGATCCCACGTGATCACGCAACACACGATGCACGCGAGCAACGGAACCACGGACAGGATCAGGAACGTCGGACCGAGCCCCAGATGCGAGCGCAGGATCGGGAAGATCAGCAGCCCGAGCGCGGCGCTGGCGCTTCCGATCGCACCGATCACTCCGTTGGCTCCGGCGCGGAGCTCACTGCGGAACGAGAGCGAGGACAGTGTCTTGCCGTTGGCGCCGGGGCCTGCCGAGTGGAACAGGATGAACAACGACGGGATGAGGAAGCCGAGCGCCAGCGGCAGATGCGCATGCCAGATACCCAAGATCACCAGCATGACGAATACCGCGCCGAACCCGAGCGCGGATGCTCGACGCAACCCGAGCCGCGCACCGATCTTCGGGGACAGGAAACCGCCGACAATTCCGAACACATTGAAGACGAGCGCACCGAGGGTCGCCACGGTAAAGCTGTGCCCGAAAAGCGCAAGGCCGATGATCGGCAGGTACCACCCGACGGCGAAGTACTGAATGGACTGACCCATCTGCACGGTGCTCGCCAAGAGCGTGCGGCGCAGATAGATCCCCCGGAATATCAGGGCCACGTTCGCCAAGCCCCCATCGGCCCGGTTGCGAATCGGGGTCCGATCACCCGCCGGCGCCGCCGTGAATTCCTCGCCGTAGATCTTGGTCATCGACTCGGCCGCCTGCTCCAGGCGTCCCTTGCGGGCAGCCCACATGGGGCTCTCGACCATGTATCGCGCCTGCGCGACCAGCAGCGCCAGCGCCACCACACCCGTCGAGCCGACCGCGTACCGCCAGATCGCCTGACCGACACCGAGATCGTAGAACCCGATCGCCAGAATCAGGTTGCTGGAGACCGCGGTGTACCAGACGCCCTGCCACGTGTTCAGCCGGCTCTTGAAGCGTGCCGGGGTGAATTCGGCCAGCAGCGCCATCGCAATAGCGAAGTCGATCCCGTAGGCGGCGCCGACGAAGAACCGCCCTAAGAGCACAACCTCGAAGCCCGGCGCAAAGGCGCAGCAGGCTGCGCCGATGACCGACAGGAACTTCGCCAGGATCAGCGGCCGCACTCGGCCTGACCGATCGGCCATCCAGCCACCGAGAGGATTGAAGACGACGGCGACCCACGATGCGAGTGAGGTCAGAATCGCTACCTGGGTGGCGTCGAGGTGCATGTCTTTCGTCATGGGGCCGAGTCCCGCGCTCAGCGCCGAGTTGCCGAACGCGTCGAGGAACAGCCCGCCTAGGGCCAGCCACCAGATGACGCTTGCGCGGCCCGCGATCCGAGGTTGTTCGTCGATATAGGACACGACGTCGTGAACGCCACGAAGTACTTTGCTAGACACGATGCCCGGCCTCTCTGCCGGGAGACCGTCCTGTCGCAGGCTATACCGCAAAAAGGGCAGAATGATGCCTCCAACAGGAGGTCTCCATTCTTACCCTGGTTGCTGAGATGCTAATCACACGAGGGTAGAGATTGCAAGGGCTTGCCCAGACTCGCCGCGCCGGGCGGGCAAGGATGGGGCCTGTGCTGACCCCCGATTTTTGCTGGTGAACGCTGACGGTTGATGCGAGATGTGACTATTAGAAGCTGGATTGATGCCCGGCCGTCTGCATTCGTTGCCCCGTTGGTGGCTGCCCGCCGTTGGGCGGGCAGTCGTTGTCCCGGGGATTCGATCACTCGGTCAGTGCGGCCAGCACCGCAGAGGTGTCGTGGTAGTACGGGCGAAACTCGGTGATCAAGCCGTCTCGGAAGCTGATCCATTGCAGTAGTGACGTTTTCACTGTTCGGCCGGTACATCGTGCGCGCAGCCGGCCGCGGCTGTAGACCACGACCCGATTCTGGTCGCTGAGGAACTGCTGTTCGTCGAACCACAGGCCGTCCCAGCTTTCGCCCATGGTGGCAATGAACTTCCGGAAGCCCTCGTGCCCACGCCATTCGCCGCCGTAGGGCAGGCTGGACGCCTGATACATGACGACGTCCGAGGCCAAGTGCGCGGCCATCTGCTCGAACTCGGCGCCCTCGGTGAGGTACGCGGCCTCGGCCGCATAGAAGGCCCGCAGAGTGGTCATCACATCGACTGTCATTCTCCCGATCCTCACAGCGACTGGTTCTCCACACTGGCGGGATTCTGACTTCGCGATTCGAGACCGGGTGTCGGTATCCGGATTCACGCTCATCGGCATGTGGGTGTGTTGAGTTGCTATGTGCCGGAGGCCATACAACCTTTGTCACTGGTGCGCCACGTGTTGCGCACTCTTGTTCTGAGGAAGCCGGAGGCAGGACGGCTCAGACGCCGGCGAGGTCGGGAAGTAGATGCCCGATGTCGGCGCGCAGCGTGGCTGGTTCGGTGAAATGGAAGGCGCTGCCGCCCCATTCGCGGAAGATCTGGCACGTGTCGGTGCAGTCGTCGATCAGGACGATGAGATCTAATTACTGCAACTGCGGTGAGGCCTGCAATCGCAACGACTGCAAGGAGGAATCCGGATGCGCCGGGTCGGGGTTGTGAGGCGGGTACTGGTTGGGTCGGCTTGTGCCGCTGTGGCGCTCGGAGTCGCACCGGCGGCAGCCGGGGCGTCGTCCGCCGCGACGGCGGGTTGTGGCAGCACGTTGTCCGAGCGCGAGGTGAATTCGATTGCCGCACTGTCCGATACCAGAACCTTGACCGGTTCGCCGATGCGGCGGTTGGAGGATGCTATCGAGCGGCATCACCGGATCACCGACATTCTGATGCGGCATCGGGATCGGCGGGGATTGTTCCTGATCGGGCTCGATCTGTCCGAACAGCGGGCCGTGATGCCGCTGCAGCGTGACCCTGCGGCGTTCGCCCATCCGGACTATGCGCACGCGGTGAGTCTAGAGCTCGCGCGGCGGATTCTGGTCAACTTCCATGGTGAGTTCGTGAGCGGTGCGGTGGAACCGCATTGGGCGCAGTATTTTTCGCTGGCGGCGGACTGTGGCGTCTCCGGTGCGCGGGTGGCAATGGCAGGGTACAACGCGCATCTCACGGTCGATCTGACGTATTCGGTCGCGGCAGTGGGCGCACGGCCGGAGGATGTGGGCGATCACTTCAAGATCGTGGACGGGATCGCCCGGGTCGGATCGCCGATCATCGATCGGACCAAGGCGGCATACGGCGTCGACATCGGGCCGCTGTGGCGGTTCTACTTCCTCGGCGAAGGATTGGATCGCCTTGTCGGACAGGGCGTTGCGACCGGCCCCATGCTGGAGGCCGCCGATGACGGCTACAACGTGACCGTCTTCGGAAACGGACTCGCGCTACAGAACCCCACGGTCCACGACGCCACAGTGGCCGAGATACGGACTCTGTACCAATCCAACGAAACTGCATTCGATGTGCTCGCGCGGCTCGGCGGTTTGTGAGTTGTCCTGCGCCCCGGAGTCCCGCTGACATTCCGGAGCAGTTGCGCCGCCCGGATCCGGGAGGCTATCCGCCACCGGGACGTCGCGATAAGAGGACCTCGTCCATGTGGCTCTGCGCCCACGATCTGAGGCCGCGAGTCCCCAGTGCCGCCTCGTGAGCCGATTCGTCTGTGAGCTGAGCGAGGGGTGGCACGCGCTCGATCCAGCTACCATTCGGCGACTTTAGTCATCCGTGGGATGCCGACGGTGTCTTTCGCGCCTACATGCCGAGGCGTGCACGCCGGACAGCCGCGACCGCGTCGGGGGGACCGGTGATTTCTACCTGTGCAGCGCTTTGACGGCCGAAGAGGTACAGCAGTAGCTCGCCGGGCAGTCCGGTGATGTGCGCTGTGGGTCTTCCTCGTCGGGCTCTGATGGTCTCGGTTGTGCCGGCCCAGGCGAGTTCAAGTCCTACGCCGTGTAGATGGCGGGCGAGTAACCATGGTGCGCGGCCGAGGTTGTGCCAGAGTGCGGCGTCCAGGGCGGGCGAGTTCGTGCGGGGGCCGTGGTCGTTGGCTCGGCGCACGTCCTCGTGGTGAACGAAGAACTCGTTGAGGTTGGGGACGCGGCGCACCCATCCGATGCGGAAGAATCCTGGTGGCGGTCCGGACCGGATGGTGGCCACCAGCGAGCGGAAGTCCTTGTGTGCCAGGGTCGTTCTTCGCCGTTCCGCGAATCGACCCCATGCGCCCGGGACGACGAGTCCAGGTCCGGCGAGTAGGTCGTGCTCGCGGAGCACGAGGTGTGCGGCGAGATCGTGCGTCGTCCACGGATCGAGAAGTGTCGGCGCCTCGGGGCCGAGTTCCTCGAGCAGGTCGGCGAGGCGTTCTCGCTCGACGGCGTCGAAGAGCGGATCTGCCATGCGCGGGAGTATAGCGAGCGCCGAGCCGATGAGCTTCGTTCTTCGATACGAGCAGTCGGGCAGGTCGACGCTTCTCCGGGCGCACCCGTTTCAACTGTGTCGACGGCAGTCCGGTGTGTCATGGACGCAGGGCGGTGTCGTTCCGAATCGCTCGCGGATCTCGGTGCAAGCCAGCATTATTCGTTCTGTGTGGTGATCGCTGAGTGCGGTGTGCAATGAAAATCTGATCAATGATCGGTCCGGTGGTGTGGCGAGATCCGCCAGCGCTTTTCGCACCGCCGTCGATATCTCGCGCGGTCGGGTGCGCCGGTGTTCGGCGGTGCGCACGACCTCGAGGGTTGCGGCCAGTCCGGCGACGTCGGGGGACCGCAACGCCGAGGAGAACACCGCCGGATACGCCGCCGACCGGAAATAGTCGACGAAATCCGGATCGTGCACGATGTGGCGCGCTGCTGACCCGCCGCGACATCGGGCGTCGTGCATTCCCCTGCTCATATGCGTCCCGACCTCTGCGGTCTCAACGCCAGGTGTTTCGCTCTCACCGCCAGGCGTTTCGCTGCCTGTCGGGCAGGACGACTCCGTACTAGCCTGAACGAGATCGTCTAGTTGTGGCTGACGCGTACATGCGACGTAGGCAAAGACCCTATCCAGGGAGGTACGGGTGAAGGCGATTGTGGTGACGGACAGGGCCGCGGGAACGGCGGGGATGACGCTGGCGGAGCGGCCCGAGCCGGACGTGGCGAGGCTCGCCGGTCTCGAGGGCGCGAGCTACGGTGACGTCGTCGTTGAAGTTCACGCGTCGGGATTCACCGGGAATGAGCTGGAGTGGCCCTCGACCTGGATCGATCGCCTCGGCCGTGACCGGACGCCGTCGATCCCCGGCCACGAGGTGGCCGGGGTGGTCACCGCTCTCAGCTATGGAACAACGGGATTCTCGGTGGGACAGCGGGTGTTCGGCCTTACGGACTGGACTCGCGACGGCACGCTGGCGGAGTATGTCGTCGTTGAGGCGCGCAACCTTGCGCCGCTGCCAGCTGACGTCGACTTCACAGTGGGCGCGAGCGTGGCGATGACGGGCCTGACCGCGTGGCAGGGGCTGTTCGAGCACGGCCATATCCGGGCGGGCCAGAGCGTCCTCGTGCATGGCGCGGCCGGCGCGGTCGGTTCGATGGCGATACAGCTCGCACGTGAGGCCGGCGTCTACGTCATCAGTACCGGACGCGCTGCCCATCGTCAGACGGCGCTCGATTTCGGCGCGCACGAGTTTGTCGACCTCGAGAACGACGCTATGGAAGGTGTCGGTGGAGTTGATCTGGTGTTCGATGTCTTCGGCGGCGACATCGGAAGGCGGTCCGCGGGTCTGGTTCGTTCCGGAGGAACACTCGTCAGCGTCGCCGGTCCGCCCGAGGCACGGCCGGCCGACGGCCTGGCGATCGACTTCGTTGTCGTGTCTGATCGAGCGCAATTGAGTGAGATCGCCCGGCGGGTGCGGGATGGACGTCTGCGGACGCATATCGGCCAAGTCGCGACTCTCGACGACGCGGTCGTTGCTTTCAACCCGACCGAGCGGATCGAGGGGAAGACGATCATCCGCGTTCGTCGGTGAGGACTCAGGGACAGCGGCGACCGCCTTTCCCACGCCAATACCGCATGCGCGATCCCAGGTCCCTTGCGGGAAGCCGGCAGCGGTGGCGAACTCGGGTTGAGCTGGTCGGCGCGGGCTTCGAGTACCTGAAGATCTTCCACAACCGCCGGCGCGCGAAGAGGCCACCGTTGCAGGACGCTGGCGACGCGCGACGAGTAGACCCGCGTGTCGGCAAACACCACCGGAACCACAGGTCATGATCAGCGCCCAGGAGCGTGGCGTGTTGTTCGGGGGCGATGGCCGATTACACGCCCGGTCGCGCCCCGCGTGAGCGCATCGGCGAGATCCGACAACGGCACGTCCGCGTCGCGGAGGCGCTCGTTTGGATGCGATGCGCCGGCGAGTGGCTCGCCGGGGCATCGCATGCGGTGACTGCCCGAACAATGCGGCGACTGCCCGAACAGGGTGGTGTTACCGGTGCAGGTCGAAGCGGTCGAGGTTCATGACCTTGGTCCAGGCGGCGGCGAAGTCGCGCACGAACTTTTCCCCGGCACGGTCGGTGGCGTACACCTCCGCGACCGCGCGCAGTTCCGAGTTGGAGCCGAAGACGAGGTCGACGCGGCTGCCGGTCCACTTCGCCTCGCCGCTCGCGCGGTCTTTACCGACGAATGTGCCATTGTCGGCCGCCGACGATTCCCATTTCGTGCGCATGTCGAGCAGGTTCACGAAGAAGTCGTTGGTGAGCGTCCCCGGCTTCGCGGTGAATACGCCCAGTGCCGACTGCTTGTGGTTCGCGTCGAGTGCTCGCAGGCCACCGACGAGGACGGTCATCTCGGGAGCGCTGAGTGTCAGCAGGTTCGCCTTGTCGAGCAGCAGGTACTCGGCCGGGAGCAGGGTGCCCTTGCCGACGTAGTTGCGGAAGCCGTCCGCGGCCGGTTCGAGCAGCGAGAACGACTCGATATCGGTTTGCTCCTGGGTAGCGTCGGTACGGCCCGGGGTGAACGGCACCGTGATGTCGAATCCGGCGTCCTTGGCGCCCTTCTCGACCGCCGCGACCCCGCCGAGCACGACCAGGTCCGCGAACGAAATCCGCACGTTCCCGGACTGCGCGGAGTTGAACGACTCCTGAATGCCCTCGAGCCTGCGTACCACCTGCGCCAGCTCGTCGGGTTCGTTGACCTCCCACCCGGCCTGCGGCTGCAACCGGATTCGGCCGCCATTGGCGCCACCGCGTTTGTCGCTGCCACGGAACGATGACGCCGCCGCCCACGCAGTTGAAACCAGCTGCGGCACAGTCAATCCCGAGGACAGGATACGGCCCTTCAGGTCGGTGATCTCCGCGAGACCGACCAATTCGTGATCGACCTCGGGAACCGGGTCCTGCCACAACAGGGTCTCGGCCGGGACGAGTGGCCCGAGGTAACGGGCCTTGGGGCCCATGTCGCGGTGGATCAGTTTGTACCAGGCCTTGGCGAACTCCTCGGCGAGTTCCTCGGGATGGTCGAGCCAGCGCCGGGTGATCTGCTCGTAGATCGGGTCGAGTCGCAGCGAGAGGTCGGTGGTCAGCATCGACGGGGTGCGCGTCCGCGTCCCACCCTGCGGGTCGGGCATGGTGTTGGCCCCGGCACCGTCCTTCGGGACATACTGCCAGGCCCCAGCCGGGCTTTTGGTTTTCTCCCACTCGTAGCCGTAGAGGATTTCCAGGAAGCTGTTGTCCCACTGCGTCGGTGTCGGCGTCCAGGTCACCTCGATACCGCTGGTGATAGCATCCGCGCCGACGCCGGTGCGGAAGCTGCTGCGCCAGCCCAGGCCCTGCTCCTCGAGCGGGGCAGCCTCTGGTTCGGGACCGACGAGATCGGCATCACCGGCGCCGTGGGTCTTGCCGAAGGTATGGCCGCCCACGATGAGCGCCGCGGTCTCGACGTCGTTCATAGCCATACGGCGGAAGGTCTCCCGGATGTCGACCGCCGCAGCCAACGGGTCCGGATTGCCGTTGGGCCCTTCGGGATTGACATAGATCAGGCCCATCTGCACTGCGGCCAGCGGGCTTTCCAGGTTTCGCTGGCCGGTGTAGCGTTCGTCGCCGAGCCAGGTGTGCTCGGGCCCCCAGTACACGTCCTGGTCGGGCTCCCACTGGTCGACGCGGCCGAAGCCGAAGCCGAAGGTCTTGAAGCCCATGGAGTCGAATGCCACGTTGCCGGCAAACACGATCAGGTCGGCCCACGACAGCGCCGGGCCGTACTTCTGCTTGATCGGCCACAGCAGGCGGCGGGCCTTGTCCAGGCTGGCGTTGTCGGGCCAGCTGTTGAGCGGTGCGAACCGCTGCATACCCGCGCCGGCGCCACCACGGCCGTCGTTGATGCGGTAGGTGCCCGCCGCATGCCAGGACATCCGGATGAACAGCGGCCCATAGTGGCCGAAGTCGGCCGGCCACCAGTCCTGCGAGGTGGTCATGAGTTCCTCGAGGTCGCGGCGGACCGCGTCCACATCGAGGGTGGCGAATTCCGTGGCGTAATCGAAGTCGGGGCCCATTGGGTTGGCGACCGCGGGATTCTGCGCCAGGATCCTCAGGTTGAGCTGGTTGGGCCACCACTCCCGGTTGCTGTTTCCGCCCTCGGCGGGGTAGTTGAGACTGCCGGCGATCGGGCAGCCGCTCACGCCGGGCTCGGTGCTGGCATCTCCAATGGGTGGGTGTTCCTCGGGCACGTCAATTCCTTTCGATAGCAAGCAAATTCGGGCTCTCGATCACGGATGATGTTGGGAGGAGGGAGAGTTCGAACAGGCAGGGCACAAACCCCAATAGACGACTTCGGCCTCGTCGATGACGAAACCGTGGCTGTCGGAGGCAGTCAGGCAGGGGATCTCGCCGACAGCGCAATCGACATCGACGATCACGCCGCATTCTCGGCAGACGGCGTGGTGATGGTTGTCGCCAACGCGCGTCTCGTAAAGCGCCACCGAGCCCGTCGGCTGGATGCGCCGCAGCAGACCCGCTGCGGCCAGGGCCCGCAGCACGTCGTAGACGGCCTGATGAGACACCGCTCCCAGCGCCTCGCGTACCAGCCCGATGATCGAATCCGTATCCGAGTGCGGCCTGCGATGCACCGCCGTGAGCACCGCTATCCGCGGTGCTGTGACCCGCAGCGCAGAGCTGCGCAGCATTGCCTCGAAGTCCGGGGTCGTGGACACACTCTGAAGTATGACCCATTCAACCAAGTGCAGAGGCAAGTTTCTAGCAAATCCACAGGAATCCAGCTAGCTCGATTTTGGGATCGGAATCGCAACGCCGGTGCGACCCTGGCAAACTGCCGGACGCGACGGATTGTTCGGCGGTGTTCGCATGCCGGAAGGCCCTTCGGTGCACGTGCCGCAGGTAGTTCGACCCTGGGCGCGACCGTGGCCTCGGGGGTGTGCTGGAGAGTATGTCGAAGCATCGGAAGACTTACCGGGATAATCGCACATTGACCCGGGCTGAGTTGGCTGCCGAACTGCGTCGCCTGGCCGACGACCTCGATGCTGGTGGGGAGCTGGGCTATGCCGGAATGGGCGGCGCCGTTAGCGTGCCCCCGCAGGTGATGCGGGAGCTGGAGATCGAACGCAGCAAGGACGGCACCGGCTGGAAGGTCGAGGTCGAATTCGCCTGGGCCGACCGACAGAGCGCGCTGGAAACGATTGCCACCCAGCCGGACCATTCCGCGCAGCCGCAGTAAACCCGCGCAGGGGCCGGGCTGCAGCCGTGGGGCCGGGCGCCTCGCTGATCAGCGGCCGCGGGCAAAGTCTCGGAATGAGCCCACAACCTCGCTCACCGCAGACGATCCAGGCCGCCTATTCCCTGCAGTCGCAGAGCCAGCAACGATTCGCAGTGGCGGAAGGGGGCGCCAGGTCACAGGCACCTCGCGCATCAGCAAGGCGCAGTCGGGCACCGCGCTGCCTGGCGGGAACCGGTCCCGGTCGTCGAAGACCGTGGACCGAATCGAGCAGACCTCGACCGGCTCGACGTGCCACGAGTCCGTTCGGAGTTCGAGCCCATCGAGGCATTGACCGCCACGCGTGGCCGAGAATCCGGCCGAGCCACGCCGAAAGAAGTCCGATGCCTGCGCCAGATCGGCGAACAGTTCGCTTCCCTGGAACCGCTCGACGGTCCGGACGTCCACACTCACCGAGATCGTCTCGTCCTGACTGGCGAAAGCCACATGCAGGTCCTGCGCCGTCTCCCGCACGTCGAACCGCGCCAAACTATGATCACCCGGAAACAGCCGCCCACCGGCAAGGACATTGATCACCGAGCCGCTGTCGCGACGCGAGATATACACCCCGGTCGAGCGTCCCTGCGGACCATCCCACTCAACCGCGATGCGATGCGCCGCGTTCTCGCTGCGCAGCCCGCCCCAGCCAGGCAGCCAACTAGGTCGGAACTGTCCGAGGCGGATCAGGCAGATGCCGGCGACCGCCCAACCGTCAACCAGTTGGGGTCGCATAGGCGGCGGCACCAAGCTCGCGGCTGCCTCAGGGGCGACTCGGTAGTTCACAAGAAGGCGTCGCTCGACGAGGCTGGACATCCGCGGAGGTCTCATCCGGCACCCCTGTTCTTCGTGGTTCGCAGTCTGCGCTGCTTGACGATGACCTGTTCCGGGCAGATCGCGCTCAGGAACCTGCCGACACACAACGCCAGTCGTTCCTCGACAAGCGAGTAGAAGATCCGATTGGCGACTCGTCGCTCTCGGACGAGCCCGGCTGCCTTGAGTACGGCCAGATGCCGGGAGATCGACGGACCACTGATCGGAAACCTCGCGGCGATATCACCCGCGGTCAACTCGCCCGAGCGCAGATCCTCCAGGATCTGCCGGCGCGTCGAGTCGGCCAGCGCGCGGAACACGCCAGCTTCCTCCTCAGGGTCGAGTTCGGTCATGTTTGCATTTTAGCACTATAGCTAAATAGCGAATAATCACAGGGTATTCCTGTCACGCACTGGTGGTGGCCGTTCCTGCCGGCGTCGTGATGTGTGAGTGGTATCGGCGGTGGGCGGGTCATGGGGGAGTGTGCTGGGATGGGCAGAGTGATTTCGGCTTGCCGTGACCGGACCCTGTGAATACAGCGCGCCTGCGCCGGGCTGGTCGCTGTCGGGGCGGTACATGTCTCGTGCGGGCATGGGCCGGGAGTTCGCGCTGAGCTTCCGGTATGGACCGTCCGACGATGCTGATTGTGGTGGTTGTGGTGGTCGCGGGGAGACGGCGCATGCGGTTGCGTACCCGCGATTGGCGCGACTCTCGAACCGCAAGGTCGCCCCACCCGCCACCGCGGAATGAATGCAGTCCTGATCACCCACTCGAACGGGCTGCTTGTGGGGGTTCAATACGCCTGTGGTCCATGGATACGACAAAAGCCGTTGCAGTGCAACGGCTTTCGTTTCTTACTGTGTCCGGAGGGGGATACATGCGCTAACCACACGCATTGACCTGCGTAGATAGGCGTACAGCCCTGGCCGATCGGCCGCGGCGCCGACCTGCCGGCCGGCCGGGCTGAAGCTGGCACAGCGGATCTTTTCCGGCCCGGTCCTGCCCGGCCGGCGGTGAACGGCCTGGACCGTTGGCCGCCCCGAGCTGCCGGTGGCGCAGCACCCAGCGAGTCCATGATCGCCGCGAGCCGGCTGCGCGGTATTCGCCACCCGGAAATTCACCGGGTGCCGCCAAACCTGCCCGCAAGACCAGCGACGGCACCCTGTGCAACGCATTCAACCCGCGCGCACGTACCGCGTTCAGTCGCACCAGCGAACGCGGCACCGAGGTCACCGGCTACATCGTCGCGATGGAGGAAGAAACCGACCTGGACTGCTATACCCGCTGATTAAGAGTCGGGCCACCTTGTCGCGCTGCTCATGGGGCATCTAGGACTCTGCACGATGCCCCGTGCACGCGGAAATGCACTCGGAAAATCGGATCGTTTCCCGCCTGCTCCCGCCGTGTTCCCGCAGCTAGCCAGCTGTTTCCCGATGCCAAGGCACCCGCGGTGCGTGCGGGCCAGGAGCGGCGGGGCCACTGGCTGAGCCCCGTTCTACGGCAGATCCTACGCGCGTGGCTTCCATGCGTCCGAGCAACGGCCGCGTTACCAGGATCGTCGAACCCCTGCCGCTCACTACTCGATTGGAAACTTTCCCGGTGCACACCATCGACATTGAGTCGATTACGGGCGAGCTCGGCACCTACGAGGTCACCTGGTGGATCGACGAATACGTGAACAACCCGTTCGATGAATACGACCACGTCACCTCTGTCGTGCTCGGTCCCCGTGATCGGCGCTCCCTCACCTACAGCTACGGCCCGATGGCCGAGAAGGTTTCCCGGATCCTCGCGGATGGAATCCATTCGGAGGCATCGGTAGTACGGTGGCTCGCCCTACGCGGATGCCGCGGCATACACACGCTGCACCACTCCGGGAACGATGGACGGATCGCCGCCGATCCACCGTTCACACCCGACACGGCCATGCAAAGTGATGCGCTGCGCGGCGTCGCGTTTATCGCCCCGGAATTCGTGTCCGAGGTAACCGATCCGGACCGCGTTGTCGGCGACGATATCCAAGAACTGTCGTATTGGGCCGAGGGTGATGCTTTCGGATACTCGGTCGCACGCCGGTCCGGCGAGATAGTAGGTTCCGGCGGCGGCTATTTCGGTTGGCTTGATACCAAGGACTCGATTCTGCGTGACGTTATTCTCGATGACGTCCAGGAGTACGAGAGTCATCTCATTCGACAAGCGCAGTTGTTCGGTGCCGGCTTCGTCGGCATCGTCTGACCGATGGTCGAGTGGCTCGTCTTATATCACCGATCACTGTCGCCGGATCTGTCACGTTCGTTCCGGCCGAACAAAAGGGGCGGAGAATTGCCTGTTCTATCTCTTCCGAAATCCATGGATGCCCATTGTGCGTATTCGGTAGCTCATGGCTGGATGGCCGTACCGGCTGTCGTGATCATCGATCGCGGACCGCTGGGGCCGATCGCCGCTTGCCAGGCGTGCGCGGAGTTTCATGAACGCGTGGTGAGTACCTCGTGAGCGTACGGTCCGCGTCGCTTTCGCCCGTACTCTCGCCGGCCACCGCAGCTCTGCTCGACGGGCGGCCGGATATGACTCGGTTTCCGCGCGGACGGGAGACCATCATGACCGGTGGACACATTGTCTGCGTCCACTGTGGCGGCGTCTCTACCGCTCGGCGACACGATTGCCCGTGGTGTCAGCAGTGTGGGTGCTATCTCACGCTCGATGCGGCGGCGGGCGAGTGGGTCAGCTTCGCCGAGAAGCTGTGGCGTGAGAACGAAGTACGCAACGCCCGGTGGTTCGACCAGGCCCGCACTAATCTCCGCCGCCAGCTCGACGACATCCGAGGCGTCGTTCCGGCCGGATGGACCATGCACGTCAACGACCCTGGCCGTGGTCTTGCGTGCATCGATATCGCACCGCCCGCCGACCGGATCGACGTCTCCGCTCGCGTGTATCCGCCGCACGACGGGCAGCCCGAGGGCTGGTATGTGCGCATCGACAACCGGACGCGGCACGTGGATTTTCCGTTGTATATCGCTGGCGGCGCACACGCCGCTTTCTTCACCACCGCCGCCATCGCCACACGCAGGGCCGTCCAGACGGTTCGCGGTGAACTCTATGCCTCCTACTGAGCAAGCATCGAGGATCAGGGGTTTCCTCCAGCTCATCCGCCGTGCGGAACGAGTCGGTGAGGGAGCCGATCACCTCGGCCAGGGTGCACTCGGGCTACGCCCAGGCCAGCCGTTCCGCTTGCTCGCCGGTGAGTAGCGAGCCCGCCCAGTCGCTGAGCCGGTTGTGCGGTGTCCTCGCAACATCAAGTGCAGGTTCGTCGTCGATCTTCGCGCAGGACCCCCGCCGTCCCGGCAGCTCTGGCAGGAGCCGCCGTGCCCAGCGCTGATACGGGACATGGGTCGGCGCCGCGCCGACAGCCCCCGCGGTCGATCCGCCCGAGCCGCCGACCCCGCACACGTCATTTCCGGGGAGGCTCGGATGCGTTGCAAGACAACAAGATAGGAGAACGCTCACCATGTTTTCGGACGACGACGATGGTCGGCCGGTCCACGACGAGCAATATCGGGCGTTACGCAAGCTCTATGCGCGGTTGCGTGCGCTCGGTTTCGCGGCAACGTTCGACCCCAACGAGCTCGAGCACTACTTCGAGCCGGTCATCGACATCACCGTCGCAGGCTATGCGTTGAGCATCGAGCAACACACCGGCGCGGATTTCGTTCACATCGAACGTCGCGTGCAGTCCAGCGATCAGAAGTGGTCGTGCATGGTCACGGTCGCCGAACGTCTGGACAACGACATGGTTCCCGCATTGCTGCTGGGTCTGCAGTACCCCTCGTTGGCCCACACACACGACGCCGATCCTCGCCAGTGAAAGCCCTTCAACGTTATGACTCCATCACTCGTCCACGAAGACCCCGCGGGAAGCTATTTCGATGTGTGGGGCCGACCGACCCCGCCCGGTGACTGGGCTTATGATCTCGATGATTTCGATATTCACTATGGTCCCGGGTGGTGGCCGTTCTACACCCGCTACAAGCCCTTCGCGAAGCCGGAGATCACCCGCCCTATCGGTGTCCGCCTCGCGCCGGACACCGAATACTATTCGTGGCGCAACGAATACGTGCTGCTGAGACCCGATCTGCGTAATCCGGTCGTGGTTACCGGCCTGCTGCGGTTGTTCGTACGCCGCCAAGGAGGCGGGGCGATCTGCGTGGATACCCGGATCACCGTCGATATGCGCGCGAAAGGCGTGCACATTCCCGCCGATTGTCCGCACGCGCTGCGTGATCAGGCGCAGACCAAGGGCGAGCGCATCCTGCGGTTCCTGCTTCACCACCGTGCCCGGCGCCGTGCTGGAGACACCCGCCCGGTCACTGCCTACGACAAGTGGATTGCCGCCTCCGATGGTGCCCCCGGACATTGACCGGCGGCTCCGTGAGCTGTCGCGCTGCTGTGCGCGGCGCAGCGACGGTTCTGCAAGATCCTTTGCTGATGGCAGGGCAGGTCGTTGTGGTAGTGGTGGTCGGCCAGCGTTCGGGAGTCGTGGCACAGGGATACCGGTCATTCGAGTTGTGTTTCCGGGGGCTCGGGTGACTGGTGTTGTGTCGGGCCCCCGATTAGGCCGATGAGGGTGTCCATGCCGTTTCCAGTTCCCGGCGCGAGTTGGCCTGGGGCAGTCAGGTGGGGCAGTGAGGTGGTCATTTCCAGTACCCGCCGCATCAACTCGGGCATGGTTTCATCGATCTGGGCGTTCTCGACCTTCTCCTCGATCATCCCGTCGAGCAAGGTGCGCAGTGGCTGGGGATCGGTGTTCGGACTCGCCCACACCAGCGTGGCGCGGCAGGCGTCGTTCCACCGGGCCGAACTGACCGCGCTGTAGTTGATCGTCCATCGGGCCGCATCGGAGAGTTGATCGAACAGCAGGCGAGTCGACCGGCCGTTGCCCTCCGGAAACGGGTGTGCCGCATTGAGCGCGGCCAACCCGCCGGCCGCCGCATCGCGAAACCTTTCGCGGTTCAGGTCCGCCCACGGACGGCTGGCCACGGCCTCGACGGCCTGGCGGGCGTAGGCATCCAGGTAGTGGCGCGGGCAGAAGGCCACATCCTGTTTGCCCATGTCGATGGTCCGGAACTGTCCGGCCCACTCGTAGATCCCGTGAAACAGGTGGGCGTGGATGGCTTTCCATTGCCCGACGTCGCCCGTGTGCGGGATCGCTGCGGAGCCGAGCCGAATCTCCAGTGTGCGCTGCATGGTCTGCCGGTACTCGATGAGCCGCAGGACGCGCTCGGTGGTGGCGCCGACCAGGTTGCGCATCATCGGCTCACCATCGTCACCCATGGTCATGTACGTCATCGCGTACGTGTCCTGCTGCCAGGAATCACCGACCATCGTTTGTCTCTAGCGGTCGTTCCATTCGACGCCGGTCTCCGTTTCCGGGGCCGATGACGCATATGGTGCAGTCGAGGTCGAGGGCGCGGCTACCGCCGGAGGAGCGTTCTGCTCGTGGTTCGAGGTCTGTGTGTATGCGCGTTTCTGGATGTCCACACCGGTTCGCATGAGCGCCTCCCACACCGACATCTCCTGCGGGGACCATGCCCGGCCGTTCTCGGCCGCGGCGGCGGCCATGCACCGCACGAACACCGCTGCTCCCAGGTCGAGCAGTACCGGCGGTAACCCCGCACGGGCGTGTGCTCGTCCCACTGCCGTGAATTCCGCCTCGAGCCGTCGAGTGTCGAGCGGGTCCGTGCTGGCGAGAGTAACCAGAATTCCGAGAAACTTCGCCGTCGACCGGATCCGCGCGGGAAGGTCGTACAGAAACGGGTGTGTTCCGGGACCGTCGGCGAATTGGGCGTAGATCGATTCGGCCACCGCTCGGCAGCGACCGGTGCCCACGGACACGGCACTGTGTCGCAGTAACGACACCTGGTGCTGCGTCAGAGCACCGAACGGCCGCTGTACCTCGGAGTGTGATTCTCCCGCCGAGGTCACAGCGCACGCCGGCTTTGTGCTGCCGCACCGGTGCCGGTCCGGGCAACTGCTTCGAATGTGTGAGAAATTCGGGTTACAGCCATGGATTCATGAAAACCCGAAGCGCTGTTATTGTCCATTCATCTGGACCACACCCTTTGTGGCCCCACTGCCAGTGGTGTTTCACGGAAGAAATTCCTATCGTGTCACCACTATCCGTGGCCCCACCAACAGTGGCTGTCGAAAGCATGGACATGCAGGCATTTATTGGTTGTGATTCTTGCAGGGCTGAATAAGCCACTGGAGAGAAATGGAGACACCCAATGAATTCGATGTCCAAAGTTGCGAGCGTGGTCGCGATTCCCCTGCTCGTGAGCGCTGTCGGCGCCGGGGCTGCGAGCGCGTCCCCAGCCATTCACGGACCGCAACCGGCCGTCGTAGCGGCCGCATCGGCTCCGATTCCACGCGCCCAGGACATCGCCGATCGCAACCCGGTGGACAACGGTGCCGCGATCGGGGCTGGTGTCGGTGCGATTCTGGCGATTCCGGGATTCGTCGGTGGCCTCGCCAGCGGTGCCTCGACCGGCGCCGCGATCGGTGGCGCTCTCGGTACTCTGCCGGTCGGCACGCTCACGGTGCCCGGCGCGGTCATCGGCGGCATCATCGGCGCACCCATCGGTGGCGTTCTCGGCGCGGCCGCCCCGATCATCGGTGGCGCGCTGCTGGGAGCCGCGACCGGATATGTTGCGCCGCAAAGCATTCCGCAGGTACTTCCGTAACCCGCACAACGCACGGGCATGGTGTCACCCATCATGCCCCCGCAGAAGGTGATCGCGGTACATCTCCCGTGTAGCACCCACCCACTCGGCGCGAGGACTCACCCGGTCCCCGCGCCGAGTCGCGTTGATACCCAGCTCAGCCGTCACCGTCTGTCCGCATCGACATCGTTCGATGCAGCCTTCTCGCCGTCTCCGCCAGAGATCATCGATCGTCGGCC
This sequence comes from Nocardia sp. GP40, assembly GCF_050434125.1. Lineage (NCBI taxonomy): Bacteria > Bacillati > Actinomycetota > Actinomycetes > Mycobacteriales > Nocardiaceae > Nocardia > Nocardia sp. GP40. The sequence goes on along the minus strand of NZ_JBNPVW010000007.1, from coordinate 135,002 downwards.
CCCTGAGTCCTGCGGTACCTGTGTGCGCCCTGTCGCCAGTGTTGTTGCAGCAGTGCGCGGATTCGGCGTTGATCAGCCCAGACCTGCGGATCGTCGGAGTCGAGCCCAGCATCGGTCAAGGCCTGCCGATCAACCCAGTTCTCGTCCATGCTCTGGTTGGACGGCGCAGAATCCGCAGCGGTCGCATGAGGCGGTCCCGTTGTCCGGAAGTCGTCCCCCAGCCAACGGCCGTGGTCGTAGCACGCAGCCGGGTTCCGCCGGCCCAGGGCCCGTCGTTATGTCCAGGCGTGATCTACCGTGCGCGCGGTATGTTCGCACCGCAGCGTCGGCGACCGATCGGTACAGAGTTCCGCAGCGACCAGAAACGTTCTCGATGCCGGTGCGATGCTGATATCCGGCCTCCGCCCCCAATCTCGACGCCCCATCCCGGCTCACCGGTGCCAATGTCGCGATGCCAACTACAGTGAGCGCCAACAATTCCAGCTGAGACTGTCACACCGACAAGCGGCTCATCACGCCGGCCACCATTGCCGGCCCGGTCCGCGGTGTCGCCGCGCTGCCCATCGTTCTCCGCCTGCTGTTCTCACGGATTCACCTGTTGCGCAGCGGGTTACGGTGCCTCCCTCATCAAAGACGCTCAGGATCTCTAGTCCGATGCCACAACGGGCAGCTCGGCAACAAGCCGCACGCCATACACAACAGATCCGAGCGTGCAACGACACCGGGGTCACTTCACACCGCGGCTTGAGGTGGACTCCGGCGATCGCTCGGGCCGGTCGAGTCCGGACGCTCGACAACGATTCCGCGCCCGCGAGGCCAATTCACATCACCGGCAACGCCGCCGAGTGCGGCTGATCTACCAGGGCTGGGGGCCGGTCCCCCTGCATGCCCGCACTGATCGAGGAGAGCAAGTAGATGTCCAGCATCGAGGTGCCCGAGCCCGTCGTCGACCTCAGTGAGTCCGTCGAGGTGCCCCCGCTCGAATGGCATGCTGAGACCGATCCGGCCGAACTCACACGTTTGGAAGCGCTGCAATGGATTTCGGCCGAGTGGGGTGGGTTCTCTGTGCATGTCAAACAATCCGCGCTCGACGAAGACCGAGGCGAGATAACTCTGTTCATCTCCCATGATCATTACGACGACCCAGCGTGGCGCGACGCGGTCCCGTACGAGTCGGTGGAGATAGCGAAGGAGTCCGGGGTCGCGACGATCGTCGCTACGCTCGAGGGTGAGCTCACTCGTGTAGCCGTACGCGCGCGCATCCCGCACGACAGCAACCGGTTCCGATGGACGATCGTGACGTGCCCGATCGATGTACTCGGCAACTACGACGCCGAAGCCACCGCCATCTACCCGCGACTGCCCGAATATTCCGACGGCTCAGGCTCGGTCGGCTTCCGCAGCCCGGTGATCGTGGTCGATGGCTGCCCCGGGTTCGAGGCGGGGTGCTCGACCTGGTCGCACTGCGATGACGGCGAACTCGACCAGGCTCGCCACGAGCACTGGGACTGCGAACACGACTTGACCTGCGCCAACTACCCGAAAGACGATCACCAATGACCATGGGTTCAGTGCAACCCGTCGGTCGAAGCTCGTGGCGGCACACGGTTGGCGGCACAATGGTACAGCCGGGCGGCGCGGATCCCCTTCCTGCGCCGTTTCGGCATCCGCTTCCGGGCCCACACCTGTCGATCCACTGACCAACCGGCAGCGCTGTTGGGACGGGAGAAACAGGCTAGAACACGTCCGGGTCGGTGTCCCGGTCCAGGGGCACCTCATAGGTTTCGCTCATCGGTGCCGATCCCGGCACCTCATGTGAGGGCTCGGCGGGCCGAATGTTGGTCAATCCCAGCAATCGCCGCTGCGCGGGCGGCATGACACCGGTCTGCTGGACAGCCGGCACATCGGCGATTCCGACGATCCGATCGAACAGCTCCTCCAGGGGTGCGGGATTTATCTCCGGCCATCGTGCTCGTGTCGCATGGCAGGCTGCGTCCCACCGCTCGGCACCTTGCCGGTCGCTGACCTGGGAATAGTCGATCCTCCAGCGTGCGTGCTCGCTGAGCTGGTCCAGGAACACCCGCAGTGAGCGGCCGTTTCCTTCCCGGAACGGATGTGCCGCATTGAGTGCCGAGAACGACCAGGCCACGGCTTCGACGAACTCGTCCCGGCCCATCCTGTGCCACGGCATCCGAGCGGCGGTCGGGACGTGTTCGGCCAGATAGGGTTCCAGCTCGCCCGGTGCGGCGAATCCGGCGCCGTCCTTGGACATCCTGGTTGTCCGCAGTTGCCCCGCCCATTCGTAGATGTTGCCGAACTGGTGAGCGTGGATCGCCCGCCACTGGGCCAGATCTCCGGTCCGGGCGATAGCGGCGGCTCCGCTGCGGATTTCCTGAGTCCGCGCCATCACTTCGCGGAATTCGAGAACCCAGAGGTGATAGTCGTTGACCGCGCCGATCGTATTGCGCAACATCGGCCTGCCGTCGTCCCCGGTGGTTAGGTAGCTGTCCCACGCGGACGACTCCGGAGAGGTCATGCCTCGGCGGAACGATCTCCGCCGCGCGAATTCGCCACACGTTCAGCGGTGCGGCGACGGTACTCCGCCTCGGAGATGTCGCCGCACGCGAGAGCGACAAGGTCCACCGCGTCCTGCCGTGTCGGCTCCGCACCGGCCAGGGCCGTATCGGCCAGAGTGGCGACTACCGACTGCCTGACCGTCGCATCCAGGCCCGTGAAGACCTCCGGCCAGGCGTTTTCGAATCGAGATTCCATGTACACCAAGGATACTGATGGTCTCCACGGAACTACTCGTGTGCAGTCTGTCGATCGGCGACCTACCATGGGCCCAACGCCGGTCGGACTCTGACGACGCCGACAGCCCGGGCAATCAGGAGCACGATGAACCTCGACCACATCCGCCAGGTCGAACAGTACGTCGCCATCGCGGAGGCCGCGCTGCGTGAACTGTCGTCCGCGCAGAGCATCACCGACGCCGAGACGATCGTGTCCAAGTCACGAGAAGACGCCCTCATCGAGCATTTGAAGACCGCGAAGGCCGGTCTGGACCGCGCTCGCGACATGCTCGACGCCGCCGACCGCGACGGCGATCCGGACATGATCAGCCTGGTCCGCGGACATCTCGACCGCAAAACCCTCGAGTACAACGAACTGTATGCGACCGTGCGCAGAGAACTCGTCCAGCTGACGAAAGCCCGGCTCGATGCCCACGTGGACGTCGCTCTCAGGCGGCAGGTCCTCGACGCTGCCTGCGACGCCGCTGCCGAGTCGGCATCCCAACTCTGACTGTCTGCCGCGCGACGGCCAGCTTCGTGCCGTCGATGTGCGGCGCGCGACGACGCTCCTGCTCCGACGTCAGTACCACCACGCTCAATCAAATCCATTACCACCCATGTGATTCCGCTGCCCTCGCGCCACCGAGTACACCGTCGCTCCCTGCCTATCTGGATCCGCGTGGATCGATGGTCGACAGTCACACCATCATGAATTCTTTTGTGCTGCCGCCCCGCTCATAATCGAACGCTGCTCCGATCCAGTTGCGCCACGCACTGGTAGTGGGCACAGCATGGGCGAACAGTTCGTGGCGTTCGCTCACCCCACAGGAGGTCCGCACGGGCGGAAGCTGTTGCAGGACATGATGAATCAACACGAGGAGCGGTCGACTGGACCCGCAGGTGCCGCGGTGGTCGCGTTCTACCACATCGGTCCCCGAGGCCGAAGAACTGCTGATCTCCTGGCGGGATCTACTCCATCAGCCTGACGACGAACGTCCGGAAGGTGAACTCTTCACACCTCCGTTCGGCAGCTTGGCGTTGCCGCCGTCCTTGTCCGCGTGCTGACCGACGGCAGCCTTGCGCCACTCTCATCCATCCAGTCCAGCCCTCTTCTTCCGGGTCTTCACACGACCAGAATCGAGACGAGTACATGAGCGAGGACAGCATCGACATTAGCCCGCACCTGCCGCCGATTGCGCTCACCGACACCGCCCCGCGAGCCGACGGTCCCGCTTTCGAAATCTGGACCCCCGACCATGTCACCAAATTCGGCGTTGTCTACCAAGCCGATGGCCTGTGGATCGCGTCCGCCAATATCGAGTTCCCGCAACCCTTCCGGGCCCGCGATGACGCCATTGCAATGCTGGTCTTGTTCCGGGGAAAGTTCCCGACACCACCGAACCCCGACGACGAACCCGCAGACCTGGACATCACCGACAAGGGCCCCGTCGAGCTGCGATTTCCGTTGCGTCGAGTCCTCGACATCGCCGAACACACCGCCGCTGCCACCGACCACCGGCCGCTGTATGACCAGCGCCCGGTCCGGCCCGCGTTGTGGTGGGTCAAGGACGACGGCACCTACCTGATGAGCAATGCGGCGCGCACGGGCGACGACGCCATCCAGGTCGTGTACGCGGAAGGCTGGGGTCCCGGCACCGATCCCGCGTCGCTGCTGGGCGGTGACGATTTCGCCGAACTGTTCGATCTACACGAGCCGATGGACGGCAACACCGGCGACACGTTGCTCGACTTTCTTCGCAAAGCCGTCGACGACGGATACGTCCACGTGCTGCTCACCGTGACCGCCCGACAGGTCGCCTTCGCCGTCACACAGCCATAGCTCCACGCCACGCGCTGCCGCTCCTCGTGACCGCGCAGCCGTGACCGTCTGGATGCTCCTGCCGATCCGGCGACCCGCAGCCGGGGCCTGTATCGGACGCCGGCCGAGTCGTCGCCATCGACCCCGCTGCCACCGACAGCCAGCACGCCGCGCCGCCCATTCGCACGACCCAGGCCAGCCCGCAACCGGAATCGGCCTCTTCGAGCCTCGCCTGATGCCCCGTGTCCGGCGAGCTCTCTCATTCGTCGACCGCACCTTTCATTGGAAGGACGTAACCAGATGAGCCACATCATGATTCGCCACAACCGTCAACTCGGCACGCTTGTCTACGGCACCTACCGCGGCATGTCAGGCGTCGGGAAGGCACTCACCGAGTGGCCCTGCAACTTCCGCGGGTCGGAGAACCTTCCCGAGGATGACGAGTGGGGTGACCCGTACTGGTATCTGCCGCACTCGCGGCGCCGCCGCGCCGACACCTACAAGATCGACACTGCGGTCGAGCGGCTTCGCGAACTCGGCCACGAGATCGACGTCGAGATCGACGACACGACGCCGGCGGTCGACTTCGCCGGGTTCATGGAGGAAAAGCACGACCGGGCCGACGATCGGGCTGCCTATCAGCAGTACATGGCGCGGCGCGAGTTCTGGACTTCGGACAGCATCCGAGCGGCCAACCAGCGCACCTACGACATGCTCAACGGTCAGCCGATTCTCGTCGGCCATCATTCCGAGCATCGGCACCGGCGCTTGCTGGATCGGCTGTGGCAGCGTGAGGGCAAGGCATGGGCGCTCTACGACAAGGCCAAACATCGCATCGACCGTGCGGAGGCGGCAGCGAATTTTCGTGCCTACAAGGAGAACCCGGGCACCACCCAGCGCCGCATCCTCGGCATCGAAACCGATCTCCGCCGTATCGGCAAGGAACTGGAAGACCACGGCGACCGGTGGTCGGATCACTCTTTGGCGATCACGCGTGCCGAGATCGTGGAGAAGCTGGAGGAAATCGACTACTGGTGGCGGGTTCTCGACGAGGCGGGTGTGCACGTCTGGGGGCCGGACGATTTCGCGGTCGGCGACTTCGTTTCCTGGAGCCGTGATCGCTGGCACGAGGTTGCCCGCGTCAACCCGAAGTCGGTCAGTGTGGCCGGTCTCTACGACACCGTCGGCGGTCGAGTCCAAACCATGGCCGGGCTGACCCGCCGCAACGGCCGCCCGCAGCCGCTGCCGTATCACCAGGTGATCGGTCATCTCACCGCCGCGCAGGCCCGTGAGCAGTTCCCCGAATTGTTCGTAGCTCTCGATGCCGCGCCGGCCCGGCCGCGTCCAGGCAAGAAACGGGGCAGCGTCAAACTCCGCCATCATCGCGCCGCCGAGGGGGAACGCTGGGAGTGGCAGGTCGGCGATATCGAGTACCACGCGTTCTGGCGTCATCCGCAGAACTGGTGGCGCGGCGAGCGCGAGCCGGTGACCGAACCGGGCATCATCCACGTCACGGCGTATCGAGCCGGGAAAACACCCACTTTCGTGTCCCGCGGCGAACCTGTCGAGGTCGCAGTCTCCGAGGTCGCGATCGATGGTGACATCGCGTGGGTCGAGGAAGTCCACAACCAACTGCGCGACCACGTCCAAATCCATTACGCCAGTAGGGCCGCCGCCTGAGCAGTGGGGCCGGGCGATCCCGCACGCATCGCCTGGCCCGCTCGCCGATGCGGCCTCTCGACTGCACTTTCCTACGACATCCAGCTTCCGATTCAATCGTCAGGAGTTCGCCGTGGCGCACATCGGGCCCGTCATCGTCCGGCACACATCGGTTGGCGTCCACGTCCTGTGTCCCCTCGGACACCTCATCACCTCGTGGCAACGCGGACAGAGGAGAGTGGGCCGGGAGTCCTGATGGCCGTCGACGGTTGTATCGTCAGCGCGTGCGCAGGGTGGTCACGGTGGGGACCTGGACGCGGCGGCAGACCGTGTGGGCAGCAGTTCTCGTAGTCGGCGTCGCGGGTGCTGGGCTGGCGGGTCCGCTGGGTCAGAAATGGCTCACTCTCGCCGCGGCCATCGTCGCCGGTGTCGGTGCCGGCGTCAGTGTGTGGCTCGCTGTCGGGCGTGCCGGGGTAGAGAGTCGTCGTGAGCGGGCCGAGTTGGACCGGCGGCTGCGGACCCCGGTGGTCGCGGTCGCGGACGTGGATCCTTGTGCAATTGGGGTTGACCCTGCTGCCCGTACCGCGGTCAGCCGCGATCGGGTACCGGCCTATGTGGAGCGTGGGGTGGACGACACGTTGGTGGCTGCGGTCCACGACGCGGTGATCGGCAGCGGTGAGTGGCTGGTGGTGGTGGAGGGCCCGTCGAAGGTCGGCAAGTCCCGCACCCTGCTACACGCCCTGCAAACCTGCCATGACACCAGAACGCTGCCGTTGATCGCCCCGGTCGACACCAGGGACAAGGACAAAGTCGCACTCAGTTCGCTTCTCGAACCCGGACAACGCCTTCCCGCCCGCGGTCCGGCCGTGTTGTGGCTCGATGATCTCGAACCGTTCCTCGCCAACGGCTTGACCCTGCACACCCTGCGCGAATGGCGGGCCGAGGTCCCTGGACGGATCGTGGTCGCCACCCATGGTGGCAAAGGCCGCGACCTCGCCAGCGATACCAAGAACCTCACTCCCTTAGCAGGCGGAGTGCTCGCGCACGCGCGGCGAGTTACGCTGGCCCAGACGAGCGACACCGAACTTGAGGGGCTGAAAGAGCGGATACCACGCACTGATTTCGAGGAACTTCGCCGGTATGGGTTGGCGGCTTACCTGGTCGCCGGACCTGAACTGTGGGGCAGGTTGAACACCGAGATGGACCGGGCTCCAGAAGGAACGGCCATCGCGCGAGCGGTGATCGACTGGGCGCGCTGCGGGCGCACCGACCCCATTGACGAAACCATCCTGCGCCAAATCTGGACACTGTATCTGCCCAGCCGAATCACCCCCGACGACACCGCATTCGCCACGGGCCTCACCTGGGCGCTCGCGCCGGTCACGGGAACGATTGCGCTGGTGTACCGCGTCGACGGATACGAAGCCTTCGACTACGTCGTTCGGCTCGCCATCGAAGCGTCCGCATTCCCATCCCCACCGGATCCGGTGTGGGCCACCGCGATTGATACCGCCACCGATACACAAGCTGCCTATATCAGCCAAAGCGCCTACGGGCATGCACGATTGACCGACACGGAAGCCGCTTTGACCCGCGCACGTGAATCGTCAAACCCCGAAATCGCAGCCTCGGCCGGATACAACCTGGGCGTTGCTCTCCGACAGCTCGACCGTCCACAGGAGGCGTTGGCCGCCTACCAACGAGTCGTCGCCGACCACAGCGACAACCCCGCCCCCGTCGTCCGCGAACTGGTCGCGCGAGCACTGCTCAACCAAGGCCGTGTCCTCGGCCAGCTCGGTCACCTGCAAGAAGCGTCAGCCGCCTGTCAACGAGTTGTCACCGAGTACAGCAACGACCCCGACCTCCGCGCACAGCTAGCCGAAGCGCTGTTCGATCACGCCTGCGTCCTCGGCAGGCTCGGCCATCCTCAAAAAGCGCTGGCCAACTTCGAACGAGTCGTCATCGACTACGCCAACGCCCCCGATCTCCGTGAACGTCTCGCTCAGGCGCTGCTCGGTCAGGGCTACGCGCTCGGCCAACTCGGCCGCCTGCAAGAGGCGCTGGCTGCCTACCAACGAGTTGTCACCGACTACGCCAACGACCCCGATCTCCGCGAACTGGTCGCTCGCGCACTGTTCCAACAGGCCGTTGTCCTCGGCCAACTCGGCTGCCTTCAGGAGGCGCTGGCCGCCTACCAGCGTGTCGTCACCGACTACCGCCACGACCCCCATCTCGATCTCCGCGAACAACTCCATAGAGCGCTGCTCAGCAAAATGATCGCCCTCGGCCACCCCGACCGGGCCCCCGTCGAAAAACTCGTCGCCGCCGACTCCTACCTCCGCGAACTGGTCGCCGAAGCACTGCTCAACCAAGGTATCGTCTTCGGCCAGCTCGATCACCTGCAAGAAGCGTTGGCCGCCTACCAACGAGTCGTCACCGACTACGCTGCCGACCCTGATCCCACCTTTCGTGAGCTGGTCGCTCGCGCACTGTTCTACCAGGGCGTTGTCCTCGGCCACCTCGACCGCCCAAGGGAGGCGCTGGACACCTACGACCGAGTCGTCACCGATTACAGCACCGACCTCGGCTCGACCGTTCGTGAACTTGTAGCCGCGGCGGCATCTCACCTTTCCGAAGCACAGCCGGTCCATCAGGAATCGGACTGAAGCCGAAGCGATCGGAAAGTTCTGTTGTGGTCCAAGATGTTAGGAGCTGGTGTCGCCCCGAGGGCCATCTTCAGATGGCGCCTTGCTCCACAACATTTCGGAAACAGCCATCCGATACGTCAACGCCGCCAAGGCATTCCTTGAATCCATCGTCGGACAACACCAGTAGTTCGCAAATTCGCCGAGGTAACGACATCGCAGGAACAGACGATCCCAGCCAGCACATGGACTGTCGGCTCCGTCCGCTACGGTGTCGTCACCACAGAGGCTGAGAACACGGGGTGTACGGATGACCAACGTAACGCCTTACAAGCTGCGCAGAGCCATCGCTGAAGCCTTGTGGGAACAGATCAGCGCGCACCATCTAGCCGAGGTATGCGACGACCTTGGGATGCCGCCCTCGCAGGTCGACCTCGATCCGTTCAGCAGCAAACGCGCTTACGTCGACCATCGCCTCCAGGACAGCCCGCTTGCTGAGCTGGCCGGGATCGCTCGGCGGGTTGCCGCGGATTTCACCTCAGATCATGTGCAATCGCTTCTCGATGCCCTTGGGGCCCACGGTGTTTCCGGTGAACTGAAGAATCTTATTTTCGCGGCTGACGGCCCGAAGCCGCGTATCGTGCTTCGCGATGCGGTCAACAACATCCTCGACATCGTCGAGAATGAGCAGTACTGCCTCGTCTACAACCGACCTCTGACCGACCGCGGATTGACTTGGCGCGAACTGGTCGGATGGTGGGCCGAGCAGTATCCCGGTCCTGCAACTGAACGCGAGCACGCCCTCGGCCTCTATGACCGACTAGTCAAGAGCCTCGACAACAAGACCGAGAAAACCCTCTTTCGGGCATACAGCACGCTCTACGCCCGCCCCGATGGGTTTGATTTGCCCGCCCTCATTCCGCAGGTCTATCTGCACTATGACCCATACACCAAACGCCAGCTGGGCAATCGGCCGAATCAACTCGAACGCCAGCGCATGGATTTCCTTCTGTTGCTTCCGCACCGCCGACGAATCGTGATCGAGGTCGACGGCCGCCAGCACTATGCCAGCCGTGATGGCATAGCCGACCCCGCTCTCTACAGCACGATGGTGGCCGAAGATCGACGAATCAAGCTGGCCGGCTACGAAGTCTTCCGGTTCGGTGGTCACGAACTCACCCGCGACGCTGCCGAATCCGCTCGGTTGCTCGACACCTTCTTCCTAGATCTGCTCGACACATACGGTGCTCTACCTCAAGGCGAGTAGCTCGCCTCGCGTTCAACGCCGTCATCGCACGCTTGGACCGCGGGCAGACCGACATTCACTGTGCGACTGCCGATGTAGGAACGAAACCTGGCTGCTCGCCGTGGGCATGTCGTGACGAGGATGACGAACTCGGTGTCGCCGAGACCGAGCAGCTCATTCGCGAGGCCGCTGACACCGGCCAGTGAGTCGTCAGCAGTCAGATCCAAGGGGATGACCTTGTGCTGCATGAATTCTGCGGAGCCCACACGGTGAAGCCGAACACCGAGATCGGTGACCATCTTGCAGCGGTCTGTTCGTCGGGGGCCGTCACGACGGCCACTGGCGGTTCGGGGGCGGTGAATCCGTGGGCTCGGGTGGATTGGTCGGCGCCGTTGTATCTGTCGCCGCCGTCGACCGCTCCGATTCGTGCCGCGATGCGGTGTGGCGAGATAGCCGCCATCGTGACCCCGGCCGCGGGCAACGCCGTGCCCCAGGATGCTTTGTGGGCCGCGGACAACTCCGCGTATTCCGGTGCTTACCCGGGAGACGCACGGTATCTGGCCTGGCTCACCGGGCTGGCCGTCCACGCCGACCGCTGTTTGTGGGCCGTCGCGCCGGATGTCGTCGCTGATCATCTGGCGACCTGGGCGCGCTCGCGCGAGATCCTTCCGCGCATCCGCGAGTTGGGCCTGCCCGCAGCCTATGTCGCCCAGGACGGTATGGAGTACGACCACAGCGCCGATCTCTGGGATGCCTTCGACGTGCTGTTCATCGGAGGCAGCACGTCCTGGAAGCTCGGCACTGCCGCTGTCGAGCTGGCTCGCGTTGCTCTGGACCACGGTCACGCGGTCCACCTCGGGCGGGTCAATTCGCTGACCCGGCTCCGCTTCGCCGACCACATCGGCGCCTCCACCGCCGACGGCACATTCCTGACCTATGGTCCCGACAAACTGCTGCCCACCGTCCGTCACTGGATGCGCGACGTACGCGCCCAGCGCCCCCTGTTCTGACACCGCTCCCCGCCGCATCCACGCCAACCGCCGCAGCTCGGCGATCGGTCCGGGCTGCCCGGCCCGACCCCAGCCCGCTTCGCCATTCACATTTTTCCGGGCCGCCGAGTCGGCACGTGGTTTCCGCCATTTCCACCACGGAAGGTCAGCGATGACGATCACCTACACCGTCACTCCGGGTTTCTCCGGGAATCCCGGATATTCATCAGCTCGGTCTGGCACGCATTCAAGTCTTCGAGGTCCGCCCCGGGGATGGCGACCGAACCGACATGTACCTCTTCGAGTTCGCCGGGGTCTGCGTGCACATCCGTCAGCGCGGCGCAGACTCCGGCGGCGCGGACACCTTTGTCCACGTCGAGGACGACGACATCCCGGCCGACGCGCTTCCACTGGTCGTGTCGGTCAACAACGGACCCGAGATCCACTGCGGCTGATCGGCTGTTCAACCCACCGTCCCCGCGACTCTCGCCTTCAGTTCCCGAAAAGTGTTGCCACCTATCCACTTCTCCGAGGAGGTCCGGTGAACCATCCTCATCCAAACGACCGTGAATTCGCGACCATACTGGCCGCGTTGCGTCAATTCCAATGCACACCAGTTCATTCCAGCGAGCACTTCGTGGACACCGCACCCTTGTCCTCCGGCGAGATCGATGCCCTCTGCGAGTGGGTCAACTCGATCGACCCAACGGGTTGCCAGACAGAATCCGCCGACGCCGCGCGATCGCTGTGGCCGCGGTTCGCCACCGCCGGTGTCCAGCTGGAACGGATCATCGCCGCCATCTACGTGTGTGCCGACTGTTCGTGTCTGTTCGTCCCCGAGATCGACGCTGACACCATCTATCCCGACAGGGCCGTTCCCGTAGGCACGTCCGGTCACCCGGACACCGACCACGACTGCCGCTGTCACGCCCTGCCCTACCAGTGGGCACCAGCCCACGGACGCTAGAACCCGCCCGGACACCACTGCCATCCGTGCAGCACGCGATGACCATGAAGACCATCTGCCCATGCCGTCGGATCGGTCCGCGACGTTCCCGCCGCGTGTCGTTCGCACTTTCCCCGCCCGATGACATCCTCCCGCAGCACCCGGTTCCCGGCGTCGACACCCGATACCGACATCCAGACCTGGAATTTGCTGTGTCGCAATGATTCTCAGGACTGACGAGTTGACGGGCCGCCCGAATCGCCTGCATCTGCTGCGCATCGGCGAATTCATTACGCACCGACTCGCGTTCCCCGCGATCACGCATCAATGGTGCACGGCGCGCTCTCGGCCGTGGCACGACTGACTCGTTCGTCGCGCGCCTGCGGCACGTAAGTGGACATCCGTAGATCGAACACCGCCGCCGATCTCTTTCGCCCGGCTCGATTCCCTACCGCACTGCGCGGTCGTCTTCTGCCCACTGCGCGTGGGTCGTTCGCATTTCTCCCGGTCCTGCACGTCGCAATGCCGACAACCACCGGCGTGTGGATCGGACCTCCACAGCCTTCCGCCATCTTGGCGAATCATGAACGGACACAGTTTTAATGCTCGAACTCACGGATTGGTTTTGCGGTGCCGGTGGCTCTTCTCAGGGCGCGCACGCGGTGCCGGGCGTCGCGGTCACGCACGCGGCGAATCATTGGCAGCAAGCGATCGAGACCCACGCGAGAAATTTCCCGGAGACCGATCACTATCTCGGCGATATCCGCGACGAGCCGGTCGAGAGGTGGCCGGCCGCCGACTTGTTCTGGGCGTCTCCGGAATGCCCGCAATGGTCCTCCGCCCGCGGCAAACGCCGGGACTATCACAACACGATGCAGGGCGACCTGCTCGACCTCGAGCGCGATGAGGAAGCCGACCGCAGCCGGGCGCTGATGGAAGAGGTGCCCCGCTATCTGCGGGGCGTGATCGACCGCGGCCGTCGTGTCCGTGCCGGGGTCGTGGAAAACGTGGTCGAAGTGCGACAATGGGACCAGTGGGAGCGATGGATTGGTGAAATCCGGGCCTTGGGTTACAAAACAAAGCTCATCGCGATGAACTCCATGCACGCCCAGCCGGTCCGCACCCCGCCCGCACCGCAGAGCCGAGACCGGTTGTATCTGGCGTATTGGGACGCCACGATCGGCCGGGAACCGGACTGGGACAAGTGGTTACGGCCGCTGGCGTACTGCCCCAGCTGCGATGAATGGGTGCACGCGCTGCAGGTGTTCAAACAGCCCCACGCGGATATGGGCCGATACCGGCAGCAGTATCACTACCGGTGCCCACACACCCGGTGCCGCAACGCGATCCTCGAACCACCTGCGCTCCCGGCTGCGGCCGCAATCGATTGGAGCCTGGAGGGAACCCGCATCGGGGACCGGGCGAAACCGTTGGCGGACAAGACAATGCAACGAATCCAGGTCGGGTTGCGCCGCTACACGACCCAGATGCCAATGATGGTCCCCGCAGGCGGCACCTGGCGTGATCAAGCGATGCCGATCACCACGCCGATGAGTGCCCGCACCACCCGGGAAAACGACGGGCTCGCGATACCCGCGCCCTTCCTGGCACTGCTGCGCTCGGATCGCCCCCGCACCATAGGCCTGGACAATCCGCTGGCCACTATCGTCGCCGACGGCTCCAACCACGCGCTCGTCGTGCCGCCGCTGATCGTGCCGGCCGAAGGCCGCGACGGCAAAGAAGCCGTGCCCGCGACACTGCCGCTGCGCACACAGACCACTCGCGCGGAAACCGCCGTGGCGTTCGTCCCGTTCATCGCCGAGCTCCGCGGCGGCTCCTCCGACGCCAGGCCGGTCAGCGACGCGCTGGCCACGGTCACCGCCAGCGGAAACCACCACGGCCTGGTCACCCCCGACACGAACCCCGCTGGGGCGCTGTGGGATTCGATGCTGCTGCCCTACTACGGTCATAGCGCACCCAGACGAGTCGACGACCCGATGGGAACGGTGCCCACGCGCGACAAATACGCGCTCGTCGAGGCCATCTCCGAACTCGACATCGACGATGTCCGTTTCCGCATGCTCGAACCCCACGAGATCAGCAGTGCCATGGCGTTCGAATCCGGGTACGTGGTCCTGGGAAACAAACGTCAGCGTGTGCGACAGCTCGGCAACGCCGTCACCCCGCCGGTGGCCGAGGTTCTCATTTCCGCGCTCGTGGAAGCAATCACCGGCGAAGAACTCGATCGCTGGACCCTCACCCCAACCTCCCGCCAGCACAGTCCAGCACTGACCCAGCCGCTTCCGCTGGCCGCATAAATTATCCAGGGCAAGCGTGTTCCGCGTGCGCGTCGGGATCAACTGACCAACACCGCTTTTCATTGTGAATAGTCGTTCAACGGAACGACCGTCCCTCGTGGTCGTCCTGTCGCCAAATCTCGCGGGCCACTCCCGTTGCAGACGACCGAGTCTCGCCCCAGCCGAAGGCCGTGAGTCCTGACTCGTGGGCCGAACCAAGCCGCGACCGAGCCGACCTCAATCTTCGTGGAGGACAGTGTGAAACATTCTTTCCGACTCCGACTCCGACTGCGTTATCGGGCTGCACTGTATTGGCTCGACCACCTCGATCCACGGACCTGGCCAGCCAGTCTTCGGACCGCACGGTGGCGTCGGCGAGTCGATGCCGCACATATCGCCGCATTGCTGCATCCCTATCGCGGCGCGGACTCTGACAGCCTGCCCGCCATCGAGGTCGCGGGATCGTTGGTCTTCGTCTACCTCGACCACCGGTGCAAAGCACTGCGTGTGTCGGTGAATCTCGACACCGTGGCACCGTGGCTGCTCAACGATGCCGAGCGGGTGCCGATGCTGATCACCGTCAACGGGGACGAGGTCTTCTCGGCCGATTATCGGGAGCGATCCGCGATCTCACGACCATAACCCCGCCTGACCTGCTATCAGCGACACGAATCCACATTCGATGCCCTGGCTCGTGGCATCGATCGCTCGCCCGCGCCAAGGGCCGTGCCCTCTTCACCATTGGCGAGGTCGTCATCTCCGGCGCACCCGTCCTTCCGATCGTGCGGTCGGCGCCCCGCTCGCCTGCCCGGCTGTCTCCGGAAGCGATCTGTTCGAGCCTTACGCACGATCTCCGTCATCGAAGGAGCCTCATGACCGGTCCAGCCATCGACGACGAGCAG
The DNA here is from genome assembly GCF_050434125.1 of Nocardia sp. GP40. NCBI lineage: Bacteria > Bacillati > Actinomycetota > Actinomycetes > Mycobacteriales > Nocardiaceae > Nocardia > Nocardia sp. GP40. Next base: position 119,707 of record NZ_JBNPVW010000007.1, on the reverse strand, counting down.
TCGTCGGTTCACCGGCGAGCGTTGCAGCTTCGTCGCCATCTGGTCGACCTCGACACTGCCGCCCAGATGCTGGATTTGGTTGATCCGGACCGTAATGCTCCCACCGATCCACCACCCGGGCTGCACGAGCTCGCCGCCGTGGCTGATCAAGCGTTCACCCAATACCTGATCGACCACCGTAACGTCCTGGGCCGCATGCGTTTCTGGGACGTGGATTATCAACTCATCGACCGAGATCCCCGCACGATACGCACGGTCACGTTCGACATCGGTGCGGCCCCAGCCGGCGGGAACGGTATGCCGACCACCGAAAAGCCTGACGTCGAACCGTAGGTGCCCGGGGCGGACAGTCGCAGTGAACAATTCGACCAGATCCGGCCCCGGGCACGATTCCTGTCGAGAGGCAGACTGTGAAGCGGATTGTCCAAATGTCCGGCGGCATAGGCTCCTTCGCCGCCGCTGTCCGTGTCGTGGAGCAATTCGGCACCGAGGACGTGCTGTTACTGTTCGCGGACACCCTGATCGAGGATCAGGATCTCCACCGCTTTCTGCGCGATGCCATTGATTACCTCGGTGTTCGGCTGGTCCGCGTGTGCGACGGCCGCACCCCGTGGCAGGTCTTCGCCGACGTACGGTGGATCGGGAATTCCCGTCTGGCGCCATGCTCGAAATGGCTCAAACAAATTCCCTGCCGCCGCTGGCTGGAAGAGAACGCCGACCCCGCCGACACGGTGTTATATGTAGGGCTGGACTGGACCGAGCGACACCGCGAACCTGGCGTTGTTCGTGGCTGGGCACCCTGGCGGGTCGAGTTCCCGATGGCCGAAGAGCCGTATCTGTCCAAGGAGCAGATGCTCGAGGACTGCCGCGCCCGTGGCCTGGTTCCTCCGCGGTTGTACCGGCTTGGCTTCCGCCACAACAACTGTGGCGGCACCTGTGTGCGAGCGGGTCAGAAACAGTGGCGCCACACCCTGCACGTATTTCCCGACCGCTACGCCGATGCCGAACGTCACGAAGCAGCGCTACGTCAGAAGCTCGGCGACAGGTCGATTCTCACTATCCAACGACGAGGGGTGAAGATTCCCCTTCCCCTGTCCGAGCTACGGCGCCAGGCGAGCCAACAGCCTTGTTGCGCCGTCGACCCCATCGGGCAGATCGCGCTGGATCTGGCACCAGCCTGCGATGGGGAACCGCTACTCGACGGCCTGAGCGCAGCCGACCTCCGAGAACTTCGTTGCGCCGCACACCCGCGAAGGTGACCGTGTCCGGCAAGCCGATATGGGCGGTTCAACTCAGCGGTGCAGCTTCTTCCGAGCCGAGCCGAGCCGAGCCGAGCCGAGCCGAGCCGCGTCCGCTGCCGGCGAAACCCCCCCAAGGAATCTCGTAAAAAACCATTTCCCCGGCACCGCCGCCACGATGGGACGCGCACCGGAGCCAGGTGCCGCCGGTCCCGGTCACCAGAGCAGGTCGGCCGGCTCCACGCCCACGCTCGCTGCTTTGCGCTGCAACCGTTGCACCGCAGAGGATCTCGGCTCCAACGCGGCAGCGAATGAAAGGACGCGGTGATGAGTGAGTACACCTTCGATGCCTACATGCTGGCCACCGTGAAGGTCCAGGCTGACACCTTCACGCACGCCCGCACCATGTTGCGTGGACTGGACGCGGTCGATTTCGACCTACCGGTGAATCTGAGCGGCCATGTCACGATGACCACGATCGAATTCCGAGGCGCGGCGGCCGCGTGGGCTCCCGAGGCGATGCCCGCTGTGCAGGCCGCAGCGGTTGAGGCGTACTACGCCACCACAGGCTTCGCGGAGCTGGAACGACTCGTGATCTCCAGCCCGCATCTGCCGCTGCTGTTCGAGGTTGCTCAGCGATCCCCGAAGGACACGACATGAGATCGGCGTTGGCGTTGGAGAACCTGATCGCGCGGTTACCCGTGATCTGTGTCGGGCTGGCCGGCATGGTGCGTGCGGTAGACGAGATCGCGCCACCGCCGGTGTGGGTCGACCACGACGGCACAGTACGTATCGAAGCAGACGGCTGGGGCACCATAGGGGAGGCCGCCGGCCAGCACGACCGCACTTGGATCCGGACACCGTGAACATCCACACCTGCCGTGCCCTGCGTTCGATGGTGCGGTCTGCGATCAAGGGATTTCCGCTGTGGTGATCGCGCCCAGCACTCGAGTGCACTACCACGGTGTAGGACGTCAACGAGCGTGATCCGAGCCGGGTGTTCGCCGGGCTCGACCTGCTCGCCGGAGCGGCCGCTGCCGGTCTGCGCACCTGGCTTTCATCAAGGCTCGCCGTCGCTGACCATCCCAACATCGTTTCGGGACGCTCTCCGGTGTGCGCTTCAGGGATACCGGTCTGACTGAACTCGCCAACTCTGTCACATCCTCTGCGCCGCAACATATCTCGACCATCCCCACGCTGTCCCGGCCGACGACACCTGCCCTGATCACGAACCTCGCACCCTGGTCAGGCCCGGGTGATTCGCCGTGTTGCCCCTGATCACCACTCGAGAGCGACTCAACGCCCACCCATTTCGCTGAAGGACCCCAGGACATGAACAACGACCTCGGCCCGGCATTCATCGCGACCTATTACCTGGTCACCGATCCATTCCAGGTGTACAAGTCGATCGGCACTGCCGAGTCCACGACCTACTTCGGCCGCTCCATGGCACTCGGGACCGTCTATCGAGAACTCATCGCGGCGCCCGGAGACGAGATTCACAACCTCCCGGGAGGTGTCTTCCTGATTACCCGCGGGGCGCGGGTCGGCGTCCCGATTCGGATCGCACTACCCGAGCGTCACATTTTCGAACACGGCAACGACCACCCCGAGCAGTGGCCGCTGTCCAAGCTCTTGCCGACACGCGAACCACGCTCTGTCGCCTACGCATCCCCACCCCGAACCCGGCCAGTGTCGCATCACCAGCTTCAGCAGATGAATGCCGTCCGGATCGGTCGAACCATCGACTGGCTGGCACCGTAGACGATGACGCACCACGCGATCGGGCGATCCCGGATCTTGCGAACGCGCACGAATGCCCTGCATCCGCGATCACGCCTCTACAGGCCACCGCGATGGCAGATAGGCCCATCGTTCCTCCACGGCTTGTACTGACTTGGCTTGCGTCGCAACACCTGTGGCGCACCTGCGTACGTTCCCGCCCCAACCGATAGCGCCCTGCACGGCACGTGTCCCAAACCTGTATCGAACGCGACGAAGGTGCACGGCGAGAACAGCTCGGCGACCGATCGGTTCTCACCGTCCATCGCGCGGCCGTGAAGGTCCTGGTGCCTCTCTCGGTAGCGGCCACGAGCCGAACAGACAACGCGCAGCTACTCCACCGCCTCCATCGGAACAACGGGACCGAATCACCGCCCCCCGGACCTCGCACGCCGTTTGTGCTCGGCGAAATGTCCGGGCCCGGCCGAATCGTGTGCAGACCATTCCGTCAACCCCCATAGCTGGAAAGGCGGTCGTCAATGGCCGTAAGAACATCAGTGCCCGTGCCCGAGTTCGCGCGGGAAATTCTGGCCGAGTCGCGTACCGAGGGGAACAAATTGTTTCTCCAGGCGCAGCTGACAGAGTCCGAGTACAAGAAAGTTAACAGGGTCATCGAGACCATGGGCGGCAAATGGAGCCGCCGAGAACGCGCCCACGTTTTCCCCGGCGACCCGGCCGAAGTCATCGCGGCAGCCGTGGCCAGCGGCGCAACCCCCAACACGGTGGGCAAGATCCTGGAGGCGTACTACGGCACACCCGAGCCGTTGGCTACACACATCGTTGCGGGCGAACACTCCGACATCGCCGATCTCGACGTGGGCGCGGAGGTCCTGGAGCCCTCCGCGGGCGAGGGGGCGTTGGTGAGGGCGATCCTGCACGCTAATCCGGACGTGCACGTCACCGCGGTGGAGTCCAATCCCGAACGCGCCGCCAAGATCGGGTCCGATCCGCGGGTGAGTGTGGTGGTGTCCAGCTTCGAGCAGTTCGCTGCGACCGCACCCGGGTCGTTCGCCGCGGTGGTGATGAATCCGCCGTTCGCGCTGCCACACCAGCCGACAGTGTGGATGGATCACCTCTACACCGCCTGGGACCTGCTGATCCCCGGCGGTCAACTCCTGGCGATCGCCCCCGGCGCCTACACCTGGCGACCCGAACGCAAATACCAGGCGATGCGCGATTTCATCGCTCCCCACGGGGACTACGAAGAATTGCCCGCCCGAGCCTTCGCCACGTCCGGCACCGGGGTCAACAGCGTATTCCTCCACGCCCGTCGCCCAACGGACCTATAGCAGCCCTTTTGGCGCACCGGTATGCCCCTGCCGGATTTCGAACCAACTCGGAAGGACGCAGGTGGATAAGAAATCATCGGCCGTCGAATTGATGGATTCCGACCACGCATGGGCCGCGGCCCTGGAGTTGCTTCTCCCGGCCCGCGATGCGGTTGTTCTCCAGGAAATCGCGGCGGCGATCACGCAATACCCGCAGGATGCCGGTGTTCTGATCGCTGCCGTCGACTTGTTGGGTCCCACGCATCCGTTGATGCGCAACAAGGACCTCTACCGGTCCCACTGTCGCGAGATCCTCGCGCGTGTCGTGGCCGGAACCGACACCCGCCCCGGCACCGCGGCGGAGGTCTGTGCGGTGTGCTCCGTGACGAGCCTGGCCGCTCCGTTTCGTGCCGCCGCGGTCGGGCTCTACCTGCGGATGTGGCATATGGCGGGGCTTGCTGAGATCGACGGTGTCACTGGCGATCTCGACTATTACGAGAACAGTGCCGGCTCCCGGATCGATGAGCTCGAGGCAATGACGCGCCGACGGCTGGCGGTCGCGACCCGGCGACTCCCGCCCTCGGATCGCCGAGGGAGATCCGGATGACCTACGACCGCCTCGACCTCGAGGGCCACCGCGCGTACGCGATTGCCTTGCACGACAAGGCTATAGCCCGCCGGGATCCCGCCGCGGGCCGCTGATCGGGCTGGCCGCCGATCCACCACCGCTGGCAGATTCATTGTGCCGGTGCGTCGTTCGCGCAGTGGACGGCGGAGCCGGCGCAGCGGTGATGCCGGGGAAACGGCGACGCCGGCGTGTCTCCGGCGCCTGTTTACGAATCCTGAGACCGGAATGGATGTACCAGTGAGTGTCGTTCAGATCAATGGGTGCGATCGGCTCGTCGACGAGGACGGGTTCTATCTCGAGTTGACAGATTTCGATGAGAGCCTGCTACTGCTACTGGTCGGAAATCCCGAGGATCCCACGGCTGGAATCGATCTGACACCGGCGGCAGCATGCGCCCTCGCTGTCGCACTGCACATCTGGGCCATCACTCGTGCAGCTGATACTCCGCGTACGGAGACTATCCACGGACTGGCTCACCCGCTCGGTTGAATACTGATCGGTCTCTCGATGTCTATCGTCCGGGTCTACCGACTATGTCGCCGCTTCGCCCCCATTCTCTGAAAGGAACGCATAGTTCGATGATTCATCCCGACCTGCTCGATGAGCGAATACAGAGAATTCTCACGGTCCTAGCCGCCTACCGTGGTGCCGATATGACCGCCGAAGACCAGTATCGCATCGACGACGCATACGACATGGATATCGTGCTGCAAACCCTTCGCGATGCCGGGCTTGTGTCGACCGATATCCACTTCCATGATGCCAGTGACGAGAATGGCACGTACGGCTATTTCACGAAAGATATCTCCACACCCCGAGGCGTTGTGACCGTCGCTTTCTCCGGTGTGGACGACGATCGGGAATTCAACAGTCCTCGCGACGATCAGGGCTACACCACCAGCGAACCCATCCGCACAGTGCTCGATTCGATTCTGCGCTGGCTCCACGACCACGATCAACTCGCCACCACGCGGATCACTGCCCTGCGCGATTCACCGCGGACGCGGCCGGAGTCCCCATCGACCGAGCCCGCCGACTGGGTATCAGTCGTCCCGCTGGGAGAACTCGTTTCCGCCGCCCGCGCTGGTATCGAACTTTTCGGTACCGTAGGCGACCAGTTCGACGTCTTGAGCAGTCGTCAGATCGATGCCCTCCAGCGCGTCGCCGAGGCGTATGCCACCGAGGACGACCACACTCCACAGGTCGCGATACACATCTAACGTGTCTCCCGATCGTCATACCGACCGGACCGGCTATCGACATCGTCCGCTATCGACACGCGCGTAGCCGCGAATACGTAGATACTTCTCGGACTTCTCTGCCGCCCACGATGATCACTCGTCTCAATTACCGCGCCTCTGCGGCATTGCAATGAACGATCCTGTGGCGCAGCGCGATATGCCGCGCCGTGCCGCGGCAATACCTTCGGGCGCCCGATCTTATCGCGGCGCCACGCCAACGACATCGAGGACGGGCGACACATTTCAATGGCTATCACTATTATCGGTATTGTTGCGATAGCTGGCATTATTCTGCTCACTTTCGCAATGCTTCATGTATCCCGCAGGCGCGCACCGTTGACAAAGGTGTATTCGTCCGAGATCGCCTATCTCGCGACTGTGGGACGTGATGCCGAAGTTACCAGTACCGGCGGTGGGTGCACAGCTCTGTGCGTGGTAGTCGATGATGCTCGAATTATGCTTGCCACGAACCGATGGGACGGTTCGCTGGTCCGTGCAAATGACCCGCGTGTAGAACTCAGCAGCGTGGGCTGGATCGTCGGTGTCTACGACGACGGCGCATTCGTCGCCGCAGGTTTCGACCCGGACCTGCGGGCGGCCGTCGCAGCCGCCTTCGAGTCGCTCAGAACAGGCACAGCAATCGGCTCCGACCCGGAGACCCGACAAACACTCGAGGCCACTTTCGAACGGCCAGGATCCGGGCCGAATCGACCGTGACGCCGGAGCGAGAGGCGCCGGAAACCCTCGGCAACTCGCCCCGTCCCCGGGGAGCCGCGCCGACGCGTCCTTGCTCTCGTCGATCACAACCCAGTGAGCCGACCTCATCGCTGTTCGTGCTCGTCGGTGATCGAGCCGCCCGACCGATCGAACTCGTCGACGCTGCTCCCGCTGCGATCCGGCTGGAGTGGGTACCGGGCATGCACGGCTCGAGAGAAGCCGCACAGGAAGGGAGGCCGTCTTCTGGCTATCGACGATGTGATGCTCGTTCACGCCCTGGACTACGCCTCTGCCGGATTCCCGGTGCTGCCGCTGGCTCGACGCGGCAAGGTGCCGGTCACCGCCCACGGCAAAAACGACGCCACTACCGACCCCGACGCCATCCGCGCATGGTGGAGTGCTTATCCGTTGCGCAATATCGGCATCAGGCCACCCGAGGGCGTCTTGGTCCTGGATGTGGATCCTCGCGCCGGAGGCAATCTTGAGACCCTCGGTCCGCTGCCCGAAACCTGGACCGCCGTGACCGGCGGGGGAGGCTGGCACCTCTGGTTCCGCTGCCCGGGGCGGATTCGAGGACGCTTGGGCAACACCTCCGGGGTCGACATCAAATCGCACACCGGCTATGTCGTCGTTCCACCGAGCATCCACCCGTCCGGAACCGCGTACACCTGGCTCAACCACACGCGAATCCAGGCGCTACCCGAACGCCTGAAGTTCAGAGCGCAGATCCGGTTCCCGGACACCACCCGTCTGTTCCGTCACGACGGTGTCCGCGATGGTGAGGGCCTTGTCGGGTACGTGCGGCGCGCCCAGCCAGGTCATCGCAACCAGGCTCTGTTCTGGGCGGCCTCGCGCGCGTATCGCGAGCGCGCGAACCAGAAACTCCTCGATGACCTCGTCGCCGCAGCATCGGACATCGGACTGCCGCACAACGAGATCCACCGCACGATGCGCTCAGCGCAACAGCGATCCCACTGAAACCCGCCACCCTCCGTCTGTGCACCACCGAGCGTCTCGACTGGAGAGTCCCGGCGCGTCTGGAGAGATCATGTCCCGCATCACCACCGATCGCGATCCGCACGGCCGACTGTTCGTCAGGGCCCGGTCGCGGTACGCAGATGGCCATGTTGTCGTGCTCGAGGACGGCCAGGTCGTCCTCACCGGCGACTTCGCCGAACCCACATTGCCCGCGGCTGTGCTGGATCTGCTCATCGAGACCCTGCGCGACACCAGGCGCTACGTCACCGCACCGCAGATCCCCGACGACGCGGTACTCCTGGCGCGATGTGTCACCGACGACAGTGTCTGGGCGACAAGCGAAGACTTCGCCGACCCTGAGCTCGCCGAGGAACTCGCCGGGGCGCCGTCTCGCCCGAGCGCCGATATCGCCGTCACCGTCCAAGGCGCGGACCGCACGCTGGTCGCCGCCTACACCGTGCACACCAATCCGCTGTCTCCGATCGGAGAAGATCCCGTCGATGTGCTCGAACGACATGGATGGCGCGTGGTGACCGATCGTGGCCTGGACGAATGGGGCTACCGACATCTGGTGGTCGAACGGTCCGTCGCCTCGGCCGACAACTGACCCGGCCCACCACGATCGCATCCCGTAAATACAGCCGGGGCACACATCCGACAACGTGAATTCCTCGCCACGCCAACCGAATCGGTGAACCGCGTCGAGCCCACTGGGCAGCGGTGCCCAGTGGGCTCGCGCGCTGTGATCCATTCGTACCCGCCATTGATTACCGCAACGTCCGATCCCGACCTCAACGGCTTCGCGCCTGCCCGCCGCGACCAGATCGTATGGGCCCGGTGCGGCGGGCTGAAGAAAGCCGTGATCGGTAATCATGCTGTACAACACCGTATTTCACCACAGAACAACATCGAGGACAGGACATGCATCATGGCGATCGAGTTCATGGCCGTGCCGCCGGATCTGTACCGTGCGGCCGAACCCGAGGCGGGCACCGTGTTGCCGCCGGCGACCGGCCGGTACAAACGGCAGCGCCCGACCGAGCAGTTCGACCCGAACTGGGAATTTCTGTTGACCGGCCGCGCATCCACGACAGCGGTCGTGGCGTGTGTGACCAACCGCTGGGTCGATGTCCCCGAGCGGGTATGGCCCGAGATCCTGCGGCTGTACTGCCCGAAAGCATGGGCGATGCTTGCCGGTGCCGGCGTCTCGTTCGAATCCTGGCAGGTAGGGTACTGCCCCGCTCCGCTGCGCGGCCAGGTCTCCGCAACCGCCAATATGGAACTGGGCGGCTACGCGGTCTTCGTCGTCATGGATCTCCCCGACCTGGAGACTTTCCTCGTCGATGCCTTCGGTCAGCTGCCTCACTTCGGCTTCTAGCCACCGACCGTGGCAACTCGCCACGCTCTCACACCACCAGTTCCGAACGTCGCGGCGGATCCGTCGCACGCACACAGGCGGTACCCCTCATGGCACAGATCCCGAACAGTGGTGACCGGGTCCGGATCACCGGCCGATTGGACGACCCCCTGCCCTTGGAGATCGGGGAGGAGGGCACCGTCACCGCCGTCGTCGCTCATTCCTGGGGGACCCAGATCTTCGTCTCCTGGGACAGCGGCCGTCACCTCATTCTGGTCGAAACCGACCCCTTCGACGTGCTGTGATCTGGACTTTTCCGCCGACCTCGGATCCCGTCGAACGCGCCTGATCCGGTGAAAGACCCAGTGCCTCAAAGGGGAAGGAGCCCGTGCGATGACCGGGGCCAGAACGCGCCGCGCGCGCCGGGTGGCCGAGGCAATACCATTGGCCTCCGCGTTGCGTGCGCACGGCGCCGAGTGTGACAGCAGTCCGATGACTCGCCGCGCCAGCTCCCAGGAGTGGTTCGAGCTCACCACGCCGCTGACCGTCGATGACCGAGGTGACACCCCCACCGCGGAATCGAACTTCGCCGTCGCCGAATCCCGCATCAACGCCGCCTCCGCGTTCGGCGTCGCCTATCGATACGACCTGTGGCCTGGTGGAACCCTCCGCACTCTCGTAGTCCGCGCCGACGATGCCGGCGCGCTGCGTGCACTCGATGCCGTGATCACCGCCCTGGAAAACTATCCCGTCCTCGATGACCAGGATCTTTCGCGGCGCGAGTGGGACCAGAACCATCCCGACGGTGGCGAGCGCGAATGCCACGCCGACCACGACTGCCGATGCAGCTACAGGACCCACCAGCACAGCGTGGACGTCCGCGAGGATGGTTGTGCCTATCCCTGGTGCAGCGCCTGCTACCAGGATGTCCAGGACTGGAACCCCGACCGCTTCGACCATCGCGACCCACGACCGGAACAGGAACACCGGGCCTTCGGCGAGGCGTATCTGCTGTCCTTCGCGTAACCCGTTCCGCTGCAACACAATAAGGAGCATGCCAGGTGACTCTCACGCATGATCCCGCGTTCGATCGGTGGCTGGAGGCCCTCGCCGCCGCCGCCGATGCCACGACCGGTCATGACGTTCAACAGCACCTTGCTCACGCCCACCGCGTCGCCGAAGTACACGCTGCGCGCGCATCCAGGCACTGGGCGCAACTGTGCCGCTCCCTTCTCCAACGATCCGGATCCCACCCGGACGATGTGCTCGCTCCTGAGACCACAGGGTCACGCATTCCCGGGTGCGGGTCATGACCAGCTACGGTTCCCGCCGGGCGGCTGAACCCGAGTATCGGCTGGTTGCCTCGACGACCGGTGCGGTGTTCGGTTGCCGGATGGTTCCGGGATGGCTTCCACCGCAACCATGGCATGCCCATCACGGGCCGCGGGCATTGACTGTGCTGAGCGACCGAGGCCACGGCTACCGCAGCGCCCATCGCCGCGCGGCGGCGACATGGTCGGGGTTCGGCATCCCGCGCAGGTCCGTAAATACGTGACCGAATCGACCTGCTCGCTCGATGGCGTCCTGCAGGTGCGCACCTTCTGGCGGCCGACCGTGCCCGTCGACCGTGACTGGTGGCCCGAGTGCTGACCCACCACACGCCTGGCAACTCTCCAGCGACCGTCACTCTCGCCGTGCCAGGCCACCGACTTGCTCCATCGCTTCGCCCGCCCGATGCGAGATCTGTTCGATCGCATACCGATCCGGGTGATCTGCGAGCAAGTCGGTCCACGGGTGTCTTCCCGGCGCGGCCATCACCCCGGTAGCCGAGGCGGTGGCACTGGACATCCGCACCGTAGAAGACCCAGTTCCGGCCCCGGCTCCTGCCGTCGTCGTACGAGGCACGCACATCCCGGAGTCCGGCTGGCCGAAAACTCGCTCCGGCCGCGCTGGGACCGTCGGGGTGGTGATCGGTCCAGCCTGCGCGCCGCCGCGCCTGACTCCGACGTACCACTGTGCTGCCCCACCGGACCCTCGCTCATCGCTCGGATGAGACCCGAAAGGTTCGCTCCATGAACACAATTCAGCACCTGTCCTGGTGGGCGCGACTGCTGACCGGCATCGTTCTGGTCCTCGTTGCCCTCATCGCCGAACTGGTCAACGATATGCGCGACGACGACTCGGCCCTTCTGACCGTCTTCAGCGTCGTCGGCGGAATTGCCGGGGTCACGATATTGCTCTCGCTGCTCGTCTAGCTGCTGGCTGGCGGTAAACATGTTGTGCTGCAACACCTTCGCACCGCCAGTCTCGTGTGTGGGGGCTCAAGTGATGCCCGGGGATCGTTGCTTGCACGCCAGGGGAGACGGAGCGTCGGCGCCACGGAAGGTGCGCTCGACCTCGAGATCGCCCCTGGTGCAACGACCTCACCGCCACTGGCTGTGGGACCACTTGCCGTGGCGGCCGAATCCCTGGACATGCCAACACTTTCGGGATGTTATGGAAGCCGTGCTGCCACCGCCAGCGAGGCGGGCGGCCCGCCACTGATCCTCATCCCGTTAGGAGCGACGGCCATGTCCAAACACGCCGAAGATCGGTCCGCCGTGCCGGCCCCGTTACAGATTCCGTCCCGGTCGACGCGTTATGCCGTGGTGACGAACATCTACCACAACACCTCACCCTCGGCAGTGACCGACGGCTATTCCGCTGACACCGACCAGGTCGCCGAGGTCTACTCCTATTACCAGCACGATGTCCCCAACAGTGTGTCCGACCTGGACATCGCAGAGCAGATCATCGAGACGTTCGGTGTCGTGCCCGATCCCACCGACCGAGCAACCGATCATCGCCTCGCCAACTACGTCGATCGCGGCAACCGCCCGCTCGCACGCGGCGACGTGATCGCCATCGATCACCGCTATTACGCCCTGACCGGCAGCGGCACGGGTCTCACTCCGATCGCCCGCCCCCGCACCGCACCTGCGGGACAACCGCTGCCACCGGGAACCACGCAACTGTAAGGCCAGATCCGCTCTGCGGCTCCACCCCCTCACCCGCCCCACACCGTCCCACACCGGCGTCCCACTCCGCGCCCGACTGCCATCTTCCACGGGGATGCTCGCCGAAGGACCCAGGGCTGTTCACGGAATCTTCAGACCCCCCAAACACCGTCGCGACCGCGGTCCGCCACGTCCGCATCCGGCAGCGCAACAAAACAACCGGCTGGCCCGGGACCGTCTCACTCCTCCATCCCCGGTGACGTACGACTTCGCCGCGGAACGTCATCATCAGCGCACGAACATCGAGGAGACGGTCCCGGGCCGACCGGGCTATGCGCCGGAATATTGATCGCGGCCGGTCTTCGCTTTGAGCGCACCCGCAGTACGGTGGCACTCTCGGCGATGCCGGTGCCCCGCCGCATCAGCCTGCACATCATCGGCGCCCGCGGGCGTAAATGATCGCCAATGTCGCACGGGTCCAACGCTATTGACGGCGCAATCGGTCAACGTGAGGCTGATCCTCGGTAACCGACCGGCAGTCCGGACGCGGTCTGCGGCCCGAGAACAGTGCGGCCGCGCATGCTTTCGGCCATTCGCCGTCACCTGAGCACGGAGGAAGTATTCTCATGGGTGTTCGCCTGTACCCCGCGACATCTCGCGAAATCGACGTCTATTACCGACCCGACAGCGGCGATCTGGAGTTCGTCCAGAACGACAATGTCCGGCTCGTTCTCCCCGCCGTCGCCCCTGTCAACGACCTGGCCGGGGCCGTGGATCTCGTCGCGGACCTGGGCTGGCGTCAGACCACCGAGTTCGTGTGGAGTGCCCAAGACCACGACTATGTCGCGTCGGTGATCCGTCACGCTGGTGCCGATCTCGATCTACCACGGCTTCTGCACCGAGTCGCTGACGTCGACATCGACGCCTACCGTAACTTCTACACCGAGTGATCCGAGAGTTTCTATCCCCTAACGGAATTCGTCGATCACTATCGTTCCCGGTCCGCTTATCCTGCTACAGCTGATCAGAACAACACCAGCCAGCCTGCACTCGGGCCACCCGCTCATGCTGGCAGTCCCCAGCGGGCGCGGCCATGGAAGTATCCTGATTTCTGAATTACCGGATCATTTGTCCACCAACAGAAGTCAGTCCGTGGTATCGACACCCGGCGAGCGGTTCTGCCGTGCCGATCCTCGAGTGCGCTCGATCCGCAGCGCACCCGCGCAGTTCACCGCATTGTGAATCCACCGCCACAGCGGCCCGTACCCGCGACGGGGACCGCGAATTCGATGAGACCGCTCCCCGGGGGCGATGGCCGGAGAGTGGATCGTTTTCCACACCGCCCGACGGCACGCAGTGAACACGCCTGCGCTGCCGGACTTCCGATACGACACCCCGATCCTTTACGGGCCGAATCACCCTCCGGTCTCCCGGGAGATCCGGCGCCACCGTCGCCGAGTGTTCTCCCTATACCAGCTCTCTCGTTCATAGCCGAGTATCGCCGAAATATCCACGCAAAACCCACAATTCCGGCCCCCGGGCAGCGGCACCCTGCCCGCCGCCTCAACAACACCCTCCGGTATCGATCGCTGCCGGGCTGCGGTCGGCGGATCGGGTTGTGGCCTGAAATCCCGAGGCGCATATTCTTCGTCAAGGAGCCATCTGATGGGGCACCGCCCGAAATTCGATGTCGATGCCGTCTACACCGCTGTGATGGGTGTGGTGGCGCGCGACCCCGATCATCGCGATGCCTACCTTGCAGCGGGACACTCGCCCCGCTACCAAGTGCACGGTGCACCGAGCTGCTTTGTGGCTGCCGTTCTCACCGAAATGGGTTGCTCGGCAGGGGTTCTGCGAGAACTGGATCATGAAGCGGGCCACGGAAAGCACCGTGGGCCTGTCGAGTTCGGGTCGTCTCGTCACCGATATCTGCAACGATTCACCCCGCCCGCGCGGGCCCTGCTGGATTCGTTGCAACGTCACCAGGACACCGGAGTGACGTGGAGGACCGCTGCCGATCGTGCGTGCGGGCCAACCCTGCACTGGCGCGACGCTCGCCATCACCCCTTCGGCCGGCCGTGGATACCGCAAGACTCCGACCAGATATCCGTTCGGTGGCCGCTGCCTGCCCAGAACCCGTACCTTTCGCGCCTTTAGCGCCACAGCGAACCGAATAACCGACGCCCCTCCCATCGAGGTCGGTGCCACCGCCGTTGAACCAAGATGCCCGCCGTCGCCGGTACTAACGGGGCCGGTCCAGTGGTCCCTGTGTGTATTCCCCTTCTGTTGTTGCTGTTTCCGTTCTCATTACTCGGGAGTTGTTGTGACCGTTGCTGTTTCACCTGTCGCCGCCAGCTCGGCGGTACCCGCGTCTACTGACGCGGTCATGCGTGCGATCGTGTCCGAGCTGTCGGATCGGTTCTATGAGCGTGGGGAGGTGGTCCGTGCGGTTGTCGTGGCTGTGCTGGCCCGGCAGCACTCGTTCCTGCTCGGCCCGCCTGGCACCGGGAAATCCGAGTTGTGCCGTGCGCTGACTCAGCGGATCACCGGTGCTCGCCAGTGGGAGATGCTGTTGTCGAAATTCACCTCGCCCAGCAAAATGTTCGGGCCCATCGACGTCGGCGCGCTGGCCCAGGGCCAGTACCGGCAGATCCTGGACGACCACGCCGCCACCGCCCATATCGCATTCGTCGACGAAATCTTCAAGTGCGGCGTGGGTGCGTTGAATGAGACGTTGTCGTGGCTCAACGAGCGCCGCTATTCCCCGGAATCGGGTGGGGCGCCGATCGAGTGCCCGTTGATCTCCGCGGTGACCGCCTCCAACGAGCTGCCCGACGGCGAGGAGACTGCCGCGATCTGGGACCGGCTCAGTGTCCGCATCCAAGTCGATTACCTGCAAACCGAGTCTACGTTCATCGACTTGCTCAAGGCCGAGCAGTCCGGGTCCGGACCTGTCACCACGGTTGATCTGGACGCGCTGTTGCACGCGGTTCGCATCGAGGTACCCGCGGTAGCGGTGCCCGACGCGATTTTCGAGACTGTCGCGAGGTTGCGTGCCACGCTGCGCGAGGATGGCATCGTCGTGTCGGATCGACGCTGGAAACAGAGCGTCGGGTTGTTGCGGGCTTCGGCGTGGCTGGCCGGGCGTGACCGTGTCGAGGACACCGATCTGATCATCCTGACGCATGTGTTGTGGTCCACGCTCACTGAACGGCAAACCGTCGCCGAGCGCGTCCTGGAGGCGGTCAATCCCGACGAGCGTGAGGCGTTGACCGCCGAAGAGGCGATCACCGAGCTCGGCCGCGAGTTCGACCAGAAACACGCCGACCTGTCCCCGGACGACCTGTGCGTGTGGGTGATCAAGGAGGCCAACAGCAAACTCAACTCCCTGAAAACGACGCTGGCGGATCTGCATACCCGTGCAAGCTCCGCGGCGCGCTCCACCGGCACCATCGACCGGGTCGAGTCCATTCGCGCGGATCTGCACGCACGAATGATGTCCCAGCTACTCAACGCCCCCACTCAGGCGAACGGGACACAGCCGTGAGCGCGCCGCAATCGCAGCCGCACACGACGGTCGGTGAGCTCGCGGGGCGGGCAGCACGCTGGCTCGGGCTGGGCCACCCCGCCCCGCAGTATCGCCACGCCGTGGTCGGGGACCGGCTCGACGAACACACCTGGACCCAGACCCGCGATGAAGCCCATGCACTGGGCGTGCTGGAGAACCGGATCAGCGACGGTCACACCCACCCCGGCGACCTGCTGCACGATTTGTTCCTGGCCGCCTACAAGGCCCAGCCCCGTATTCGTGATGCCGAGGACATGCTGATGTCCCGGCTGCCCAATCACGCGGTCGTGTCCTCGATCACCGAGACTCCCGAATGGCGAACTCTGCACCGGCACACCGTCGGTGACCGGCATGCCGCCGCGATGGCCGTGCTGGCCCACGCCGACGCCTTGGGATCGTGGTTGGCAGACAGTGACCAGGCGCAATCGGTTGCCGATGACGCGGACCGGCATGCCCGCGAGGCTCAGGACGCCACCGATGCGGTCACCGCCGCGTTCGACGACGCGGCCGCGGGACGGGATCTGTCCGACCCGGTCCCGGATCAGCAGGTCGACGCTGTCGATCAGGCCATCGCCGATGCGTCCGCCGCCGCCCGGACAGCGGCCGACGCGGCCGCAGACGCGCAGCACGCTGCTGCCGAGGTCGGGGCCGCGCTGCGGGCGGACCTGCGGGCTGCGGCCGATAAGGCCGCCCAGGACGCTGCCGCCGAGCACGCCTTGATGGCGGCGTGGAATATCGCTGACGAGCAGTTGGAACGGATGTCGTTTCGGGAGCGGACCGCGTTGGCGCAGCGGCTGCAGTCCGGGCGTTTGGGCGAGTTCGCCGATCTGATCGGCCGGTTCCGGGTTTTGGCCGCGGGCATCTGGGCGCGCCGTAGCAGCCACGGCCACGACGAGGTCATCGGTGTCACCCTCGGCGATGACCTGTCACGGCTGATCCCGTCCGAGCTGGCCGCGATCGGGGTGCCCGCGCTGCGGGCGGTGTTCGCCGCCAAATATGCCGAACAGCAACTCGCGACCTATCAGACCATCGGCCCGCAGCCCGAGAGCCGGGGAGCGATCATCGCGTGCATCGACTGTTCCCCCTCGATGCACCAGCGTCACCCCGGTCCCGGCGGCCGGGAAGTGACCCGCGAAGCGTGGGCCAAAGCCTGCGGGCTGGCGCTGCTGGACCAGGCCCGCCGCCAGCGCCGCGATTTCGTCGCCATCATGTTCGCCGCCACCGACGACGTCTCGGTCTACCGATTTCCCGCCAGCGACGACCCGCTCCTGGACCAGGTGCTGGCGTTTGCCGACCATCCCACCGGCCACGGCACCGACTTCCGGGCTCCCTTGGAACGGGCCGCGGACATTCTCGCCGGCCAATACAACCGCGACGGTACCGCCAAAGGCGACATCGTGCTGATCACCGACGGCGAAGACCACCTCGCCGACACCTGGCTCTCCGCGTGGCGAGATCGCAAGACCCGCTTGGGATTCCGCACCTTCGCCATCGCCATCGACACTGCCCCGACCGACACGCTGACCGCCCTGGCCGACCATCTCACCCTCGTCGACGACCTCGTCCCCGCAGCCGCGGACGAGGTGTTCGCCTTCCTGTAACCCCGCAGAGCTCTGGCCCGCAGAGCCTCGAGAAGGGAAAACACCACCGTGACCGCTCTCGCGCCCTTCTACGTCGCGCCCGCCGTCAATCACGATCCGCTGGCCGCCTACACCGACCAGACCAGCCGCAACCCGCTCCTGGGGTACATCGTGGTCTACAGCGTGTTCCGCGGCCAGATCACCCTGGCCGACGCGACCGCGCAGTTCCAGGATCTGGGTTTGAACACCGACCTGTTGCCCGGACCGCTGCGCCCGGACGATGCGTTCCTGCGTGTCACCGGCGCCGACGGCATCCGCGACACCTACCGGTTGGACACGCTGCGTGACGACGGCACCGATGCCCCTGTATCCGGTGCGCCGAGCCCGGCCGGTCCCGTGCGGTCGGCCAGCCTGATGATCCGTCCCGTGCGCCGCGACAGCCAGCGCATCGTGCGCCACATCGTGCGTGAACTGCGCGACGAATCCGCCGCCACCCTCGCCTACGACACCCACCTGGGTGAAGTCGTCTTCGAACGGGACAGCGCATCGAGCATGTCCGGCCAACTGGTGATCCGCCTGGACCACGCCGCGATCGCCGAACTCGCGCCCGCCGAACAGCAGCGTGTGCACGCTCTCGTGCCCGCGATTCAGGAGCAGCACCGGTGGCAGTGCGAGTATCTGGGGGCCGACCGGATCCGCACCCTGCTGCGGGACTACATGCACCGGCTCGACGCGGTGCCGGTACGTCCCTCCGGCGGCGTGTATTTCATCACCGCCGACCACGCGGCCACTCTCGAGGGTTTGCACGAGTTCATCGAGGGCATTGGGCACCACAGCACGTTCGCCCGCATCCCGCTGCCCGACGAGACCGAGATGCGTCAGCTGATCATCACCTCGTTCATCGCCTCCTCCAAGGACGCCCTCCAGAAGCTGTCCGCGGACATCGCCGCCGCCCAGCGCACCGCCGTCACCGACAACAAGCGCAAGGCCCTGTTCGACCGGTTCCGCACCCTCAAACACCAGGCCGCCGACTACTCCCAACGGCTCGAGACCAGCCTCGGCGACACCAGCTCATCGCTCGATCTGGTCGAAACCCAGCTCACCGCCCTGCTGCAATCGCAGTAACCGGCACCGCACCGCCGACTCGGGCCCGCCACCAAGCGGGCCCGCCGCCCACCGACACCGCCGTCCGCTCCACCCGTGACGAGTGAGCTGCCCACCCACCAGCCGCCCGCTCGCCACGTGCGTCGACACCGATGGCGGTGTCGGTAACGGTCACGGACCCGGCGATGTGAACCACAGTGCCTCAGTCCATGTAATTCACAGTTGCACAGAGGATGTGATGACCGTCCAGACGAGCGTTCGACATCATCCAGCGCCCCGGCCGCACGATCGCGCACCGAGCCACCGCGGCGACACCGACTCGCGTCGTGCGGTGACCGAGGTGCTGCGGGGCCATATCGATGAGTCCTCGGCGGTCATCGATCGCGACCACCCGTACGGGTTCACCCGAACCACGATGTTGTCGTGGGTGGACAAGGGCCGCAACGGATTCGACCGCTACTACACGCGCAGCCTCAACCCGTACACCCGGCAGTGGAACACCGCGCGGCGCAACTTCACCGCGCCGCGCGTCTTTCTGGTCCGCCGGCACACCCCGCGCGTTGTCCCGCAGATGTTTTCGATGCACCGGTGGACCTCGTGGCCGGCGTTCTACACCTCGGGGATCTGGCCCCTGCTGAGCACCGCCGAACGACAAGACATCGCGCACATACTCCACACGGCCCCGATCTGGAACCCGATGCGCGAATCGGACTGGGACCCGATCGTGGCCGCGGTCCGCTACGGGCACCTGGCCACTGCGCACGAATGGAACCGCGGTCTGCCCCAATGGAGTATGACTCCCCTCGAATTCGGCAGCCTTCGCGCCTACATCGGCATGAACGGCCCCGACCTACGCCTGCGCGGCTGGTGGACCCTGCGCCCACCGCGCACACCATCCGCCTCCCGCGTGCCCTCGCCGCACCGATGACACGCCACCGCCTTCCGGCAGGCCTGCGTCCACACATGCCACCTCGTCCGGGTGAGGAATTGTGATGCTTCCGTTCCGTCGCCGTGCGCGAGATCGTTTCCATACCAGAGGTTCTCGCACACTTCGCCGTGTCCAGCACACGGGGCGCCGCGCTCAGCGGCTGGCCGATGTCGAGCGCGCGAGCCTGCTCGTCGTCATCGCCAGGATGTTCCCCTCGGTCATCGCCTACAACGATCCCGCCGCGCGCGGCTGGGCCGTGCTGTATGTGAACACTCCGCACGGCCAGATCAGCTACCACATTCACCACCGCGATGTTGCGATGTTCCGGGCCGCCGCCGTGCCGATCGTGCTCGCCGCGGATCCTCGAGCGATCTGGGACCACACCGGCAGACACACGCATAGCCGGCGTCTGCAAAACCCTCGCGCTCGCGATCGCACCAGGACACCTCGACATGCGTGGCATCGCGCACGCCGCCGATCCACTCGATGCCCCGGCGATCGGCCATGCCTGGCACCCGGCGGTGTTGGTGACCGGCCAACGACCGGGCATCGCCGCCGATCATGACACCGATATCCGCCTGAGTAACGGCCTGCGGATCGTGGCCAGCCACGACGCATTCGTCCTGTCCACCACCGACGGCCGCCGCCTGTCATTTCTGGACAACGTCGATATCGACGACACCCACGAATTTCTCGATTTCACACTGGATCCGGCCTGACCACCAGCGCGGTCAGTGCCCCGACACCAGATCACCAGAGGTATCTCGAGCACGAATCGCCTCGGGCAACCCACCGCAGCTGGCCCTCGTGGCGCCGACGCCGATCACGGTCTGCCTCACATCGTCCTGCTCGCTGGGGCCCACGCCCGTGTTCGAGCACTCAGCCAGCATGTACCCCGTCCGTCCTTCCGCCAGGAGTACGCCATGAGCGCCACACATGGTGCATCGCAATCGATCCCGTCCACGGTCTCCCCGGATGACCGGACCCCACCCGCACCCCTGAGCACCGAAGAGAAAGAGGAGCTGATGATGCTGGTCAAGACTCCCGACCTCACCCCTGCGCAAATCGAACGCATGATCGACCTATCCAGGCGTCATACAGCGGCCGCGATGACCACGATCCGGGACCGCTGACGCTCCTGGAACCTTCGATGCCACCGCACAGTCGAAGTACAGGTGACACCCCCGCAGAATTGTGTCGGTTGGTCGTGGACCGAGCGGGTTCGCCGAAACAACCAGTCTATGCCTGTACCCCGAGAGGAAACGCCGATCCCGCCGCGATCCGCACCATAGGATCCGGCAGCCCGCGCCCAACTCCGCGGCGTCCTGAACAATTCGGTCTCCGGAGGGAAGCAACGACTCCGATGGCCGAAATATCAACGGCCGGAACGTCATCCCGCGTCACGAGCGAATCAGCCCGGGGCTCCAAACCCGCGATGTGTTCGCTGTACCGCCTATTCACACCGACCTGGAGTAATTCTCATGCCTCACTTGTTCACTGCGTCCTGGATCGATGACTCCGAGGATGTCTGCGCGTTGGCGGACGGGGTCTTCGACGCGTGGGTCGAGGTGAAGTCCGACGCGGCGTACGGGTTTCTCCGGTCCTCCCGGCACACCTCCGAATCGCCTGGCCGGCTGTCGTTCCGGGCATGCCTGACCGAGACGCTGCGGGACGGCACCCGGGAGACGACAGAGGTCGCCGCGATGCGCAGCCGCGATCGGCTCGACGATTCGCCGTCGGGATGGCTCACGGTGGATGTGCACCGCAGCGGGCAGGATCTGCACGAGTATCTTCCGTCGCCGTGGCTGGTGCAAGAGTTGATCGCGCGCGGTGTGCGGCCACGGTTCGCGGGTGATCCGCTGTCGGTGTCGCCGATCATGGTCCGTGGCCGCGACGGGGGAGAAGCCTTGGCGGCGCGGGTGACCGAGTTCGAGCGCCGGATCCCGGTGGTCGTGCTCAGCAGCGAGCCCGAGTTGTTCGCGCGGTTACGGCGCGAACGCAGCAACCTGGCCGACATCGCCGCGGACACCGCGCGGTCGTGCGCGGGATTGGCGGCCGTGATTCTGGTCGATGAGGCCGCGCGCGCCCAGTTCAACGATGCCCTCGGGCCCGGCATGGCCCTCGCTCCGGGCGGGCTGCGGGTGTTCCGGCCCGACGCGGACCCTGCCGTGGACGCCGATGCGCGCCGGCACCCGCACCGCCGGGCCGAGACCTGGTATCCCCACCCGGCCGCAGCGCCCGGTTTCGTCGGTCGGCTGCTGGCCGCGGATGCTCTGATCGCCGCCCGCGCCACGGTCACGGTCTGAGTACCCGATCCGTTGCCGCCCGCCGCGCCCGCAGGCCGGTCCTGGGATGTGAGGATCGGAGTGAATCATCGTGATTCCGGCCGAGGTTCCCTTGGCGCTGCTGGCGCTCGGCGCCCTCGTCGCGGTCGTGGTTCTGGCCAGATTGCTGCGCGAGGACACCAGTAGGTGTGGTTGCGGCGCCGACACGCGCAGTCGATGCGGCGATCCTGTCGACGATCGCGATCGCGTGGTCATCGTGATCGTGCCGCACTGCGCCGCAGCGGGCCTCTGCGTCGTCGTCATGGCCGCGCCGGCACCGACTACCACCTGACCGGCGCCTATTCCGGTGTCCGGCCCTGTCTCCTATTCCGGGAAGGCACTGTTCATGGTTACCCTCGAAGAGCTGTACGAGACCGCCCGTCGCTGCCTGGACCCCGCGCCGTCGCCGCAGCCCATTCTCGCCGCCTCAGCGGTGGCCGATCTGATGGATGCCCTGCTCTGGCATGTCGCCTGGTCCGATCACCGCGACATCGATCGAGCCGGTCCCGCGCGCTCACGGCGCGGAGATATGGTGGATCCCGCGGCCGTGGTCGCAGTGATCGCGCGGGTGCTGATCCGCAGCGGGGTCACTCTCGGGCGGGCCGACGGCACCGTCATCGACGAGGTCGACCTCCACCTCGTTCGAGACCTCCCGATCCCGGCACGCCCCGCGGTGGCCGGGCAGTATGTCGTGGCGCGGGGCCGTCCGATCGCCGGGCACGCCGAGCCCGGCGACACGGTGCACTTCCTGGCACCCGACTGTCTCGACGAGGCCCCGTACCTGGTCCTGGAATCTTTTGAGGCTTCCCTGGCCGTCACCGCCGACGGCGGCGAGCCGCCGCTACTGCATTGCCTGGACCTGTACCGGTTGCGTGAACTGGACTCCGACCGGGAAATCCTCAGTGATCTCGCGGGCCGCGGGTGGGCTCACGCCGAGCTGTCCGCGCTTGCCGCCGATACCGACTTCTTCACCCTGGGCCGTAGTGCGCACACGCACGGCATGCCCCCGGTTCCGGTGCTCGATGCCAACGTCGTGCGCGCCTACAGCAGCCTGGTGCCCGCGCTCGGGGACTCCTTCGCGGCGCAACTCAAACATGACTGGCTCGACGGGTGGAGGTGGGGCGAGATGCTCAATCCGGGCTCGAGTCACCGGTGAGGATGCCCAACACGACCGGATCGTTGCGTCACCACTGGTTGTGGGGCCACTGACAGTGGTGGCCAAACCCCTAGACACGCAAGTGGTTTCAGCGATCTGATGGAGGCCTGGTTGTCGTCGCCGAGGCGGTGCACAGCCCGCCATCCTCCCTCGACGAACTGGAGTGACTCACCGTGTCCGACCACCTCGATTTCGGCTATCCCTTGGTCCCGGACCCGCACGGGGGCCTCCGCTCGGAGGTGACCGGGCACCGGGACGCGGCGTTGCGTCAGCTGCGCCTGGCCGGTGCCGGGGACGATGCGGCGTCCCGGCTCAGCGCTGCGACAGTTCATGCCCTGACCGCGTTGACGCTGCTGATCGCCGACGATCTCGAACCGAGCGACACCGACGCCACGATGCCCACGCCGACGATCATGCCGCGCAGCTCGCGGTACTCGGTGACCGTGTCGGTGTTCCACAACACGAACCCGGCCCCCGCGAGCACCGGCTATGCAGCCCACGGCGACGAGGTCATCGAGGTCTACGGCTACAGCGATCGCGATGTTCCCGACAGCGTGTCCGATCGCGACATCGTGGGGCGGGTGATCGGCTTGTTCGGCAGCCAGGCCGACCCGGTCGCGTATGGCGCCGATCACCGTGTCGCGAACTACCTCGATCGCGGCAACCGTGCCTTGGCGTGCGGCGACGTGATCGCGGTCGATCACCGCTACTACACCCTCACTGCCACCGGTCTTGCGCCGATCGGTCACCCCCACATGGCAGTTCCTGGATTGCCCCTGCCGACCGGCACCACACAGCTGTGAGCCGCGACGACCAGCGTAGGGCTGCGTGCTGCGGCCTCCTTCCGGAGAGATTCCGCGTGTGCTGGCTTTGCCCATATCAGGACCGCACCCTGGCCGACTATCTGACCGAGGTCGAGACGATCGTGGCCAATAAAGGCTGGCATATCCAGAGCATCACCGAGAGCCCGAACTCGTTCCCCATTGCCTACACCGTTGGGTTGACCCTCCAGCACCGGCCCGAACTCGTCATCACCGGCCTGCCAAACGGGCGTGCCGCGGACATCCTCACCGCGGCTGTCCAGTTGCCCGCCACGCTGACCGCTCCTGGACTACGGATGATGGTCGCGGGGCAGCCGGTGGAAACGGTCGCGGTTCTGACTCCCACACCCGGGTTGTTCGTCGCCGAAGCGCTCTACGGCCCGAACATCGAGGCCGTGCAGCTGGTTCACCCGAACCGCGATGGATCCTGGCCCTGGGACCCGCGATACTCGGGCCACCAGCCTCTGCTGGGTCTGCCGGCGCACTGACCGCTCCCACCACACCACTTGGTGCCCACGAGAAGGGACACCTATAGCCCCCTCGAGCATTGCCCTGACATCGTCGCGGTCTCCCGCCCTGCACGCCCGTGGGTTCCCGGTGATCGAGACCGCCGTCCTGGCCGGGCTGCCTCAGCGGGGGTGAATCTCGGTCGATGACCTCGCCGACGGGCTCGAACGATCCGCCCGCTCAGTGCTTGTGGTGTGGGACGAGCCCGATGGTGGTCTTTCGGGCCGAGGACCGGGACCGCCACGGCACCCTCCTCGGTGAGCCCAACTACGTCTGTAACGCGCTGTCCCGTCGGTGGCCGATGCGGTGGACACCCTCGCCGCGATCGCGTTCCACCAGAGCGCCCAGCCACGATTCCGTGCGGACACCACACCGACCTCGACGATCTCACCGCCCAGCTTCAGCATGCCGTGCGCTGACCCGTCTTCCGCTCGTCCCTTGATGAGAAGTATTCACCCACACCGCAAGTCGCGATCCGCATCGCGTGACCGCACCGCATCGTGTCCGGCACGGGACGACCGTCATTCGGTCCACGCCGTCGGGCGCAGCATCGGCGCGAATATCGGCCCGAGCGGGTGATTCTGATTCGAGGGAGTCCGAGATCGTGAATGTCATCGACTGTTTCCGTGGCGAGTTCTTTCTTGTCGAACTTCGCTGTGCACCCGGCTGTCTACGACGGGGGGGAATCGGTTCCGACTTTCCTGCGTCCTGATCCCGAGTACCTGGGGCGGACCGCATCTGGTCCGCCCCAGCAGGGTGTGCCCTGGCGAAGCCGAACACACGGTGCGGCCCGCTGGAGGACCAACACGACGTCGTCACCGGCTCCCGCCTGCGCGGATGATCCAGTTTTCTCCCCAGACGCCACTGTCGAATGAGGTCCAATGAGTGTCCAGGACACCGGCCGTCGCGGCCATCACGTCACCATCGATCTCAGTCCCGCACCGCACACGCTGGAGCTGAGGCTTTGCGGGGCTGGCCTTTTCAGTATCGACGCGCCCATCAAGACCAAACCCACCACCGAACCCGAGTTCCGCACCTGGCTCACCGAGGTTCTCACCGAGCATCTCGGTCACATCGTCGACCATCTCGCCACGATCTACCGCTGTGCTCAGGACAGTCCCGGCATTGAGCCACCCTTCTGAAGCCGGTCGAAGTATTACGTGGCTCTTGATCACTGTCAGTGCCTTCCTTATCGGCGTCCGACCCTCGGAATTAGTTGTGCCCGAAGCACACTGGCGTGATCACGACAACAGCGGACTATCGCCCCGCGATCCCGTACTGCGTCCGCAACGCATCACCGCGGACCTGCGGTGACCACGATCCGCCGTCTCGTGTCGTAGCTGCCAGATAGCTATTACGGCAGCCGGGCAGGTCCCAGCGGTAACGCTGTGATCCACAAGCGATCGCGCAGTGTGCGTATTCGCCGTCCTGGGCACCGTGATTCCCCTTGTTCGTCCCATCGCGGCGCGTTCCCTTGCGGACCGGCCGTGTGAGTTCGTCGCACCGATTTCCGGCGCGAATCCCCTTGTGCCGAAACATTATTGAAGGAGTGCTGTCATGGCTGAAGATACCTACATCACAATCATCGGGAACCTGACTGCGGATCCGGAGCTCCGGTTCACCCCCAGTGGTCAGGCCGTCACGAATTTCACTGTCGCGCAGACGCCGCGGATTTTCGACCGTACCACCAATTCGTGGCGGGACGGTGAGGCGCTGTTCATGCGGTGCAACATCTGGCGCGAGGCCGCGGAGAACGTTGCCGAGACCCTCGTGCGCGGCGCGCGGGTCATCGTCACCGGCAAGCTGGTCTCGCGGACGTGGGAGACCCGCGAGGGTGAGAAGCGCACCACCGTTGAGCTTCAGGTCATCGAGATGGGCCCGTCGTTGCGGTTCGCGACCGCGCAGGTCACCAAGATCACCCGCAACGGCGCATCGGCACAGTCGGCTCCGGCCGCAAGCGATGATCCGTGGCAGAACGGGAACGCCGCGCAGAGCCCCGTGCTCGCCGGAGTGGGAGCCCGAGCTCAGGACGACGAACCGCCGTTCTGATCGGCCCGCTGCCGACCCCTGGATGCTGGGCCCGCTCCCGCGAGAGCGGGCCCAGCGCCAAGCGCTGTGGTCGCGACTTCTCCTGGGGCTCGTTGCTTCCCTGCGTCGTTCGGCTCTGTGACAGACAAGGGAGGTGGTTGTGGAGGCCGGGCTGTTCGGCCGGCCGCTCGACCAGCCAGCCCGAGGGCTACCGGGTCACGGTGCCACGCCCGAGGGTCCGCGCCCGGCGCAACCGCATTTCCCGGCGCGACGCCCCAGCCTCCCGCTCACGTCGTGTGGTGTGCGCGGAAATCCGGCCGCGCACGCCCCGGCGCGTTCCCTCCAGCGCGGCACCACGACCCGGCCCAACGCCCCTCGGCTGGTCGAGCGACCAGCCGCCCATCCCTCCGGTATCTGCGTGTGCCGGAGGGGAGTTCGCTTTCCGTAGAAAGGACCTTTCCGATGTCGCAGTCCATGACGCTGACCGAAGCCATCACCGCCGCAGGCGGCCTGTTCGACGCCGGTGATCCGGCCGCTGCCCGCCGCCAATTCGCCCAGGCCATCGCCGAGATCGCCGCACCCGACGAAATCGCCCTGATGATGCAGATGGTGCGGATCTTCGAAGGCGACTTCTACGCCGTCGCACTGACCGACCTGCGCACCATGTGGAGTTCGCGCCCGCACGATCGGCACCTGCTCGAGCTGTGTGTCCCGCACAGCGACCCGCAGCTGTACTGCCCGCCCGCGTACACACCTCGCACGGTCCCGACCGAAGAATCCAGCGAACCGGTGACCACCGCGCGGGAGTCCGACTGGTTCGACGACACCGACCCGTCCGCCGGACCGCGGCGAGTGCGGCTCCAGCATCGGGACGAGTTCTACCGTCGGCCCAGCAAGGCCACCAAGGACGCCGCGTCGACCGACTCGCAGCGACTCGAGGCCCTGCGTGCTGCTCGGCGGCCGTGGGTCGAGGAGCGGCGGGAGGTACTCGAGTACTTCGCCACCCGCTACATGCAGGACGACGACCCGGAGCACCTGCCGGTGCGTGACGACACCGACACACCGGCGACCAAGCCCGCCTACGCGGTTCAGCGCGACGTGCCGGTGGGCTACGGGATCGACTTCGACAAGGCGGCCATGTACCCGGTCATCGGGTGGCGGTGCGTGTCATGCTTCCTCGAACGCGCCGTCGCCGACGCGCACCCGCTCGATCCTCGCACCGGTGAGCGCCGCAGCGACGACGGCCTGTGCGACAGCTGCCGCGACGCCGCGATGCCCGGCATCCCGGCACTGGATCCCGGATACAGCTGGGACGACGAGGTTCTGGCGTTCTGCTGCCACCTCACGCTCACCTACCCGGCCGCAGCGAAGGCGCTGCTGCGTGAGCAGTACCGGCGCTCACCACAGCATGTGCGGGACGTGATCGAGGCCTGGGTCCTTGCCCACCCGGAACCGATGAACAACTGGGACCCGTCCGGCTCGGCCCAGGCCGACGACGATCACCCGGCCGTGGACGAGTCGTTGCTGACCCCCGCAGCCTGACCTGCTCACCCCGTCCGGCCGTCCCGCACCCTCGGGACGGCCGGACGGCCCGCGGCTTTGAACCAGCCGCTACGACACCGAACCCACACCAGAAGGGGACCCGCCCATGGACATCACCGGTAACGCTCCCGCCGCGCCCGAATCTTCTTCTGCGACAGGAGGGATCGTCTGGTACGACTCCCAGACTCGCACTCTCACGCTGTGGCTGGACGAGGAACGCACCGACACCGATGTCGTACCGCAGGACACTCCAGAAGCGGTCGATGCCGTGCTCGCCCACCGCGGCTGGGCCCGGCACAGCGGCTTCGCGTTCGCTGCCGACTCCGACACCGTCCGCTACGCCGCCATCGGCCCGATCCCCGACTCGGCTCCCACCGGGCCCATCAGTTCGGCGACATCGTCTCCGGCGGCTGCCCGGTGAGCGCCGCACCCGAGGTGGCCGAACCTGAGCCCACCGAACTCGCCGTCGAGGCCGCCCTGCGCCGCGCCCACCGAGCGCTCGGCGACGCGGCCTACCTGATCACGACCGCCAACGGGCAGGACGTTGCCCGGGTATACGGGTGGTTGTTGGACAACGCATTCCAAGCGGTGGAAACCCTGCTGGTCGTCCGCGCGGGCGATCGCGCGCGCACCGCCGCCCGGTTCGGGCCCACAGCCCGATAGCCGCCTTGGGCCGTTAGGTGTGTCGGCGCGGCAAGCACGAAGGCTTGCCACTCGTAACCTTCCGGGTTCGCGTGGCCGGTCAAGACCGCGCCGACACCGCGTCCGATCGGCACAGGGACAGTAACAACCCGCGACCGGACGCTCACCGCCACTGTAGACGCCGCACTCCAGGGGCGTCCCGGACCAGCCGGGAACACCGGAACCTGGCCGCGTTCTTCTCGGACGCGCGTCCCGCGCACGCTCGTCCGCAGACGCGTCGTCCGATGCTCTCGGCGCACGAGGCGCATCGACCCGGCATCGTCATTGGACGCGTACCGCCCGCGGCACACCCGAGCACACCACCGATGCAAGGACGCGGCCGGTGCGCGTCAAAGCTATCGGTTTTCATTGTCGGATCAGTATTCGAAGCGAGGAGTTTGCAATGGTGGCGTATCGCGGGAAAACCGATTGCACATCCAGCCGATGCAAACGAATCCGGTACAGCGCCCCGGATGGCTCGATGATTTCCCGATGTTTCGACTGGCACTGCTGCTACTGCCACGGCCTCGCTGACGCTCTGGGCGTGTGTTTCGACCGCTGCTCCCGTTACCAAACCGCCGAACAGCAATTCGTGGCCACGGTCGAGCTCGTCCATGCTCCTGATGCCGTCAGCGCGACACCTATTCCTCGCCGGGTTCGTATTCTGTTGAATCACCGTCATGCCAGGATCTACGGGTACCGGGCTTCCGATGTGCTGCGCGAAGTGCATTCCTACGACGAGGACCCGAGCCCCGGCACTGTCGATGATCCGTCGCTGCCCGCTGATTTACCGCTGATTCGGCGGAGTTTCGAGCGATTCAATATCGGCACCGATCGACATGCGCATCAGTATTTCCGTGCACGAAATCGGTCACTGTCCATCGGCGACGTTATCGCGATCGACGACCGCTACTATGCCTGCACGGAAACCGAATGGATCCCGATCGGCACACCCGCGAATATCGTCGCACTTGAGCTGTACCCGTAGTCCAGGCGATTCGTTGAGCCATTGCGACGACGGCACAGTCCGGCCACTGCCTGCGCGAAAATGTCAGGTCAGGACATGGTTCGTGCCGCTGCGCGGGCGTAGCCGCCCGCGTCCGACGCCTGCGGCGTCGTGCCCGTTCGGGGCGCGCCCGCATTGTGTCGATGCCGCCCCTCCAGCTCAAGTTTTCATCGCGGCCCGCGCCCGGCGCACACGAATTTCCCGGCGCGACGTTCTCCCCGCCGCCTCACGTCGACCTGTGATCGCGGGAAATTCGCATGCGCACGCCCCGGCGCGTTCCGCCACGAAAACTTGACCCCGGAGCCTCTGCGGCACCGGGCGCAGGCGCTAACCGGGCAGGACGGGGGCCTGCCCGTCATGGGCGCAGCCGCGCCCCGAACGGGCAAAACAGCCCGCTCACCTCAGCGTGTGAACACCCGGAAAAGCCGAAATTCAGACCGTTCACCAATGGCGTAATTCACGCGAAATTCATTCATTCCCGACGTCGAATATCAATTATTCTCGCCGATTACAGACTAGAATCGAAGCTGAATAAAGCAATCCGGGAAGGTCAAGCCCGGATTGCACGCCGAAACAGTAACCGGAGGGTCTGAAACCATGCCCGTCGCAGTAACCGCACCTGCGGAACAAACACCGACCGTCGCAGAGATAACGCATATCGCCGATCTCGTCGGAGCAGGCCAGATAGCGCGCGCACGAGAAATTGCAGGCGAAACACTGGACCGGGTGAGCCCCGCGCAACGCTGGGTAATAACCCACTGCGTACGCATCCTCGAAATGTACCCGTACGTCACTGCCCGCCGTAAACTCGTCTCCCTCGCGCGGATGAACCCCGCCGACGCCGCACTCATCGCACAGTGCACACCCACCCAAGACCCGCGTACCTACCGCCCGGACGCAGCCACCCCCAAGGACGCAGCCCCGGACGCACCGGTCCGGACGCGCTACACGACGCCCCGACAGGCCACCGCCCGCGACGCGCGTCGTATCCGGGGAGACGCCCAGGCCGGAGCGTACTTGGCCGAACGCGGCCCCGAGCCCACCGAGAACCGGATACCCGACGAACCACCCGCCGGATATCAACACGATTTCGATTATCTGGCCGCCCACGAAATACGCGGGTTGCCGTGCGTGTGCTGCTTCTGCGAACGCTCGCAACGCGACAAACAGAAGAAAGACGGACTGTGCGGCGAATGCCGTTCCCGCCGCCGCCCCGGATTCCTGACCATGGCCCACGGCCGACCCGTCCCGGTGACCACACTCGAGGAGTACTTAGCCGCGTGGTGCATCACCATCGCGATACGCCACCCCAAGCCCGCACGGGGAATCTTGCGCCACCGCTGGCAGCTCTCGAGCCCCAGCGCCCGAGCCGTCATCGCAGACGCAGCCCAGACCTACCTACCGCCCCAGGAGACCGCCGCGCCACCCCGGCCCACGCCCGAACCCGCCCCAACCGTCATGCTCAACACCCAGGACTCAGGGGGTGAGGAGAACCCCCGGGGGCCGGGCGGAATATCTTCCGACACCGATATTCTCGCCCGAAACGACGGATTCATCGACGAAATCCGAGACCGCACGCTCACCGTCGAGATTCCCGCCAGCGCGCCGCAGTCCCAGCCCGCCGCCGCGTAGGCCGCACGGTCCGGCGGACTCGCGCGCGTCGACCCCCGCCGGACCGAAAGCCGACACCCACCCGCACCCCCCAACCCACACGCCCACCACTCACCAGCCCAGACCACACCGACCATTCATACGCACCCAAACACACTCATCTCTCACCCCATCCACACCCAATTTTTTTCACCACATACCTCTTGCATTCAGGTCACGAAACAGTAACGTCCGCAACAGGTTTCGCCCGGACGAAACCGTTTACGCAGGTCCGAAGCGCGACGAATTACGGATGATCACCACTGGTCGTGGGGCCACTGACAGTGGCGGCCAAATGCGTAGACGTGCACCATATTTCGCGCCTGTCATGAATCTGTAGACAGCAGAATTCCTCGCTTGCATCGCTCGGCACAACCGGCCCTGCGGCCGGCGCTGAGCCGTGCGGTGAAGCGCCGCAACCACATCGACACACCGTCCTTCCGATGGTGGTGCAACCCCGCTGATTACCGGCTCATCGCCCCGACGGCAGCACCATGTGCTCCGGCGCCGGATCGTGTCGGTTGCGATCGGGCGGGACGAAATCCCCAGTGCACCAGGGGTGCGTGGTCATGACCGCGACCATCCACAAGCTGGTGGCCGGATCCGGATACACGTATCTGACCAAGCAGGTGGCCAAGAACGACGCGACCACTCTGGGGAAAACCTCCCTCGACGACTACTACTCCGCGCGCGGGGAGTCGCCCGGGCAGTGGATGGGGGCCGGGCTGGCCGCGCTCGGGATCGAGCCGGGCGCGGAGGTGACCGAGGCCCAGATGCGGGCGCTGTTCGGCGAGGGACGCCACCCCAACGCCGACGCCATGCAGAAGGCGATCCTCGAGGAGCAACTCGACCTCGGCGCCGATCGCGAACTCGCTCGCGCGGTGGCGTTGAAGGCCACCGAGCTCGGCCTGCCGTATCGGATCCCGAAGCCCAACAGCGAATTCCGCAAAAACTGCGCCGTTGCATACGGCGAATACAACCAGGCACGCGACATGCCCTGGGAGGCGCGGATCGACGATGCGGAGCGCGCGCGGATCCGCACCGAAATCGCCCGGGAGATGTTCACCGCCGAATTCGAGCGCCCACCCGCGAACGATCGCGAGTTGTCCGGGTGGGTCGCACGGAACTCCCGCAACGTTCCCACCGCGGTCGCCGGGTTCGATATCACCTTTTCCCCGGTCAAGAGCGTCTCGACCCTGTGGGCCGTGGCGCCACGCAAGATAGCTCAGACGATCGAGGCCGCGCATCACGCCGCCGTCCGCGATGCCCTGGCCTATCTCGAGAAACACGTCGCCCGCACCCGCCTCGGCGCCAACGGCGTAGCCCAGGTCGACGTGGAAGGCCTGGTAGTGGCCGCATTCGATCACCGCGACAGTCGTGCCGGAGATCCCGATCTGCACACGCATTTCGTCATCGCCAATCGGGTCATGACCGCCGATGGGCTGTGGCGCACCCTGGACGGCCGCATGCTGTATCGGTCGCTGGTCACGGTGTCGGAGATCTACAACACCCGCCTGGAAATGCACCTGCAGTCCACGCTGGGCCTGGAATTCGCCGAACGCCCCAACGGCGATCCTCGCAAACGCGCGGTTCGCGAAATCGTCGGTGTCGCACCGGAACTGAACCGCCGCTGGTCGCGCCGCGACGAGGTGATCGTGGCCAGGCTGGGGGAACTGTCCACGGCATTTCAGCTCGAACACGGACGTGAACCCACCGCCGAGGAAAGCTACCGCCTGTCCCAACGCGCGATCCTGGAAACCCGCGACCCGAAACACGACCCCCGCAGCCTGGCCGAGCAACGCGCCGCGTGGCGGGCCGAAGCCCGGGAACTGCTCGGCGGCGACGAAGGCATCGCCGCCATGGTCGCCGCGGCCCTGCACCCCACCCGGGCGCCACGACCGGTGATCACACCGCAATGGATCGCTGCCCTCGCCGACGAGGTGATCGACACGGTGTCGCTGTCGCGGGCGACGTGGCAGGCCACCCACGTCCGCTCGGAAGTGGAGCGACGCGTCCGCGGCCAGATCGCCCCCGACGAATGGGACACGGTGACCACGGACGTCATGGCCGCCGCGCTGCATCCGGATCGGTCGATACCCCGGCGCGAACCGGACCTGTTCGAGGACCCCGAACCGCTCCAGCGGCGCTCCGGCGCCTCCGTGTTCACCGTCGAGGGCGCCACCCAGTACACGTGCGCCGCGGTACTGGACGCCGAGTACCGCCTCGTCGCCGCCGCGAAACAGTCCGGCGGGCGCACCCTGTCCCGGACCACGGTCGATATCGCATTGCTCGAGTTCGACATCAACAACAACCCCGACAACACCGACGACCGCAAACTCACCGCCGGACAAATCGACCTCGTGCGCGGATTCGCTCTGTCCGGCAAGCGATTCGAACTCGCCATCGCCCCAGCCGGCACCGGAAAAACCACCGCGATGCAAGTGCTGGCCAACGCCTGGCGGTCCGAGGGCGGCCGCGTGCTGGGCCTGGCGCCCACCGCCAGCGCCGCGGCGGTCCTTGGCCAGGACATCCACGCCCCGGTCAACACCATCGACAAACTCACCCACACCCTCGATGCCGTGCTCGCCGACGGGGGTGCCAACACTGTTGTGCCGCAATGGATGTACGACATCGGGACCGGCACCTTGGTCATCATCGACGAGATCGGCAAAGCCGGCACCCGCCACCTCGACCACGCCGTCACCTGGCTCCTCTCGCGCGGTGCCACGGTCCGGGGGATCGGGGACGACCAACAGTTGACCTCCGTCGCGGCCGGCGGTGTCGTACGCGATATCGCCGAAACCGTCGGCGCGCTGAGCCTCTCGCACGTGATCCGGTTTCCCGACCGCACCGAAGGCGCCGCCTCGCTCGCGCTACGTGAGGGCGACCCCGCCGCGATCGCGTTCTACCTGGACAAACAACGCGTCCACAGCGGTGACACCGCCACCGTCGCCGACCTGGCCTACACCGCCTGGAACCGTGACCGCGCCGCGGGCAAGGACGCAGTGATGCTCGCACCCACCCACGAGCTGGTACAGCAGCTCAACCAACGCGCCCGCACCGACCGGCTCGCCGCCGACCACACCAACCCCGCACCTGAGCAGGAGGTGCATCTGGCCGACGGGCTCCATGCCTCGGTCGGCGATGTCATCTGCACCCGCAGAAACGACTCGCGGTTACAGCTGGCCGGAAACGACTACGTCCGCAACGGCTACCGGTGGCGGGTACTCGAGATCCACGCCGACGGCAGCCTCACCGCCTCCCACCTCGCCTCGCACCGCCGGGTCCGGCTCCCGTCCGGCTACCTCACCACCGACACCACCCTGGGCTACGCCTCGACCATCGACACCGCCCAAGGCGTCACCGCCGGCACCTGCCACGCCGTATTCACCCCGTCCATGTCCCGCAACCAGCTGTATGTCGCTGCGACCCGCGGTAAACACGCCAACTGCTGGTATGTGGCGACCACCCAGGACGGGACCGAGTTGTCGCTGCTCACCGATATCGCTGCCGCTCCACCTACCGCGGTGGACATCCTCATCGAGATCCTGGGCCGGGACGGATCCCAGAAATCGGCCACCACCCGACAACGCGACGCATTCAACCCCCACACCCGCCTCGGCCCACTCACCGACGCCTACACCCACGCGCTCGGCACCGCCGCAGAACACACCGCAGGACCCGAGACCATGGCCGCGATCGACACCGGCGCCGAAACCCTCCACCCCGGCCTGACCGGCGCGAAAGCCTGGCCGACCTTGCGCAAACATCTGGCCCTCCTGGCCATCGACGGTCGTGACCCTGTCGCGGAGCTGGCCGCCGCGATCGCCGAGCGCCCACTGGAAGACGACCCCGACAACCCCGCCAGGGACCCGGCCGCGGTCCTGGACTGGCGATTGGACGAAACCGGCGCCCACAGCGCGAAACCCGGGCCGCTCCCGTGGCTGCCCGGCATCCCCGACGCCCTACGCTCGGACCCCCTGTTCGGGCCCAGCCTCACCCGCCGCGCCGCACGCATCGGCGAACTCGCCGACCACATCGGCCGCGACGCCGCCGCATGGACATCCGCCACAGCTCCACTCTGGGCCAGGCCCCTAGCGGAGCACCATCTGGCCCTGCTCGCCGACCTTGCGGTCTGGCGCGCGGCCCACCGGGTCGCCGATATCGACCGACGCCCGACCGGCCCAGACCGCTACCGCATCGTCGAACGCCGCCACCAACGTCGCCTCGACCAGCGCGTCACCCAGATCCTGGGCGGCCTCAACCGTGGCGCGGCCCGATGGACACCCACCGCCGAGCAGATCGACAACAGGATCAGCGCCGACCCCTTCTGGCCGGTCTTCGCCGAGCGCCTCGATCTCGCCGACCGCGCCGGCCTGGACGTCGAGGCACTCCTGCACCACGCCGCCGCCCAGGCGCCGTTGCCCGACGAACTTCCGGCCGCCGCGTTGTGGTGGCGCCTACACGACCGGATCGGGGCCGCCAGCCTCGACACCACCACTCCAGCAGGGCAGCGTCTGCGGCCCGAATGGGCCAGCTGCCTGCCGACGCTCCTGGGACCCGACACCGCCGAGCACGTCATGAACTCCGCGGCGTGGCCGCACCTGGTCGCCGCCGTCGAGGAAGCGGACCCCGAGACCTGGCCACCGGAAACACTGCTGGCCACCGCCGTGGACCTGCTGACAAGCAACCAACCCGGCGACCTGAGCCAGCTGCGCCCCGACGAGATCGCCACCGCCGTGGCCTGGCGGGTGGAAGCCATCCACCGCCACACCGACCTCGGGCCCGACACGCTACCGCCCGAACCGGTCGACCCCGAACTCGCTGAACCCGAGCCCGAACTCGTCGACATCCTCGTCGAACCCGAACCGCAACGCCCACAGCACACTGCTCCCAACACCGCAGACACCGCCCCGCACACCCGGCCACTGCCGCCCACACTCCCGGACGATCCCGAGCCGGCACCGACCAACCCACTGCGGCAGATGCCCACCGCCGACCTGACAGAACACATTCGACAACTACAGTCCAGAATCGCCGCGGCCCACAGCGGCACGACAACCAGCGCCATGCCGAAAGCGGCGACCGCAGCCGAGCAGTACGAAACCCGCCGGGCCAATCTCGATCGCGCCCATCACACGATCCTCGCCGCTCGCGGCGCCGCGGAGGCCCGACGCGCGGCAGATACCGCAGTCACCGCAGCCCGGGACCGCATCGAGCAACTACGCGCCGAGGCGGCCACCGGCCGGCGCAGCACGCGGCACGCTGCCACGGCCGCGCTCGAAGAAGCGCTCGACACCCTACGCAGATCAGAGACCGTCGCAACGACAGCACGGACCGCGCACACCGAAGCCCACCGTGTCGCCGTACTCGCCGCAGGCCCACCCAGCGAATGGGACCGGATCGTGCGCGAGGCCACCGACCCACAACACCGCGCGGCAGTTCTCGCCGCCGCCCACCTCACCGACGCACAACACCGCGAGCATCAACGCCGCAGCAAGCAACGTGCTACCGACGACCTCACCCGCCTGGAACAACAACTCGCACAAGCCCACACCGAACAACAACGACGCAACGCCCTATCCTCCGAGCAACGTGCCGCCGAAGACCGGGATCGCCACCCGGCGGCCCCCCAGGACCCGCCACCGCTCACACCGCCGACCGCAGACCCCTCCATCCCACCCGACCGTGCCGACGACCTTGAGCTCTGACCCACCCACGGCGGACCAATCTGCGGTAACCGCCAGTCACCGGCGCCAACTCACATATCGGCCTGAACGCTTTGCGACTCCAGCACAGCCGCGAGCTTGCGTGCCTCGCGCGGGCTCAGATCGAAACCGGGGTGGTCACTGATCGTCACGTCAAGATGAGCAGGTCCAGGACAGTCCTCAGCAGTCTGCGACCACGCCGCCAGCCGCACCGTCAATACGTCGGGAACATCCGATCGTGCGCTGCAACTCAATTCCAGAACCGCTGGTGGCCCGTAATGCATCAGCCCGTCCAGAGGATCTTCCGGCAGAACGGTGTGCCCGACACACCAACTCGGGCAGCGAAGAATCCTCACCTGACCACGCCTTCCAAAACCCCGTGCAAGACCGGCGTCGGCGCACGTCAACAACTTTCGTACGCAGGGTAACATTGTCCCGCGACCGGCCCAGGCCCTCAAAAATCCGGGCCGCTGCTAGGGCGTGTTTTAGAAGTGGTGAGGGCGGGCTGGTGCCCGCCCTCACCCGTGTCGTAGCCATTGGTTGATGGCAGCGATGTGCAGGACGGCTTGGTAGCGGACGGCGAGTTTGTCGAATCGTGTTGCCACGGCACGGTTCTCCTTCAACTGACCGATCCCGCACTCAACCGCGTGACGAGCCTTGTACCGCTCGGCGTCGAACACCGGTGGCCGCCCACCGGCAGAACCCTTCTTCTTCCGATTGGCGGCCTGGTCCGTCTTGACCGGGATCGTCGCGGTGATCGCTCGCCGGCGCAGATAGGAGCGGTTGGCGCGCGAGCTGTATGCCTTGTCCGCGAGGGCTTCCTCCGGGCGAGTCCGCGGCCGCCCCTTGCCCAGGCGGGGCACCGAAATCGCTTCGAGCACTGCGGTGAATTGCGGGCAGTCCGCCCGCTGCCCGGCCGTCAGCAGCAGCGACAGCACCTTGCGGCCCTGCTCGCACGCCAGATGAGTCTTGGTGGTCCACCCACCGCGGGACCGCCCCAGCGCGTGATCGGCAGGCTCGGTATCGACCCCGCCGGGCGGCTCGACCTGCCGGTCACCGTCGTGACGAGCCCCAGCCGCGTGCCGATGCGCCCGCACGATGGTGGAGTCCACACTCACCCGCCAGACGATGCGGCCGGTGGCATCGGCGAACGCCTGCAGCATCTTCCAGATCAACGCCCACACTCCCGCACGCTGCCAGCGACGGAACAGCCCGTAGATCGTCTGCCAGCAGCCATACCGTGCGGGCACGTCCCGCCACGGGGTCCCGCACCGGACTCGCCACCGGATACCATCGATGAGCTGCCGTTTCGTCCATTTCGGCGGGCGTCCCGCCTTCTTACCGCGGGGCAACAGCGGCACCAGGCGCTCCCACTGGGCGTCGGTCAGGTCCGCTCGCCCCGCTACAGCTACGCTGCTCACGAGGTCTCCGGTATTCGTTCTGCTTGGTCGCTGAACTACTTACCGGAGACCTCACTCGTATCCGGCTACCGACACACCAACGCCGACAACATCATTCAATCAACACACACTGGTGTGCGCCGCGCAGCGGCGCACACCAGCCACTCACTTCTAAAACACGGGCTAGTGCCAACACTCGCAACCCGGCGCCATCTGCGCAGACCTCGGCACGCGGCAGGAAGTTGGCTTGGTGAGGCGGTATTCAGTGCTTTACGCGGACGGCCGCTCGCCGCTGCAGTTGACTAATCTAATCGACTTGTCCCGGCCTATGCGCTGCCCGGGGGCACGCCAGACCGAGAATATCCGGAATATTCGGGTGGGGCACTCGACGCAGAGTCACTCGCATCGGGCGCCGAACGCGGTCACGAACACGGCGGCATACAGCGGCAGCAGCCGCGCCTGGGGGTTGGTCGGTGCGGGTGCCGCGTGCGGTGCTCATCACGATTTTTTGGTGCGCGGCAGCGGGTTCGGTAGCCAACGCGGTGAGCAGGATGTGCAGCGGGGTGCCGGCGATGAAGTCGATCAGCTTGCGCAGCAGCAGTCGGGTGAGGACATACTCGGTCAGGTAACTGCGCTCGCCGCAGTCCAAGCCGCCTACCACTTTGCGACTCTGACCCTCATGCACCCGAAACGATGAAGTCAGCCAAAGGTCAAGATATTGCTCGACGACCCCGGAGCCGGCGTCGGTAGTCCTGCAAGCCTCAAGTCAGCACGGGATGATTGGGTGGAGCCGATACCGGACGATGCCGCGATCCCTCCGGCCATCGACCCGCTCGCAACCCCGGACAGGTTTTCGCCATCGGCCAGCATTCCGCCGACCAAGGCGATCTATTGGAGTGGTTGCGTTAGTCGGTTCGCTTGCGCTGCTGTTGTACCTGCGGTGGCGGAGGCAACGGTGACGTCACTGGGGCCAGTTCTGTCAATCCCCTCGAAGCGTGGAGGGTTCCTTTATGCGGCCTCGTCTCGTGACAGGGCTGCGGCGGCCGCTGCGCGAACGGCGGCCATGTGGGTCTCGTAGTTGATCGGGGACATGCCGCCGCAGAGGCTGTGGCGGCGGATCGGGTTGTAGAACCCGGTGATCCAGGTGACGATCTTCAGCGCCGCCTCGGTGCGGGTGCGGAAGCGGTGACGGTGCACGAACTCGACCTTCAGCAGCGAGTTGAACGATTCCGCGGGCGAGTTGTCCAGGGCCGAGGCGACCCGGCCCATCGACTGCACGATCCCCAGCCGCCGGCACAGGGCGTTCGTCGCCGAAGCGGTGTATTCGCTGCCGCGGTCGGAGTGGAAGATCACCCCGTCGATCGTGTCGAACCCGCCTCGGGTCGCCGATGCCATTCGTAGTGCCGCGCACGTTAATTCGGCATCATGGTGGGCGCTGGTGGCGTAGCCGAGCAGGCGGCCGGAGAACCGGTCCTCCACCGTCGCGAGATACAGTTTCCCCTCGGCGGTGGGGATTTCGGTCACATCGCCGCACCACAGCACGTCCGCGGCGATGGCGGTGAACTGCCGGCGCACCAGATCCGGCGCCGCGGCCCGCTTCCCCTGCCGGGTCGTGGAACCGCGTGGCCGTTTGACTATCCTTGCCACCCAACCTTTTTCAGCCATGATCTTGGCTACGGTGTTGTCGGACACCTGCCAGTCGTGGTCGCGCAGTTCGTCGCCGATGCGGGGGC
Organism: Nocardia sp. GP40; assembly: GCF_050434125.1. NCBI lineage: Bacteria > Bacillati > Actinomycetota > Actinomycetes > Mycobacteriales > Nocardiaceae > Nocardia > Nocardia sp. GP40. The sequence continues at coordinate 79,766 of NZ_JBNPVW010000007.1, read as the reverse complement.
TGCCGTAGGTGGCGCCGGAGTCGTCGAACACCTTCTTGATCGCTGCGGTCAAGTCCCCGCGGCGCTGCTGCCTCGGTGTCGGCTCCCGTTCGTTCCACTTGTAGAACAGTAAGAATGATCACGAGTCGGCCGGGCGGGCGTGACCCGTTGTAGAACCGGCCCGCAGGGTGCCCTGACGTGGATCCGTCCGTCCGCCCGGCCGACTCGCTCACCGCGCCGGTCGACGCGGACGGGTCGTGGCCCGATAGGGGCTTGCTCGATGCTCATTACTGTTCTGCCCGGTCCTCGCCCACGTCGCAGCGCGCACTGTCGATTTCAGGAGGATGTGTGCAGCAGGGTCATCAGGCCGAGGCGACGGTCAGCAACGTCGGCGGCGTGGACACCCACAAGGACCACCACGTGGCCGCGGTTGTCGATCCAGTGGGGCGCCCGGTGGCCACCGAGTCGTTCCGCAACGATCGCAGCGGACACCAACAGCTGGCGGCCTGGCTGACTTCGCACGGACCGGTTGTGCGGGTCGGGGTGGAAGGAACCGGTTCCTACGGCGCCGAGCTGTCTCGCACACTGCGCCAGTCCGGGCTGGCGGTGATCGAGGTCAATCGACCCAACCGGCAACGTCGTCGACGACACGGCAAGAACGACACCATCGATGCGATCGGCGCGGCCATGGCGGTGCTGTCCAGGGAGGCGACTGCCATCCCGAAGCTTGCCGACGGGCCCGTCGAGTCGCTTCGCATGGTGCGACTGGCCAGGCGCAGTGCCGTCAAAGCCCGCACCCAGGCCCTGAATCAGTTCCAGGCGATCCTCGACACCGCCGCATCCGCAGTGCGCGAAGAACTTTCGGGCCTGTCGGTTGCTCGAGCAGTCGAACGAGCCGCCCAGTTCCGGCCCGGCAATCTCACCGACCCCCGCGACAGCGCCCGCTGGGTGCTGGCGCGACTCGCGCGGCGAATCCAGCACCTGAACACCGAGATCGGCGAGTTCGACACCGAGCAACGTCGGCTCGTCTCAGCGGCCTCGGCAGGCCGCGATCTACTCGCTCGACCCGGCATCGGGCCGGAAACAGCCGCTGCTCTGCTTTGCGTTGCCGGCGACAACCCCGACCGGATGCACAGCGAAGCGTCATTCGCCGCGCTGTGCGGTGTTTCACCTGTCGAGGCGTCCTCGGGCCGCAGCAACCGTCACCGGCTCAATCTCGGCGGCGACCGCCGCGCTAATAACGCCCTGTGGTGGATCGTGATCACCCGCATCCGGACCGATCAGCAAACGCGGTCCTTTCTCCAACGTCGCACTGCCGCAGGCAAATCTAAGAAAGACACCATCCGCGTCCTCAAACGCTACGTCGCCAGAGAGGTCTACCGCACGATCCGGCGTGCCACCGCCGGTTCGTTTGCCAATCCGGCGCAGGTCGCACCTTGACACGACATAGGGGCATCCACGACTCGCACACCTCCAGGGCGCGGCACGTCACAGCATGCGGGACACCGTGTTCGGTCCTCTGGGAGGCGATGAACCGGGCCACGCTCACCTGGTCGCCTCCTTCACCCACAGGACCACCGATCGTTTGAGCACGTCGCGCTCCATCGCCAGCTCGGCGTTCTCCCGCCGCAACCGCAGCAGTTCCTCGCGCTCGGACTCGCTGACCCGACCACCGGCCTCAGCGGCCCGCTGCTGCCGGTCCCGGGCCACCCAGGTCGTCAGCGTGCCCTCGTTGACCCCCAGCTCACGGGCCACCTGCGCGACCGGACGCCCGGTCTCCCGCACGATCCGGACCGCGCCCTCCCGGAACTCCTGATCGAACTTCCGTCTCTTCTCCGCCATCTGGCCTTTCCTTTATGGTCAGGCCTCCACGGTACGAGGGGAATCACAGTTCTTCAGCCATGAGGCATGGCAGCGGAGGAGATCGCTCACTTGACGTTGGATCCCCCAATCGTCCAGGTCGTCCGGGGCGAGGCCGGCATCCAGAAGTGCTTCGCGGTCGATGGAGTCATCCATGATCCGTTGGACGCGGGACGATTGCTGACGGTGACGTAGGCGATGTGACTGAGCTCTGAGTGTCCTCAACAGATTGCCTTTGTCGCGGCTCTGGTTGACGCGCGCGACGAAAAAGTGCTGCTAGTGCGTGAATGATCTCTGGCCGCCTCTCGGGAGGAGCGCCCCGTAAGGCAACGACACTCACGATGACCATGGCGACAGCGAACGACATAGCGCCGCAAGCCGAAACAAGTGCGACCGTTGTACCAGCGTCCATCCGAAGTTGGTGCCTCTCTCTGGTCGAGAGGGCATCGGCTAGCCTCAGCTCGACCAGATCGTAATCTGGTTGAACCAAGGTCCAGCCGACGACTCCAGATTGGCCCTTTTTAGGGGTTACCAACCCGGCAACGGGATCTTGAAAGTACGACTTTCAGTCCGCAGCAGTATCCTTTGAGGAACGCATCGCATCCAGTCGCAGGAATTGATATGTGAGCACTTGCTCCTAAAGACTCTGGGACAATCCCCTGAGTCAGCCTCTGCGAGGAGAGTACGCGCATACTCCACAAACCACAAACCATGACTCGCTGCTGGCGGCCACATGTGGCTGGGTGTCGCTGTAGGACAGCGGGTTCGAGGTTCCTTGAGGTGGGGGTTGCATCGGCAGTTTGAGAGAGGGAAGGATGCGCTCCGGGCGGCCCGTTGATGCGGTGGCCGGGGCGGATATCGCCACTCCGTTCTCGACGCTAGTGTCGTGATGGCCATCGCCATGCTGCGGGATTCCGGCAGTGGAACAATGGAATTCGTCATCGGTTCCAGGCCGGGATCGTTCGGCGGTAGTCGACGCGTGGTCGGATGGGGAGGGACGTGGCATGAACGAGGTGCCGGGGTTCGTCGGAACGCATACGCCACGCAATGCATACTCCGGTGCGGTCGAACTAGCCGCGGCCCGGAATGCCTTGGAGCGGTGGGGATGTGCGGTAGTGACCTGCCTGCTTCCGTGGGAGGTTCGGTTCGCGGTGGCCGAGGAGGCTATCAGACTCGTGGAGCGGGCGGGGATTCGCCGGGACTTGGTGGTTGCCGAGACCGGGGCGACGCCGAGGCGGATGCGGAACGTGACACGGGCGCAGATCGTGGAGCGCGGTTCGGTGATTCCGCAGTTGTATGAGTCAGCTGCGGTCACCTCGGTGGTTGAGCAAGTGGTGAGACGCGCGGTGTTCCGATGTCCGTACGAGCCAGAGCAGTTCGTGATCACTCGATTGGAGGCAGCTGGGGATACACACGGATGGCATTGGGACGATTACAGTTTCGCGCTGGTGTGGGTTGCCGAGTGCCCGCCCGAGGACGACGGTGGTTTCGTCGAATATGTGCCGGATACTGTGTGGGACAAGCGGAGTCCGGACGTTGAGACGATTCTCGTGGGACAGTCGGTACATCGGCTCGCGGTGGGCGCGGGCGAGGTGTATCTGATGAGGACGAACACGACCCTGCATCGGGTGTATCCGATCCGGCGGGGGCGGCGGACGATTGTGAACATGGCGTTCGCGGTGGCCGAGGAATTGTGCGCGGAGGTTTCGCACGAGACGATGGACACTCTGTGGGCGACATCCGGAATCGAGTGAACGGAGCTGGTCAGTGCAACAGGTCGAGGTGATCTCGATCGACGGGATTCGACTGGAGGCCGCGGTCGATACGGCAGCCGGGCCGGTCCGGCGTGGCGTCGTGGTGCTGGTCCACGGGATCACGGTCGATATGAACGAGGGCGGTGGCATGTTCGTGCGGCTGGCGGGCCAGCTGGCCGTGGCGGGGTTCGACGTGGTGCGGTTCTCGTTCAGGGGGCACGGCGGCAGCGGAGGGACACAGCGGGGGGTCACGATCGCGGGAGAGTGCCTGGACGTGCAGGCGGTGATCGAGTGGGTTCGCGCGCGTTACGCGGGACCGCTGTCGATCGTGGCGGCAAGTTTCGGAGCCGTATCCGCGTTGCTGTCACTGTCGTGGCTAGAGGAGCAGTTGCGCACTTTGGTGTTGTGGAACCCGGTGCTGGACCTTCGGCGAACCTTTCTCGATCCTGAACTGCCTTGGGGGTTGAGTAATTTTGGGTTGAAGCAGCAGAAGCATCTGCAGGACAACGGGTTCCTGGTAGTTGATGGCGAATTTGAGCTTGGGCGTGTACTTTTCGGTGAGTTCGAGGTGTACCAGCCAGCCGAGGAATTAAAGTACGCCGAGTTTCCTGCGTTGGTGGTACACGGCGACCGGGATGCTGCGGTGTCGTATCCGATCGCCGCCGACGTGGCGCAGAGCCGACGGAATACGGTGTTGCATACGGTGGCGGGTTCAGATCACGGGTTCGATTCGCGGGAACGTGAGGACGAGGCGATCTCGGTGACGGTCGCCTGGCTGATCGAGCGGTCGGCTCCTGCGTCGTGAATCTTGCCGGGTTGTATGGTCCGGTGCAGTTCGGCACCGACGTGATCGTGGGCGAGCAGTGCGTGTTCGGGTATCCGAGGGAAGCGCGGATCCGCGCGGCCCAGCAGGGATGCGCAACGGCTGGCGATTCGGTCATGGTCGGAGATCGGTCGGTGCTGTTCAACCAGATCACGATCTACGAGGGGACGGTCATAGCCGCAGACTGCGTGTTGGAGGACCGTGCACGGTTGGGCTACGGCTGCGAGATCGGAGAGCGCACACGGCTGGTCCACGGCGCCTACCTTTGCGACCGGGTGCAGGTCGGCGCCGAGGCGTGTGTGGCCGGATTCGTCTGTGACGCTGCGGTGATCGGCGATCGTTCGACGGTGATGGGTGAGCTCGTGCACGAATACACGCGCCCGGATCTGGGCTGGTGGGGTGTCGACGAGGCGTCCCCGGTCGTCGAGGCGGACTCGGTGGTGGGATTCGGTGCCCGGGTAGTCGGCGGGGTGCGGATCGGCCCATGCAGCTACGTCGCTGCGGGTGCGATCGTCACGAAAGATGTTCCGCCGCAGCATATTGTGACCGGGACCAATATGCTGACCCCGATCGCGCAGTGGCGTGGGGAACGACTCGGCCCGCTGATCGGACACTGGATGTCTCGGCACACTGGGGACAGTTGATCACGCCTTACGGTTCGACGAAGTCGGATGCCTCGGTGTCACTGCCAGCCTCGGACTTCGGTCGCTGCGTGACCAGCGGCGGATCGAAGGCCAAGGCTGTCAAGTGTGGCGGGAATCGCGCATGGACATCTGGGCGAGGGTGCGGGTGGTACATCGCGGGCAGGAACTCATCGACCGGGATGACGGCCTCAGTGAGGCCCATGGCCAGCAGGTCGGATAATGCCGGGCGTGTGAGGAGGTAGCCGTAGCTGCAGTGGCTGTAGCCGGGATTTGCGAACCCGGGCAGCGATGCGGGCTGGTCGGGTTCGAGGGGGTAGCGGCCGAGGTAGAGCAGATCGAATGGGACGCTGCGCTGTTCGAGTTCGCTCAAGCCGTCCAGGAGGCGGTCCAGGAAGCATGATTCGAGGACTGCGTCATCTTCCAGGATCGCGACGTACGAGGCTGTGGTGTGTTCGGCGGCGTGCATCCAGCAGGCCAAATGTGTGAGGGTGCAACCTATTTCACCGTATTTCAGGGGCCGGTTCCACCAGGGATTGTCGGAGTCGATCTGCCAGTCGAACAGTTTGACGCCTGCGGCTTGGAGCGCGGGGAGGGTGAGGTCGTGTCCGTCGACGGTGAGGCCGAGGTCCGAGGTGTATCGCACTGGCAGGTTGGCCGGTAGCTGGGCCTGGATCCAGGCGCGGCGGTCCGGGCGGCGTGGCAGATTCACGACATAGGTCGCGATGTCCTCGGGCCGGGTCACCGGGTGGTGGCCGTTGAGCGGGTGCCGGCGAGGTGGCGTTTGGTGTTGTCGACGAGGACTCCCCAGTTCTGGCCCACTGCCCGGGATATCAGGAGCAGGGGCTCGACGGCGTCGAGGGCGGCGACATCGGTAATACCGCCGACGCGGCGGGCCTCGGTCACCAGGACGAAGTCGTCGTTGCCGACATGGTCGGTGATGTAGTGGGCGTTGGCGGGCCCGTCCTTGCCGTCGAGCAGGCAGCGGGCCGCGCCGAGTACTCCGAGGGTGAGGCAGCCGCCGAGCAGGAACACCGCGGTGCCCTGCACGGTCAGGCGGGTGAATACGACCAGATCCTCGATCAGTTCGTTGCGGGCGGTCCATCGGGGAGCCAGGACCAGGTCGTCCAGCTCGGGCAGTACCAGCGGGTCGTCCTGGCCCAGCTGGTGCGGTTCGAAGTGAAATGGTAACTGCGGCAGGAACTCCCGATATTTGGCGTTCCAGGGCGGCCCGCCGATCACCACGAGGCCGTCGGCGTGGGTGTCGTAGTGTTCCGAGGGTGCGAAGTCGCGGACCACGACGGTCGGGGTGAGCTGCGCCAGGCGGGTGCGGACGAAGATCAGGGTATCTAGATCCGCGAATTTCGCGTATCGCAGGTAGTTGCGGTCGGCCGGTGAGGCGTACTCGGGACGCTCATCGTGAGGGATTTCGGAGCAGACGATATCGACCCGAGCCTGCGGTTTGAGCTGCCAGAAATCGCGTAGCACGGCGGCTGGTTCCTGGAGGCGGGCAGCGCCCTTGTGATCCGGTGCGGGCGGCTGCTCTCGGCCAACGGGTGGCGTGAGCAGGAGGTAGGCGAGGGTGTCCAGCGCGCGGGTCGCATGTCGGCGCACGGTCTTGGATGCACATTTCCGCCGGGCCGCCAGCGATTCCTGACGATCGGTGAGGGTGGGAAAGCGATGTTCGGGCAGCAGGTTGAAATCGACCTGCGCGCAGAGGCGTTCGTCGTCGGAGAGCTGGTCGATCGCCGCCTCGATGGTCGAGGTCAGCGCCGCGATCTGTTCCGCGGAACCAGGCTCATACGTGCGACCGTGGCACAGGTAAGCCCGCAGCGGCTCGTCCAGGGCGGTGAGCAACGTGGTCGGGCGGCCGAGGGCGTGCCCTTGGCGCAGCCTGACCAGGCACTCCTTCACGTGATCGATCGTCGGCGGGCTGAGGGCCATCTGTCCAGAATATGTCCACCCGCTGCGGGGTGTGACGCCGACTTCCCGTCCTGGACACGCGGTGCGATGTCCAGCATCTGTCCGGCTGTCCACACATTCGACCGGTAGTAGGGATGGCCAGCGTGGTGGCAGCGCTGGAGACTCAGGATGTACTGCCACCTGAAACATGTTTGGAGGGAGGGAAAGTCATGGACGAGATTGCCGCTGTCGTCGTCGAGGACTACGAGTCGCCAGGGGTCGAGACCAAGCTCATCATCAGCCGTCAATGCAACTGACGAACGCCAGGGCCGGGTGGCGCCGGTGACGATCCGCAATATGCAGCTAACGGAGATGAGTGAGTTGAAGATTCAGTGGGCGAACCAGCGCGATTTCCACACGCTGCTGCGGCGATCCGATGCTGAAGACAAACCGGTGCTGCTGGACCTGCACTCCCCGGAGTGCTCTGGTTGCGTAACCAATGATCGAACCATCTACTCTGATCCCGAGATCGCTTGCACCGTAATGGAACACACGTTCCCGGTCCGGGTAGTTACGACCGATCCAGACCGGGCTAGTACCGATATCATCAACAACCACATATACATCTGGTCGCCGACGATCCAGTTGCTCGCACCCGACCAGACTCGGTACCACGAATGGAATGGCGCACCGCGCCGGACCCGGCTGTCCGTGGGCTATCAGTCCGTCTTTCATGACACCCCGGGGCACCTGACACCGGAAACATTCAAAGCTCAGTTCCTTGTTGCCCGTGCCAAAGCGGCACTCCGCACCAAGAAGTACGGCACGGCGATCAGCCTGTTCGATGATGCGATCGCTCGCTACCCTCGTGATCGGGTCACGGTCGAGGAGGCCACTCGTTGGAGAAAGGCCGCTTTGAGCGGTGGTTTCATCGAGTCCACGTGGGACCGGCATCACCAGGTGACGACTTCCCCGTTGGCTGCGGCGGTTGAGCGCTTCGCCCAGACAGTCGCGGTACTGCCCGACAGTGTTCTCATGCAGGACTGGATCGGTAAGCCCGGAGCGGGTGACTGGCAATGGTATTCGGATTGCCTTCGCGAAGTCGTGTTGCAGGCGTACCAAGAGCTCTGCGACTTCGCTGTCACCGCCGAACGTGAACGGGCAAGGCACGGGCCGCAATTCAACGACACGCACCGCCTGTTGGGCCAGCATCGTTTTGCCTATCGCGAATTCCAGTCCCTGTTTGTCGGCGTGCCGGACGCATTGCTGGACCGCACTCCGTTGCGTTCGGAGCGGTCGATCCGCGAGAACCTCGCGCACATGGTGATGGCGGAGTGGTGGGCGTACCGGCCGCAGATCCTGCATGCGCTGGATCGAGGGCGCAAGGGCCTGCCGCCGGAGGTGGTTCCGGCTTCGGATACCGTTGCCCAGCACGGCGAGCCGCCGGGCAGCCATGAAAGCCTGCACGAGCTGCTGGCGCTCTACGAACGTCTTCACCTGTGCAACACCCGAGACTTCTCGCACATCTCCGAGGACGAGCTCGGAATCCGTTCGGCCTGGTGGGAACTGGGCCCTGTCGAACTGCGGTTCCGGCTCGAGCGGTACATCTGGCACCCTCGCGACCACGCGGTCTCGATCGACAAGATCCTCGACGCGTCCGGCCACCGGCACACCGCCAACCACCGCTTCGCCGCCCGCCTGTTCAGCGGACTGGGAACCGCCGAAGCCACTCTGATCGGAGCCGACGGATTCCTCACCGACCGACTCGATTCCCTGACCGCCGCGATCAACGACCGCGCAAACGAAGCCGCACAACTGCTCGGGCAAGTGACCGACATCAAACCGGGCATCGGGTAGTCGACCTTCCCAGCCAGGTGCGCTGCGCCCAGCACCGAACGAAACCAACGCGAGGACGACAATGGCTCCCGATCTACCCCAGCCCTACACCTACCAGCGACAAACCGTGTCCGAACCCGACTATCGAAGATATCCGGGTTGGTCGAAAACTGCTGAGCAGGAATGGAATTCGCCGCAGTGGCAGCGTGCCCATTGCGTCAAGAACATCCGGCAACTCCGCGAGGTCACCGGCGAGCTGCTCAGCGATGCCTTTCTCACGGACCTCGAACGCGACCAACGCGAACGCGCGACCATGTCCATGCTGATCACACCCCACATGATCAACACGATCGCCGCCGGTGCGCCGATCCGTGGGCCCGGGAGTCTCACCAACGCGTTCTATCGAGATCCGGTCCGCCGCTACATGCTTCCCGTCTTCTCCGACCGGCGCACCGATTTCCCTTCCCACCCCAACGCCCAGCGGGACTCGCTCCACGAGCGAGACATGTGGGTCGTTGAGGGGTTGACCCACCGGTATCCGACGAAGGTGTTGGCGGAGGTGGTGTCCACCTGCCCGCAGTATTGCGGGCACTGCACCCGGATGGATCTGGTCGGCAATTCCACCCCGCAGATCGGCAAGAACGGGTTCACTCTGCGCCCGCGCGCACGCCTGGAGGCGATGCTGGCCTACCTGCGGGCATCACCGACCGTGCGGGATGTCGTGGTCTCGGGTGGCGACCTGGCCAACATGCCCTGGCCACGACTCGAAGCGTTCATCGCCGCGCTTCTGGACATCGACTCCATCCGCGATATCCGGCTGGCGAGCAAGGCATTGGTCGGTCTACCCCAACACTGGGCCGAGGATCGTGTGGTCGCCGGCATCACCCGGCTGGCCCGCACTGCGCACGATCGCGGCGTCCAGCTGTCCCTGCACACCCACGCCAACGTGGCACAGCAAATCACCCCCAGCGTCTCCGCCGCCGCACGCGGTCTGCTCGATGCGGGACTGCGGCACATCCGCAACCAGGCGGTGCTGCTGCGGTCGATCAACGACACCCCCACAGCGCAACTCGACTTGAGCTTCGCCTTACTCGACGAGGCCGCAGTGATGCCGTACTACATCTACCTGTGCGACATGATCCCCTTCAGCGAGCACTGGCGGATCTCGCTGGCCCAGGCCCAAGCCCTGCAACTGGCCATCATGGGGTACCTGCCGGGATTCGCCACTCCCAGGATCGTCTGCGACGTACCCATGATCGGCAAACGCTGGGTACACCAGACCGCCCACTACGACCGGATACGCGGAATCTCCTACTGGTCCAAGAACTATCGCACCATCACCGACGCCGCCGACCCCGAGGCGTTGAGCCGGTTGTACGTCTACTACGACCCCATCCACTCCCTTCCGCCCGAGGGGCGGCAATGGTGGGCCGAGCATGATCACCCCCGCCCCGGCGCCATGCCACGCCGGCAACTCGCATCGTGATACCCGAGCCCAGGATGGCAAGCCCCGAACCGGGGCCGCGGCCGGTAGCATCGTCGCCCGTGACGCTGCACCTCTTCGACACCGCCACGCGGAGCCTGCGGAAATTCGTCCCCCTGATCCCCGGCCGGGCGACGATCTACCTGTGCGGTGCCACCGTGCAGAGCGAGCCCCACATCGGACACGTACGCAGCGGTGTCGCCTTCGACGTTCTCCGACGCTGGCTGCAGGCCAACGACTTCGAGGTCACCTTCGTCCGCAACGTCACCGACATCAACGACAAGATCCTGGACAAGGCCCGCGAGGCCGGACGACCGTGGTGGGAATGGGCAGCCACCTACGAACGCGCCTTCGACCACGCTTATCACACCCTCGGCATACTGCCCCCCGCGGTCCAGCCCCGAGCGACCGGGCACATCACCCAGATCATCGAGCTCACACAGCGGCTCATCGACACCGGCCACGCCTACGCCGCCGAGGGGAACGTGTACTTCGACGTGCACAGCTTTCCCGAATACGGTGCACTCGCGCGCCTGGACCCCGAGGACTTACAGCAAGGCGAAAGCCTGGGCCAGGGCAAACGAGTCCCTCTGGATTTCACCCTCTGGAAAGCGCGCAAGCCCGGCGAACCCACGTGGCCTTCACCATGGGGACCAGGCCGCCCCGGATGGCACGTGGAATGCTCGGCCATGGCCACCACTTATCTCGGCGCCGAGTTCGACATCCACTGCGGCGGAATGGATCTGCTGTTCCCACACCACGAGAACGAAGTCGCCCAGTCCCGTGCCGCCGGTGACGGATTCGCCCGCTACTGGCTACACAACGGATGGGTCAGCCTCGGCGGAGAGAAAATGTCCAAATCATTGGGCAACGTGCTGTCCGTGCCAAACGTCCTCAAACAAGTTCGGGCCGTGGAACTTCGCTACTACCTGGGCAGCGCACAATACCGGTCGATGCTCGAATACTCCGAGCAGGCACTCGATGATGCCGCCGCCGCCTACCAACGGCTGGAAAGCTTCGTCCGCAAGGTCAACGAGACCGCCGGTCCCGTGCCGATGGGCAAATGGACCGACGGGTTCGCCTCCGCACTGAACGACGACCTCGCCATCCCCAAAGCGCTCGCCGAAATCCACAACGTAGTAACGGACGGCAACAAGGCCCTCGCCCGCCAGGACACGGCCGCAGCAGCCGATGCGGCCGCCCAGGTGCGCGGAATGCTAGACATCCTGGGACTCGACCCGCTCGACCAGCATTGGGACCGCCGCACGACCACGGCAACCGCTCACCAGGCCCTTACTGTTCTGGTAGCCGCCCAACTCGAACAACGGTCCTCAGCGCGGGCCATCCAAGACTGGCCCGCCGCCGATCGGGTGCGCGACCGCCTAACCGCCGCCAACATCGACGTGACCGACACCCCAGAAGGTCCGACCTGGACACTCCAACAGAAGTAAGAGAACCCTCGACGCCGAAACCGCAGACGCCCCTCTATCCCAGCGGCGGGTGGCTTCCCTAGCGACTACCGTCAGCGGCATCTGAAACGGTTGCCTGCCGACAAAAGTGTTGATGGCCCAGGGCTTTTCAAGACCTGGGCCATCAACAAGCCATAAATCACGTTCCGGTTCAGCGGATGACGAACTGATCGTCCGCAATACCTTTCGCGAAGGCATCCCACTCGTCGGGAGTGAAGGTCAACTTGGCACTCTGGCTGCAGACTGTTGCCCCGCCGTCAGCCTGCACCCTGATATTGAGGACATCCTCAGGTCCGCCGGTGTCGTTCAGGGCTATGTCGCCTGATACCTTGGCCAGGGCCAGATCGAGGATCGCGGGCCAACTGTTGGCAGGTATCTCGATGACGGGCTGAGCGTCCGGATCGTTCGCTGGGTTCCGGAGGTACTTGCTGTCACGCATGAACACCATCACGCCAGCGAATTTGACCTCAACACAGTTGCCACCGTTGTTGCCGCTGAAAGTACTCGTCCTCCATCCGTTGGCGGGATGGGTGTTGGTGGTCATTTCCGCTCCAGTTTCTTGATCTTCGAGACTCGGCTCGAGATTGCATGGGCGGTGTCGTCCGTCGACAGTGCCTTGGTCATGAGCCGATCCGCTGCCAGCGTGTACAAGTCTACGTCGGCGCGTTCTTGTAGGTAGAGCGCGCCGGTGTGGTGCTCGATGTACGCGATGCCGCGCGCTTCAGTGAAGTTGAGCAGGGTGAAGGAGCCGGGTAATCCTTCGTGGGCGCCGACCTGGGTCGGGATAACGCGGATGTCGACATTGTCGAGTGTCATCATCGCGAGTAGGTGTTCGAGTTGTTCGATCATCACGGCGGGACCGCCGATCGGCCTGTCCAGAACAACTTCTTCGATAACCGCGCGAAGTTTCAGTGGTGTCTCGGTGTTAGCCAGGCGCTGCCGGTCGATACGCACTCGCACGGCTTGGGCGACATCCATCGGGGGAATGTGCAGACTGTCGCCGAGGAGTGCGGCAGCGTGTGCCGGCGTCTGCAGCTGCCCTGGAATGAAGTTTTCGGTGTACTCGAACTGCTCTGTAGCCAGGCGTTCGAGACCGACGAACAACTTGAACCAATTCGGCAGCACGTCATCGTGCCTGGTCGACACGGTGCCGTGGTCGGCTCGTACCGCGAGCGAGACCGTAAGCTCCACTTGCTCGGGCTTTGCGCGGTAGTACCGCATCAGCTCGCCGACTTCGTCGGGAGCCTGCGCGGTCTTGCCGCTCTCCATGTAGCTCAGCTTCGCCGATGTGCAGCCGATCTCCTTGGCTGCCGCTAACTGGGTGATCCTTGCGTTCTCTCTCGCGGTCTTGAGGTCGTGGCCAACCAGGAAGCGTAAGGCTGACGCATCTTGAGGCTCCTCGTGCATGTGTTCCTTCCTCACCTCTGTCGATGCCTCCGCACAAACTACCGCATCGACTTCAATCCAAAGTCTAGCGCGAAAGTCTTCTTTAAGTTTAAATAGAGATCTGAAGCCAACAGTTGGTCCAGCTTTCACGATGGCCAGTCTGGAAGTAGGTCGAGATGGCGGTACATGTAGTCGGTGGGTCGTTGATGACCAGCGACCAGACCGAGCATCAAGCAAAGAGCGTCGGCGACGGCGGCTGGGTCGTGTCCTATCTGCCAGGCCGGACTCTGACGATGGACCAGGCAGCAGCAGCAATTCAGGCCGCCGAATCCGTCGCGTCGGTCAGTGCTCTAGCCAGGCAAGTTGGGCTCACCGCACTGGAGACAGTGGGGATGGCGCTACAGTCACCGCCCTGGCAAAACGATCGAAACCCGCACCGCCTTCTGCGGGCTGTCGCGGCGGCGATGACGCGCGGATCCGATGCCGTCGGAGGGCCTCGGACAACACGATGACTCTCGATATCGTCACCTGCGAACTCGCGGTGCAACGAACGCAATCTGCCTCTCCAGCACCTCGGTATCGGTTGCGAGATCCCCTTCCGAGGTTCCGCATTCTTTCCGCGCAACTACACGGCTCCTCCGGCTGCCGCAGGTCGGCGATGAAGGAATTCACACGGATCAACTCATGGCTGTACTGGAGCAACGCCACGGGAAAGGGATACTGCACGCGATGATCAGCATGATTCGGCCCTGGACAGGAGTCGAAGTGAGATCGCTGCGCCAGGCGCGGCGGATGAGCCTGGTCGATTTCGCCGCACATCTGGGGGTCGATACGCGGCTGATATCGAAGTGGGAGGCTGGCGGCGCGACGCTCCAGCCTCGGCCAATGAATCAAGCCGCTTTGGATACCTCCTTGTCGCGGTTGTCCGCCGAAGAGTCTGTGCGGTTCGCTGGATTGGTGTCTCCGGACGCACTGGGGGAGGCCCACGACGCCGATGCCGATGCCGCCCTCCCCTCGACTCGGCTACGCCACCCGGTCGATGGTAAGTGGATCACCTGGATCCCTGAAGGCGTCTTTCTGTCCGGGCCGCAAGACCAGCCCGAATGGGTGCCCGGATTCTGGATCGATACCTATCCGACCACCAACGCCGACTATGCGAGGTTCATCGCGGCGACCGGGCACACGCCACCCCAGCATTGGCAGGATGGACGCGTGCCGCCAGGGACCGCCGACCACCCGGTGGTGTGGGTGACCCACGCCGATGCCGCCGCCTACGCCAACTGGGCAGGCAAACGGCTCCCCACCAGCCTTCAGTGGGAAAAAGCAGCACGAGGCAGCCGCGGAAACACTTGGCCGTGGGGGAATTCGGCGACCCCACGCAAAGCGAACGTCCGCGGCTCCGGGCCAAGCACGACGACAGCAGTCGACGAGTACAAATCTGGCGCCTCGCCCTATGGCATCTACGATATGTGCGGGAACGTGTGGGAATGGCTGAGCACCGAGACCATTCCGGGCCGTTTCGAGCTCAAGGGCGGTTCTTTCATCTCGCAATTCGACCGTGCAGCACCAGCGGCCGGTAACGACGCCGATCGGTTGATGCATGATGATGACACCGGATTTCGTTGTGTCACTGACGATGTGACCGAATGAACCGCGGGCTGATGCAGTCTTCGTTGGGCGCCTCAGATCTTCTCCGGCGGTATGGACTCGTAGTCCTTGCGCAGGGTGTGAACCAGCTCATGCTCGACCGGCCACCGTATGTCATCGATCCGGGATACTGCTCGGACTCCGATAGCCGCGTTGGTTGCGACAGCACCGACGAATTCGCCGAGCCGGGACAGAGTGATTGGTTCGGTGACGATGTTCTCATCACGGGTTTGGGCGAGCAGCCGCATGGTGGTGCCAATGAGTGCATCAGCGTGCGGCCATACCAACTGGCCCTCGGCGGTGATGAATCCGATATTGCTGGTGGCGATTTCGCTAACCAGGCCGTCGGGCTGACAGAACAAGACATCGTCGAATCCGGCCCGCTTGGCGATAGCTCGGTGGTACATGGCACCGAACAGGCCAACGTGTTTCACGCGGGCCAGATCGCGGGCGTAGACCATTGATTGCAGAGCGATCGGTGTCGACGGGACGGGCGGGGCCGGGCGCATGGTGACCAGTACGCGAGGATTCGCGGATGCGCCCGGGTTGCCGAGGTCGATGTCCGGGTCGTAGACAGTGACGCGCACGGTAACCGGCGCGGTGACTTCGCGTAGTGCGTGCCGGATGTGCTTGCGGACGAGGTCAGGATCAAGGTCGGCGGCGAAAACCTGGTGGCAGTCGCGGGTCAGCCGATCCAGATGCAGCGAAAGGCCCCGGGTCGAACCGCGTTCCACGCGCATCGAAGTGAAGTGCCCGAAGTTGACCAGCCCCAGAGGAGCCAGGTCATCGACTGTGACCGGCGCACCGTTGAGTTCCAAGCCATGGTGTTCCATGCCGCCAGTGTTTCACTGCCGGGCGGTCTGGCAGAAGCCGGTCGGCGGCGAAGTTCGGTGATAGGGCAGTGCGATTCGGTGCCGGGGCAGTTCCGAGATCACAAGTCTGTGTCAATGCTGAAGTGCATGACAAACGCGCACGAGCACAAGTGGATTCCCACCCCACCCGCGCTACTGTCCGCTGGCCGGCGGCCACCACGGTGTGCGAGCGGGCCGGTGCGCCGCAGGAGGTGGGCATGAGCACCTCCTCGGCGAACTGTGAACGCCTGCCGGACTGGCATGAGCTGACTGCGGCATTCAGCCGAAGCTGGAGCGGGAGCGATGCGCATCCCGTTCTGATGTGCGCGTGCCGGTTGGGACGGCTACATCGGCGACGGCGCCCACGCCGCCGCACCGTGGCGGCCCGTCGCCGCAGGGTGCTGATCGAAGCGATCGACACATGGGCATCGGAGTGTCTGCGCAGCGGTGGGCGTTCTGGGCAGATCGGCGCGTGTGTCGATCGGATGGCTGCGGCGTTCGCGGCGGCACAGCAGTCGTTGCGTAGTAGCGAGCCGATCACCGGGCCGGTACATGCGGCGTTCACCAACGCAGCGTCCCTGATTGCCGACTGGACCGAGATCACTGCCGAGGCCGCCCCACGTTCTTACAAGGGTGATGAGCAAGCAATCCGCAACGAGCACTTTTCGATCGCGCGAGTTGGTCATAGTGGCGAGTCAGGGACTCGCCGCGACTGGCGGTCATCGGCGTGCTGGACGGAGTCGCGACGGCGATCATGCTGCAGATACTGCACTGAACCAGACTTGTTCTGCCGCTTCACCGTCCGCACGAACACGACTGCAGACCATACGGTTGAACCGCAGTTGGCCCAGGAACTACACGCCGAACACGGGAGCTGTGAGCGCGATGCTGGTGGCCGCCGGCGCCGTCGCGGCGGCGTCATGACCATGCGCCGCGGCGAGATCGCCGACGATTCGGAATTCATGCACTGGGTCATGGAGGCCGGATGCCCATGATCGACGACATTTGTTGGTACCCAGACGTTGTGAAGGCCTGGAACGGCATCGTCGCGGACATCGCAGCCATGCATCACACCGACCTGGACGTCGCGGACCTGCCGAACACCAGGGCGGCGCGGGTGGTGGTGGCGCGGGAGCACGAGCAGTACACCGGGTCGGTGCGTGCGCGCGGCGCGTTGTGGTACCTGCGTACTCGCCGCAAGTTCGGTGAGTTACCGCGCGAGGGCATCGCGCTGGCACCGGCCAGCGAATCGGACGCTGCGGCGTGGGCCTGGGCAGCGAAAACAACGCACACACCGGCGATGCTGGTCATGCCACCGAGCGATGAGGCTTTGCTGGCGATGCTGCGTGGCGACGGTGTCACGGTGCAGGTCACCCCGGGCCGCGAGGTCTGCGCGTGCCGCGATGCCTACGCCCGAGCGGTGCGGGCGCTGGTGCCCGATCCGGCGGACTCGATGTTCGCCGCGGGCGTGGGGACGTGGGTGCGGTGCATCAACCAGCTGCTCTGGAACGTGGACACCGTCATCATTCCCGGCGGCGTGGACGGGCTGCTACTGGGCACGCTCACCGCCGCCCACAAATACGGCATCAAGACCGTGCTCGCCACGCCGGAGGGAACTGCGATTCCCCCAGCCGCACTACAGATCCTGACCGATGGAACCGATGGCACCACCTTTCCCGGCATGAAGCCCGACGGCCGCCGCGTGCGGCTGGACTCGGTCACGGTCTCGGCCAGCGATATCCAGGACGCGGGCGCGATCCTGCGACACCACGGGCTCCAGGTCACCCAGGAGGCAGCGCTTGCGTTGGCGGCCCTGACCAGCCGACACGACTCTCCAGGGCACTGCTACCGGGCCGAGCCCAAGGAGATAGTGGCCGCACTGATGGCCGGTCCACCCACAGGATCCTCTGCCCCGCACCCGGAAACTGCTGCGCGAGAAGCAAACTCGCGCAACACAACGTCGGAGGCAGTGACGATATCTGAACAACTGCGAAACGAGAGAGACACAGCAATATGGCGCGTGGATATGTGAAGTGGTTCGACGACAGCAAGGGATTCGGTTTCATCGCTCAGTTCGACCCTGGCCAGCCCGATGTGTATGTGCATCACTCCCGGATCATCGATCAGGGGCTTGGGCACACGACTCTGGTAGAGGGACTGCACGTGGAGTTCGAGGTCGATCACAGCCCATTGAAAGGGCCGCAGGCCATCGAGGTCCGGTGCGTCGTCGACGCGGACGCCGCCGGTTATGGGCCACGAGGTCGCGGGGAGATCGGTCCGGATGTGTTCGCGTACACAGGAAGTGGTGAACGCCGTGGCTGAAGGGCGCATCATGATGTGTGGAGGGCTCGGCACCGGCCGGCTGTTCTGTCTGCTCTTCGAGCCTGAGGATCCGGTCACCGAGTTCACGAGCGGCTGGAAGGCTGACGTCCTCGCCCCGCGACTCGACACTGCAGACCATCACCTTCGTGTGGTCGAAGGGATCCACTCTCTAGGAGCGACATCGTGAGCAGGGCAACGAGTCTGGCGATATCCGATAGACCGCAAAGGCCGGGGGTTCACCGGGCCCGGACACCGATTGCCAGAAGGCGGTGGTGGTTGGCGCCGCTGTTGTCGTGTCTGGCGATGCTCCCGCTTCTACCGGTGGGGATCGGGGCCTTCGTGTTGGCTTTGCTGGAAACCAGGGCATGCGGCGATCCGGGAGTCGCCTGCACCGGCGACCTGGCCCGTCATATCGGGGCAACGATGGAAATAGCCGCACTGTTCTTCACGATCACGCAGTGGCCGTGCGCGTATTGGCTGCCCACCCCGCAGCGGGTGGTGATGGCGTGCGTACCGCCCGTCCTGACCGCCCTGGGCGCCGTGGTCGTGGTGTGAACCCACCCGGCACTACGCCGTGGAATCACCCCGAACGAAGCAACTGAGGGCCGTCGAGGCCTGGGCTTCGAACACCGATGGGTCCGTGCCTAGACGGTTGCTCACGTCAGATTTCCTGTCCGAGAACGTTATTGAGATGGAATCCATGAACTTCAAATCCCAATGCGACGCCGCAGGCGTGCGCGTGCGCCGGTCGCTGGCCGAGACGGTCGCGCCGATGGAACGCTCGCCAGAAGAACCGCACTCGTTGCCCGAAGCGCAGTCGGGCGCGAACGTGGCGTTGTCCACCCAGGACGATGACCTCGGCGCGCAGGGCTGTACGCGTTTGAGCTTCGTGCGGCACGCGCAGGCCCTGTCGAATGTCGACGGGGTGATCCGGGGCGAGACCACCTGCGGTGGGCTGACCGAGCAGGGACGCGAGCAGGCTGGTTGCCTGGCCCGCCGGCTCGAACTGGACCAGTGCGACGACCCGGTCACGCAGGTGTATTCCACGCCCCTGGCGCGGGCGGTCGAGACCGCCGAACCCGTCGCGCAGATCCTGGGCCTGCGCCTGCAATACCTGCCTCAGTGGCGGTACGCCAACTACGGTGCGGCGGAAGGTAAAACATGGCGGGAGGTCTACCGCGACTATCCTGACATCCATCCCGCGTTGCACCCGGACCGGCCGATCGCCGAGGGCGCCGAGACCATGATCGCGTTCCGGGCCGCCACCAGCGCGGCGATCACCGAACTGACGCGACGGCACCCTGGCGAGCACATCCTGTTGTTCGGATCCACCGAGAATTTCATGGCTGCCGAGGAAATCCTGCTGGATCTGCCCCCGGATGCCCGCACCCGATCGAAGATCGCGATCGATCACACCGGCATCATGACCTTCGATCTGGTGCCCGCCCCGTGGTCCCCGACAGGTCGGCGGGCAGTCTTGGTGCGGCACAACGATTCTAGCCACTTGCCTCTGCCACAGCGCCGCAGCCGGTTCCGCAGCACAGGGCCGGTCGGCTCATGAACCAGCCAATATCCCAACCAGCACGGTCCCGATGAGCAACCGCGACAACGCATTCGGCGATCTGATGCGCAAGCTGCGCGAACGGCGTCATCTTTCGTTCAGGGCTCTCGGCGCGCTGACGATGTATGCGCCGACGTCCCTGCATCATATCGAGAAGGGCGAGCGGCCACCGACCACGGACGTGGCTACACGTCTCGATGACGTTCTGCAGGCCGATGGGGCGCTGCTGGCTGCGGCGGCTGAGGCCGCGTTGCAGCGACTGTTGAACGCTGCAGCACAGGAATCGACCGACCTGGTGCGGTGGGTGAGCGAGGAACCGGTGGTTGGGATCTCCCAAGACGGCTTGGTACGTGATCTGAGCAGCATTGCACGCGATTATGTGCATCGTCCGCCGTTGCCGCTGTTGACCAACCTGCTGCGTTTGCGGGAACAGGCCGCCCAGCAACTCGAACGGGCCCGGCGGCTGCAACGCCGACGTGAACTGGCCTTGCTGGGAGCAGTCGCGGTTCAACTGCTGGGCGAACTCACCGATGATTTGGCGGGTAATTCCGAGGCCGCGATGCGGCACGCGGTGGCCGCTGAGCTGCTGGCTCAGGAGGCTGCGCACCCTGGACTTTGTGCGTGGGTCGCCGGCACGAAGGCCTTGATCGCGGAGTGGTCTCCCGAGCCACACACGGCGCTGGACATTATCGTCGACGCGGCCGAATGGGCACCGCAGGGTGACTACCGGGTCCGGCTGTTCGCGTTGCAGGCGCGGTGTGCTGGTCGGCTCGGCGATATCGGCCTGGCCCGCTCCGCCGCGCTGCGCACCGTGGCCGCCGCCGAGCAGGCGCGCGATACACCCGACGAAGTAACGATGTTCGGCGGCGCATTGACCTTTCCGCACGCGAAGATGGCCTACTACCTGTGCTGCGCGTACCAGTCGATCGGTGACCACCAGCACGCCGAGAGGTGGGCGCAGGACGCCATCGGCCAATACACTTCCGGTCCGCCCGAACACCGCTCCTACGGGGACGAAGCGCTGGCCAGGGTCTCGCTGAGCCTGTCCCGGATCGCCCGCGACGAGTTCGAAGGCGCGCGGGAAATACTCTCGCCGGTCCTGGAACTTCCCACCGAACAGCGGATCACGGCCATCATGGAGGGGATGAATACCGTGACCGCCGCGATCCGCGAGCACCGCCATGCCCAAGCACCCGTCGCCCACGACCTCCACGAAACGATCCGCGGGTACACCGCACACTCGACCGCGGCCCTGCCATGACGAGCCTTGCCGCGCACGACATCCTCACCACCGCATGCGAACAGGCCGGGCTCGATATCCAGGACGCGCGACTGCTGCGCGCCCACAGCAACGCGGTATGGCTCCTTCCGCGCTCGCAGGCCGTGGTCCGGATCGGGCGAAGCCAGCACCGCGGCTTGCGGTTTCAGGCGGGCCTGACGCTGACGCGATGGCTGGCCGCGCACGACATCCCGGTGACCGAGCCGCTGATGGACCAGTCCGTCGACGTCAACGACGCCACCGTCACGGTGTGGCGTTACTACCCGCAGGAACAGCGCGGTGAACCACCGATGCGGGACCTCGGCGCCATCCTGCGCCGGCTCCACGCACTGCCGGCCCCGCCGCTGGAGCTGCACCCGTATCCGCCGTTGTCCGGGCTGACCACCATCCTCGGCTCGGACGCCGCGCGCGGAGTCCTGGCACCGGATGATCTGGCCTGGTTGTCCGACCGCGCCACCGAACTGCTCGACCGCTACCACGGACTCGAGTCCGTCTTGGGTGTCGGGACGATTCATGGCGATGCGTATGCGGGAAACTGCTTGTGGGACGGTGATAATCGAGTTGTGCTGGGCGACTGGGACGAAGCGAGTATCGGCCCCCGCGAGCTGGACCTGATCCCCAGCTGCCACGATCACCTCCGATTCGGCGCCCCCGAGGACGATCTCGCGCAGTTCTTCCGCGCGTACGGTCTCGACCTCGAAGAGTTCCGCACCTGGCCCGCGTTCACCGTGCTGACCTCGATGCGCGACCTGCACACCCTGACCGGCTACATCCGCCGCGCGGCCGGTGAGGACACCGCCGCAGCCCGCGAACTCCACCGCCGCCTGGGCATGCTGCGCAACCCTGGCGCCGGCACCGAGCCTTGGCACGGCATGTAGCCCTACCAGCGTTGCGCATCTCGGTCACGGTCCGCTGGATTGTGGCCGAGATGCGCAGTGCACTGTCCCCGGGCCACCGCGGCACAGGAAGATTCGCCGCTGTCGGTTTGGTCGGCGAAATCATTGCTCCCGCACGGTAGTCCGTGCTCGGCCGCCGCGTGCACATCGGTCTGATCATCTCGCGATGGCCGTGTGCCGTCCGCCGCGGCTTCGGGTCTTCCATGTCACGTCACCGCCACTCGGTGGCGAAAGCGATTTTTGGCGCTGACCTGCGTACCCATGAACTGGACAAGCGATTGGGTACACGCACCCTATTGTGCGGCGTTGCTCGGCTTGCCGAAAATGGTTCCAGCACCAGTTATTTCGCCCCATCGCGAATGCTCATCACCTCAGCGAACCGAGCTGTGCAGGTCGGCGCCGTACCCCTTGCAGGATCGCCCTGTATTGCGTGGCGATTGCTGGTGCCTCGAGACATGGGAGGTAATCGAATGTGCATGACCAAGTCGCTGTCATACATGCCCGCCAGGGAACGCGACATGATGGCTGTGAGCGACTGCGCGACACCGCCCGCTCCGGAGATCACCACTGTGCAAGCACATGTCATGCGGACTCAGCACGCGGGCCATCCCAGCAGCTGCATACGCAAACTGGCACGCTCCCGGGAAGAGAACGGGGCTCGCCACGAAATCCCCTACGCCCCACCACGATCCGCGAGCAACTCCACAGCGGCGACCAACCCGGGCTCCGAGGCTGAACAGGCGGGGACGGTATGACCGCCACCAGTATTGCGCAGAGCTGGCCGGACTCGCTGGCGTTGATCGGCGCGGTGTCGAATGCGCTGCGCGGAAACTGCAGCCCCGTCGACGCGCATCCGGCGCTGAGCGTGGCGTGCGGGATGGCGCTGCTGTACAGGGAGCGCCGCGAGAACGCCCAGTGGTGCAGCGCCCCGCCGGCCGCGGTCAATTGGGACCAGGCCGACGCGCCTGCGGATACCAACCCGCCCGAGCTGCGTTGGTGCGCTGAGTTCGACCGGATCGCGGCCACAGCGTTTGACCTGGGCCCGGCTCGGCCGGGTGTGCTGGCCGCACGAGTCGTGTACTGGACCGTCTGGGAGAACATCGCCTGCGTGGTGAGCGCGACCCGCGCCTACGACGACTGCCTTACTCGCTTGAAGCTGGCGAACACCCTCGGCGAGCACGCCTACCTCTAACCAACCACCGATCTTTCCTCGCAGCCGGTCGCCCGACCGACCGGCTTGATTCGTCGTGCCCCGAGCACGTCACTTTCCTTGCCCGGAGGCACATTTGACCACCCCAACGCACCCGCCGGGAACCGGCACATGCCCGTTCGCTGCCCCTTCGCACACCGACGCTGAGCAGGTGGTGCAGCTGTACGGGTCTGAGTTCTTCGCCGATCCGCACCGGACGTATCAGCGGATGCATCTCGACCGCGAGCTTGTGGTTCCGGTGGAGATCGGGCCCGGGAACACAGCGACTGCTGTGATCGGGTTCGTGCATGCCCGCGAGGTCCTCGACGATCCCCTGCACTACCCTTCCGACCCAGTAGCGGGGCAGTCCGAGCACCGGGATCGGCCGGATCTGGCTCAGGCCACTGGCGCTGATCACGCGCGGTTGCGCCGAACGGTTCGAGAGTGCCTTGAGCGCACGGATCAGCACGAACTACGCGCCACGGTCGGTGAATTCGCCGCGTTGCTGATCGCCACATTCTCCTTGGAAGGCTCCGCCGATCTCGTCGGTGAATTCGCGATTCCACTTGTCGTGTACACATTCTCGCGGATGTTGGGCGTTCCGCCCGACATGTGGCACCAGGCCGACATCGCGGTCAGGACCCTGCGCACCACGGGAGACACGAGCGCGCTGACCCAGCTCGTCTGGTCGGCAGTGGAGTCCGCCCGGATGACCCCGGGGGCAGATGTGGCCTCGTGGTTGTGCAGGCACCCCGAAACCCTGGACGACTACGAGGTGGTTCAGCAGGTGCAGTTGCTGTACACGAGCGGCTGCCTGGCGACCATCGATCTGATCGCCAACACCCTGATGCTGGCGATGACCGACGAGGTGTTCTGCGAGGACGTGATGTGCGGATCGCTGAGCTTGCGGGACGCGCTCGAGCACGTACTGGCCGTCGAACCGCCACGCCCGACCCTGCGCCCACGGTTTCCCCCGAACCTGCAGATCCGCGATGGCGTCCATCTGTACCCGAACCAGCCGGTACTCCTCAGCGTGGCCGGCTGCGCCGCCGATCCGGTCATGGCCACCGACCACACCAGAAAGGTCGGCAACCGGTCCCATCTGGCGTGGGGCGGCGGTCAGCACAAATGCCCGGACGCGGCGGCGGCGATGGCGATGCTCATCGCCGAGGAAGCCCTGAACCTGTTGCTGGAATCCCTCCCCGACATGAAGCGGGCACCCGGCACGCGGATCGAGTGGCTACACACCTTGTATCACCGTGCGCTGGTTGCCCTTTCGGTCACATTCGCACCGACACCACCGCTTCCGCACCCTTAAGCACCCAGGAGACCACCGCTGTGCTGCCGAACTCCATTCCCACCCCCTCGGACACAGATTCGAAGCCGAAGCCGATCGAGGACGTCTGCGAACGAATCCGGATCCACAACCGGGAATTCGCTGATGACCCCCACAAGGTCTACGCCTGGATGCGCGCTCAGAGCCCGCTGGTCCCGGTCGAACTCGCGCCGGGCGTGCCCGCGACGCTGGTGGTCAGATACCGTGCCGCGCTGCGCATCCTCAACGATCCTGAACGGTTTCCCGCCGACCCGCGTCGATGGCAACTCACCATGCCTTCCGGTTGCCCGATCGCGCCGATGGTCCAGTGGCGGCCGAACGCATTGCGCAGCGCCGGAGTCGCCCATGACCGGTATCGACGCGCCAACCTCGACAGCCTCGACGGCATCGATCTGCACCGCCTGCGCGAAACGGTGATCGACGCTGCCGAAGCGCGTCTGGATGCACTGTGCCGCCGACGAGACATCCAGGACGCCAACCGAATAGACGTCATCAGCGACTACGCGCGCCCCCTCGTATTCGGGGTACTCAACCAGCTACTGGGCTGCACCGACGAAGTCGGCGACGAGGTCGCCTGGGCTCTGGCCCGCATGTTCGAGTCGACCGAGCACACCGAACAGGTCAACATGGTGCTGGGCCGATCACTGGGCGGGCACATCGCCGCCAAGGAGGCCGTCCCCGGAAACGATGTCACCTCGCGCCTGATCGCACACGACACCGGCTTGGACGATGAGGAGCTGGTAAACCAGCTGGTGACCTTGTTCGGAGCCGGACTCGAACCGACAACCAATCTGCTCGCCAACACCCTGCTGCTGATATTCACCGACCCCCGATTCATGGCAAACGGGGACGGTTTCGGTGTGCCGATCCGCGAGGCGGTCACCGAGATCGAGATCACCGACCCGCCGATGGCGAACTACTGCCTGTCCTATCCACCGGCCGGGGTCGATGTCGACGGGATTTGGCTGCCCGCCCACCAGCCGGTGGTGATCAGCATGGCCTCCTGCAACAACGACCCCGCCATCGCCGGTGTTGACGGCAAATACCTCCAAGCCGGCTGGGGACTGGGCTATTCCGCCGGGCCGCACCAGTGCCCGAAAACAGCGCAGGCCGTCGCCCGCCTGATCGCGACCGAAGGGAACACGCGGTTCATCGACAGGCTGCCCGACGCCCGCCCGCTTGGGCGACCGGTCTGGCGGCCGGGACCGTTCCACCGGGCCCTGTCCAGATTCCCCGTCAGCCTGCACTGATCCGCGCCCGCTCACACGAGGACACCACCGATGACCACCGATTCCGCCCCCGTCGCGTTGGACTACAACGGTTCACCCGTCCCGCACACCTTCCTGGACACCTACCATCGCGAGTTCATCAACTACCACCGCTCCAACGGGCACCTGAGCTCCCAGCAGCTTGACGCGCTCGACCGGGACCCTCACTACTACCTCGAGTTCTTCGACCAGCAGTTGGCTGCCGCGCGCCAGGCCCTGACCCTCGAGCAGGCCCTGACCCTGGCCGACGAAATCAGCACGCCGACAGGCCAGTTCGATGACCGATGGTGGCCGCACCCGGGCCGCACTATGGCCGCGGCACTGCGAGCCGGCGCCAGCGTGCCGTTCCACAACGAGCGATGGCGCGCGGACTGGCCGGAACTGGCCACGGTGTGTGAAACATGGACACCCCCACAAGCGTTCGCCGTCCTCGGCGCGCTCACCCGCAGCCGCCACATCCGGTCGGACTGGGTCGGCATCCTTCAAGCCTCGGGCCTCTGGCTCGGCTGACCCTTCATCCGAATCGATACCGCGCGGACTCGGCGACACAGAAAGTGTCCGGCCCGCAGAGAACGACATGACACATCCCAATCTCGTTGTGTCGCACCGTGAGTCACCTCTGCAAGACCGGCTTCCAGTAACCAGAACCCATGAAGGAGGTGGTGCCGCGCCAGTATCGGCTTCGGTCCGAGAACGGCGAATGATCGAACTCTTGATCCAGCGCTGTATTGGTTACAGCGAGATAGGCACAGCAGTGCCCCGCAGGGAAAACGCAGGTCCACTCAGTGACGCCAGGATCTGTCGTGCACCTCTGCGGGGCCGGTACACCGGCACGCACGCTGCTATCCATCACAGCTCAACCTCGGCATGCCATCACGAAAGTGCGTGCAGCTCAAGTTATTCGGTGATCAAACCCGGCCAAATTCACCGGGCGCAACACCGGCACTCCCGAAGGGACAGTCATGACACTCCATGGCACGCTGGACAGTCCGCTCAACACCGATCTCGTCGACGCCCTGCACACGGTGCTGGTCGGCTCGGACGGCCCGATGCGCGCACGGGCCCGTGAAGCGGTGCTCGCCGTGCGGGACGTGCCGACGTCCGGGCTGACGTACGCCGAGCAGCACTCGCGCACACCGGATCTGCTGCGAGCACTCATCCGCGAAATGGGCGGCTCCGCACGCGATATCGCCGGTGACCCCCGCCTGCGCGGGGTCCTGTTCGAAGAGGCGGCCGTCGCCGCGCCCTCGGTGCTGACCCTGATGAGCGGGCACCTCAACCTGGCGCTGGGCGCCATCCTGTCCTCCGGCATCGAGACCGAGTACGTGCGACGCTGCGCCACCGACCTCGACACCGGCGCCGCGGTGGGGGTGCTGATGCTGACCGAATTGGCCGGAACGAACGGCCCCCACTGCCGCACGACCGCCACCTGGGATCCGGCGGTCGGAGGGGTCCGGCTCGCGACCCCGGCCATCGACGCGGCGAAGTTCATGGCGAACCTGGCAGGCTATGCGACCGGGAAGATTGCCGTGGTTACCGCGCGCCTGCAATTCGACGGCCGCGATGAAGGGGTGCTGCCGTTTCTGCTGCCCGTGCGCGACGCCGACGGGCAACTCGCTCCCGGGGTGCGGGTGACGGCGCTCGCGGAGAAGATCGGGTCGGCCTCGGCGATGGACCACGGGCTGATCGAGTTCGATCCGGCCGAGTGCGTGCTTCCCCGCGAGGCGCTGCTGGGCGGGGACTGGGCACGCATCACCGGCAGCGGCGAATTCGAGTGCACTGTCCCGTGGGAGCAGCGGTTCGCCCGCACGAGCGAACCGCTGGGTGGTGGTCGAGTGGATCTGCCGTGTGGTGCGATCGCCACCGCTCGCGCCGCGCTGGCGGGCCTGGTCGGTTACGCGGGGCAGCGCTGCCCTGGCCGGACGGTCATGATCGACCGCGGACCGGTGCAGCGCGACATCGTGACCGCGCTGGCGGCGGTCTGGGCCACCAGCATCCTCGGCCGTCGGATACGCGAACTCCGTGCGGCCGATGCATCACCGTGGTCGACGCTGGGGCCCATGGTGGCCAAGCCGCTACTATCGGGCACCGCCTACGACGTGCTGGCGATGTGCCGCCGCCGCGCCGGCGCGCAAGGCATTCTGCGCTCGAACTACATCCCGGACTGGATCGCCAATGCCGACGGCATCTCCACCGCCGAGGGCGACGACCAGATCATGCAGGTCGCGGCCGGACGACGCTACAACGACCTGCTCGAGCTGCACCTACCGGAAACCCCCAGCACTCTGCCGCCGTACCTCGATCTGCTGATCGAGCGCGAACACGCAATCGCGGGCGGGATGCACCGCGGCAATTACGGTGCGGCAGGCCCAGTTTGGGGTTCAGACACCGCGGCCGCAGAGCTGACCGCCGCGACCGGGGAACGCCTGGCCGCGACCGCACTGCACACCGCGGCGGCCACCGCACCCCATCCAGCCGCCGAACGCCTCTTGCACTCGGCGGCTGCCGCCTACGCGCTGGGCCGCATCTACGACCACGGCGGCTGGTACGCAGTTCACGGCCTGATAAACGGCGAGCAGGCCACCGGGATCCACACCGAACTGCTCAAGCACCGCGGCACGCTCGCCGACTCCATGGCCGAACTCGTGGCCGCCTTCGACATCCCCGCCCTGCTCGGTGCACCGCTGTTCGCGGCGGACTACCTCGACCCCTATCGGACACTGACCGGCTCAAATACCGACATGCTCCCTGTGGTCTCGGTCCGCCGGGCCAGCTGAGCGCCATCCCGCGATGTATCTCCCAATGCCGCACGCCCGTAGCCACATTCCCACATACAGGACTCAAATACATTCCACACCACAAGATTTCCGTTTGCACAGATCAGCGCGCCGGCCGGTGCGGATCACACGAGCGTTGGTGTCGCGCGCTACCGCAACGACTGCGATATCCCCCGATCTCGAACCAGGAGAGCAACAATGCCCCGGACCCCGCAAATCGGCCTCGACCACAACGCCGAAACCCCTGAGCCGCAGCGCTCGGCGCCGGTCCTGTCCTTCCCCTCATCGCCGGAGGACTACTACCACAATATTCCGTTCGTCGAGCCCGGGACGGTAACCCTGATGATGTGCGGGCCCAGGACCCCGACGGCTGGTCTCACCTGGACGTCTCGAACGGGAAGAAGCTACGAGATCAACCCGTCAAGGGATTCGACGCGATGCTCGCGGCGCTCAACCCTCATCGGCAAGGATAGCCGCGAATCTGCCAGGGCAAGAGCTCATTTCGCTGAGTCTGGCAGGTTCGGTCGAACGCGCCAGTCCGGCCCACACGCACCGTCGATGAACGACTCGCCACCGAAAAGATGATGCGCATCGAATAGGAAGCATTGCACGACCACATATTTCAATCATCCAGACTTCCGAGCGACCTCGAAGGACGGTAGATGTGAGTACATCAGATGCTGAAAAATTTTGCGGCCGTTGGCCATTGGCGCTTTCCGGTGAGGACGTCAAGATCGTAGGGGTCATCAATACCTCGCCGGATTCGTATTTCGCCGACTCGATCACTACAGACGTCGACACGGCATTATCGGCTGCGCGGACACATATCCAGCAGGGTGCGCACTACGTGGAAGTGGGCGGGCTCTCGGGAGGTTCGGCGGCGCGGCGGGTCGACGAGCAGGAGGAGATGGCGCGGACCCTGCCGGTGGTGGAGGCGATCGTGGCGGAATTCCCGCAGGTCGCGGTGACGGTCGACACGTTCCGGTCTGCAATCGCGAAGGCCGCCTTGGCTGCCGGCGCGTGCGCGATCAACGACGTCACCGCGATGACTTTCGACGACGCGATGATCGGTGTCGCGATCGAGCACGGTGCGCAGGTGTTCCTGATGCACCTGGAAGGCCCCGGCGGGCACAAGGGACGCAAGCTGAACCGCCCGTATTTCACCGATGTTGTCGGCCAGGTCAAGGAGTTCTTCGTCGAGCGGATTCAGACGTTGACCGAGGCCGGGATGAGTCGCGACAAGATTGTCATTGATGTCGGGCTGGGGGCAGGCAAGCGACCGTGGCACGACTATGCGCTGCTGGCTCGGTTGGGTGAGTTCAGCGAGCTGGGTGTGGCACAGATGTCGGCGTGCTCACGCAAGCAGTTCGTCGAGGCGGTCAGCCCGGTGCCGCCGAAGGACCGGCTGGGCGGGAGCATCGCGGGGTCGCTGTGGTCGGTGATGGCTGGTGGGTGCACGTATCTGCGTGTTCACGAGGTCCGCCCGTATGCGCAGATGCTTGATGTGTGGGCCGGGATCGAGTCCTACCGGTCCGCTGGTGCCTGAGTACGGGCGAGGCTGATCATGGGACTAGTTCTGATCACCGGCGCCGGAGGCTATCTGGGCGGGCTGCTCGCGCACGCCTACGCCCGAGAGCGGGGCGCCGATCAGGTGCGGTGTGTGGTGCGTCAGCGTCCGCACGCGGACCGGCTGGCCGCCGCGGGGTTCGAGGTCGTGTCCGGCGACCTGATGGAGGCAGCCGTACGGGCCCGCGCGACCGAGGGCACGAAGTTGGTGATCCATGCCGCAGCACGGCTCGGCACCGGGCTGCCCGCGGAGTTCAGCGAGGTCAACGCTGGGATGACCCGGTGGCTGAGCGAGGCTGCCCTCGCTGAGCGGGCGCGCATGGTCTATATCAGCACGATCGAAGCCTACGGCTGTTTCGCCGGGCGCACCCTGCGCGAGGACCAGCCCCATCTGCCCAATGGGCACCCGTACTCGGAGTCGAAATACGCTGGTGAGCAAGGAGTGTCGCGGACCTATCGGCTCGCTGGGTGCGCGGACTACTGCATTGTGCGGCCGGGGATGATCTACGGTCCGGCCTCGCCGTATTGGACGCAGCGCTATCTGCGGATGGCGGCGCAGGGCGGCATCGGCGTACTCGGGGACGGCGGACGCGTGTTTCCGGTGTTCGACGCTGATGTTGTGCGCGCGGTGATGACAGCCGCGACGGCCGACGCCGCCCGTGGGCAGATCTACAACCTCGTACACGACGAGGCCCTGTCGTGGTGGGACTGGGCCCACGCCCACCATCAGCTCGTCGGCCGCGGCGCACCACACCGCGAATCGGTGGCGATGCTGCGCGTGCGGTCTGCGGTGCGCCGGGCCTGGGGGTGGCCGACTTTTGACCGGCGCCTCGAGGTCGAGCTGCGCGAGGCGAGGATCCCGCACAAGAAGGCCCGCGTCGAACTCGGCTGGCATCCCGTGCGGTTCCGCGCGGGGATGGTGCGTTGCGCTCCCGCGCTCACAAGAGACGAAACACAGTGAAAGGCAGAAGCTTTGACTATCACCTCTCCGCTACTACGGGTGCTGACGCGCGGTCGTCGCGCGCCTGACGCCGGCCAGCGCACCACGCAGTTAGCTCGAAAGGTCCGCCCGGATCTGCGGCTGCCGTGGACGATGATCGAACCCAGCCGCACGCAGCGCGCGTTCGCGACGGGGTCGGTGGGCTGGTTCTCGCCCACGCACCAGTGGGCCGACCGGGTATCGGCCGTTGTGATCGACCACGCCCCGGAGCTGGAGGCGGCGGAGTTCCTCGACCGGCTCATCGACGAGTTCGCCACCGCGGCTGGTGAGGATCTGGACCTGTGCCCGGCGGTGGGGATCGCGATGCTTCTGGCGTTGTGGGACAGCGAGTTCCGAGCCAGCGGTCTGTATGGCGGGAACATCTATCTGGCCTCGGCCGGTTCGGTGGCCGCGCTGGGAGATGTCGCGGGCTGGAGTGCCCCGCTCCTGGTCGATGCCGGCGTCCTCGAGCGGGTGTTGCTTTCGATGGCCTCGGCAGAGTTGCTGTATCAGTTCCCCGTGGCGGCCAAGTTCCGCGGTGAATTCGGGCCCGACCGTCAGCTGCGGTTGAACTGCTGGGGCCGCCAGCTCGCCGAGCGGGTGATCCGCGGCGGCGCCGCCACGACCCGCATCACCGCAGCACGCGAGCGCATCCGCCACCATCTCGAAAACTATGACGGCCAATACCGCCGCCACATGGAGGTGCTCGCACACCTCGAGGACTACCAGCCCGGTCACGCGTGGGCCTGCGCGCGGTCCCTGCCCGTGGGAGTGCTCGTATGACCGGCGCGGACCGAGCCCCCGGCGCACAGGCACGAGTAACGGTGGTGTGGCAGCCGGACCCCGGTGCCAGTGCCGAAGACATCGCTGATGTCCGGGCCTTGCCCGACCGGAAGGTCCTGGATGTCGTTGTGGCTCTGAAGGTCTCGTCACAGTCACCAGCGCAGCCCTCGGACTCCGGGGCTGTGCGGATCTGCCAACGCTCGGCGTGCGAGTTCGCGGTGCATGTGCGTGGGCAGGACTGGGCCACCGCGCGCAAACAGTGTGCGGATATTGTGCTGGCGCTGATCGCGCATCTGCGCGGCATGGCGTACCTGCGCTGCACTGTCGCCTCCGCCGCGGTCGCGTGCACGAAATCGGTGCTGCTGGCCGAAGCTCCGACCGGTCCCGGCACCGGCCCGCTGCGGCTGCGGGGCTCACATGTGCTGGTCGACGCGAGTTCGAGCACCACGGTGACCGCGCATATCGTGGCCGCCGGAACCCTGCTGCGCGAAGCCACGGTCACGGTCGAGGCCGTACCGGTGGGGGCGGTCGTGCTCGTGCGCGCCGATCCCGACTCCTACATGAGTCCCAAGGCGATCCTGCCGCACCTACACGCGCGCCGGGGCACACCGACAGCCCAGCTCGACGCCGCGACGACCGGACCCGGCGGAGCCCGGCTGTGCGCGCTACTCGATTCCGCCACCGAAGCCCACCTGCGCAGTCTGTCGGTGGCGATCCTGTCGGCCTGCGTCGACGCGGCGCGACTGTTCGACTGGGCCCACAGCGGCAAGCTGATCGCGCTGATCGGACCCGCACCGGCGCAGTATCCGCCGGCGGCGCTGGCGCAGGTGCAGGTCATGCAGCACCTCGCCGCGCAGGTGTACGGGCGCCTGGACCCCGAGCACGCGATCGCGTGGACTACCGAGGAGCTCGGTGAAGCGGCACAGGCGATCCGGCGGCGCGAGAGCCCGGCACGGATCGCCGAAGAACTCGGCCAGCTGCATAACTGGGTCTTGTGCCTGGCGAACATCGCCGGCGTCGATCTGGCCGCCTGCACCGACAGCGCACTGCAGCACGAAGCACGCCGCCAGCTCAGCAAGCACGGCGGACTGCGCCCATACCGGTCCGCACCGCCGTTCCGGACAGTGTCGTGATGCGCTTGGCGGTGCCGGGCGGACGGTTGTGGGACCGGAGCCGGGCCCTTTTGGCCGACCTCGATGTCACCACCGCCGATGCTCGGACCCGGCGACGGTACGTGTTCGACCGTCCGGCCGGGGATCTGCAGTGCCTGGTGTTGAAGATCCCCGACATCGCCGCGGCAGTGGGTGACGGGCTGGTGGATCTGGCCGTGGCATCGGACGAATGGCTCCTCGAGCGCGACATCCGCTATACGAGCCTGATTCCGTTGTGCTGGTATCACATTCGGGTCGCCCTGCTGGTGCCCGAGCATTCGGTTCCCGGGGCCGGGCCATGGAGCGTGGCGACCCCGTACCCGCGGTTGGCCGCGGACATGCTGGACCCGGACCGGTTCCGGATTCGCGAGGTGGTCGGCGCGGTGGAGGCGTATCCCGGTCAGCTAACCGATCTGGCGATCGATTGCGTCGAAACCGGGACCACCGCCGCCAGCAACGGGCTCACCATCGCGCGGGAATTGCTGCGCGCGGACGTGCGGTTGGTCGCTGGCCCGAACACCGATATCACCACTGCTGTTGCGCGCGAGGTCCTTTCGGTCGCCGCACGGCATGCGGTGCGGGCGCAGTGCTCGTTCGCCGATGACGGTCAGGCGGTGAGCGTGCGATGAACAACACGCACGCCGCGCTCGCGGCGACCGCGGCGGCGACCGCTGTCGCGGCGACCTATCCGTTCGTCGGACTGGGCCCGCAGGTCAAGAACCTCCTGGATAGTGCGGCGGCCGAGGCCATCACGATCACCCTGGGCACCGCCACGCTTGCAGGCGGAAGCCGGATCCGGGTGGCCGGATGTGAAGGTGCCCGCGACGCATCGCCCACGGTCGAATTGCCTTCCGCCACAGGACCAGCCGAGCTGGACCTGTATTGCGACCCGGTCGACGGCACCCTGAACGCGGCGCGCGGCGGCCCCCGCGCGGTCAGCGTGGTGGGCTTCGGCCGTCCCGGCACCGCCACGCCCCTGTTCGACGACCAGGCGATCTTCGCCGTCGGCAGCCACAGCCAGGATGTGAGCGCGGTCTTCAATTACGGCGCAGACCTTTTCGGGCTGATCGCCGAGCATCTGCACCGCCCGGAGCTGATGACCGCGACCCTCAACCGCGAAGACAACCTGGGCTTGCTGGGCGAGCTGGCCGGACAGTACGCAGCCGGGCGGGTGATCGGCAGTCGTAGCGGATACCGGCCCACGATCGCCGGGCCGGGCTGGAGCGCGGTCGGGGACACCACCATCCCCTTGCCGTTCGAGTGCGATCTCGAATTCGGCCGGATCGGGTTGGTGGAAGCGCAGATTCAATCCGCGCTCTATCCGAGCTGGTCCGGGCTGGTGGTCTCCCGCGACCGGATCCGCACCCACCCAGGCGGGCTGCGCGGCTACCTCCAGGACTACCTGCATGCCCGCACCCGCACCGACCGCGCAACGCTGCGATCCCTGTTCACCGCAAGGGAACTCGCCCGGTTCGACCGACAACAGATGCCGATCGAGGATCTCACCGCGCCGCTGCGCCCGGACCGCTTCGGCGCCGGTGCCGAAGCGGTGATCGCGATCGCCGCGGTGACCGGCCTGCACGACCCCGTAACCGGGCACCCCGCCGATGTCCTGCACGCTCCGGTCTGGCACAGCGGGCCCGGCCGCCTCGAGGTCGACACCCTCACCACAAGCGGCGGCGCCATCACTCGCCGTGCGGTCACCATCACTCCCGCCGACACCCCAGGATTGCAACCCCAGGCCCGCGCCTGGTATCGCACGCTGCACTGGTCCGACGTCCCCGGCGCCGAGGATCTATCCGCCTGCGCAGAAGGACGAAACCCGAATGCACACAACCTGATCGAAGCGAGGCAACGATGATCGACGCCCGCTCACAATGGTCGCACACCCAGCTCACCAGCGAGTTCCTCGCCGAGTCGTGCTGCTTCGCCGATATGACCGGAGACGGCCGCGAGGATCTCGTGGCCGGAGATCGCTGGTGGACCCTGGACCCACCGCACACTGCCACGGTGTTCCGCACGGTCGCCGATGCGTGGTTGCCGCCCTGGGGCGGCGGCAATCGCCCGGACCCGCATGCGCACCTACGCGAATCCAGCAGCTTGCCGCCGCAGTACAAGGCCGCCACCTACGACTGGCCGATCGGCTCACACGGCGGAGTGCCCGATGCGCTGCTGTCGGTGGGCATGCATCGCGACCCCGTACGGTGGTTCGCCCACCGTTCGGGGGCGCAGGCCTGGGACATCCGGCCGGTCACCTCGGGGGGAACTTACGAGTCGGCCGTCTACGCCGACCTCGACACTGCCGGAACGCGCGGGCTGGTGACCGTCCCGTATCGCCCCAGCATCGCCTGGTACGAACCCGGCGATGACCCGCATGCCCCCTGGATCGAGCACGCCGTAGGGCCCCGGGGAGGGAACTGGCACGGGCTGGGCGTGGGCGTCGTGGACGACGACCGGCCACACATCCTGACCCCCACCGGAATCTACGCCCCGCGCGAGGATATCCGGGCTCCGTGGCGGTGGAGCCCGCTGCGCCAGATCGACGAGCACGGCACACTCAGCGACGGGTTGGGCGATGTGCACCTGATCCACACACGCCGGCTCGGCCATGGCTCGGCGAGCTTGTTCGCCGCCAGCCCGCACGGGCGCGGGCTGTGGCGGTGGGATCCGGTCGAGACCACCACGACCGGCCGGGTCTACCAGCGCAGCACCCTCGAGGCGGCCACGTCCCAACTGCACGCGGTGGCCGTGCTGCCCGCCGCCGCCGGCGAGCCGGTGGATGCGTGGGTGATCACCGGAAAACGCTGGCACGCCCACGGCCCCGACCACGACATCGACCCGAACGGCACACCGGTGCTGTTCCGCATCGGCGTCCACGTCGACCCGCACGAACCCGTTCAGGCGGAGTTGATCTGCGACCACAGCGGGGTCGGGATGAACTTCGCCGCCCGCCGACTCGGCGACGGCCGGATGCAGATCGCCACTGCCAACAAACGCGGCGTGCACCTGTTCACCCAAACCCGTACACCCGAGATGAAGGAGACCCCGCATGGGAAATAAGCCCCGCACCATCACCGAACTGCTCGACGACCTCGGCGAACGACATGCGCTGTGCGCGGTCAACGTCGAGAGCTTCGACACCCTGCACCCGGCGCTGCGCGCAGCCGCGGACACCGGCTGTCCGATCGCGATCGCCTACTCGGTGCCCGCCGCGCGATACCTCGGCTTCGCCGAAACCGCCGCGCTGGTGGAGACCGTCGCCGGCTGGTACCCGAGCGTGGAATACGCACTGCACCTGGACCATTGCGAAGACCCCGCCGACCTGCGCGCCGCGATCGACGCCGGATTCAGCAGCGGCAACTTCCTCAACGAAGGCCAGCTGTCCGAGCACGCCTACCTGGCCGCAGCCGTGGGATTGCAGCACGACCTGGGCGGACGCGCCTCACTGGAATTCGTCCTGGGCCAGCTCGGGCACGTCGAACACGAGCACAACACCGTGCCGATCCAAGCCCTCACTGTGGACGCCGTGGCCCGCTTCGCCGCCGCCTGCGCACCCGACATCCTCGGATTCGACTGCGGCTCCAAACACGGCATGCGCACCCGCACCCAGCCGATCGCCACCGACCTGATCGCCGGAGTCGCCCGAGCCACCGGACTGCCGATCGTGCTGCACGGATCCTCCGGCGTCACCCCGGACCAACTGCGCGCCGGAATCGACGCGGGAATCCGCAAAGTCAACATCGAAACCGCCCTGCGCACCACCTACATGAACACCGTGCGCGTCACCCTCGCCGGTGCTGGTCCCGGTGCTCGCAAGCCCCGCTACCTGACCCGGGCCACCGACGAAACGATGCACGCGGTCTACACCACCCTGCTCACCGACTACACCCTGCGGAAGGCGTGAAACCCCATGGTGAAAACCATCTCCCGACCCGGCGACCTCGGCGCGCGGATGCCCGCGTTCACCCTGCCCTGCGCGCACGGCCACACCCACACCAGCACCGACCTGCTCGGCGCCAACGGCACCCTGGTCATGATCATCTGTAACCACTGCCCCTACGTCCAGCACATCGCCGACAGCCTGGCCGAGCTGACCGGCGACCTGGCCGAAATCGGTATCAGCACCATCGCGATCAACCCCAACGACCCCGCCCAAGCCCCCGAGGACAGCCCCGAAGGCATGCGTGCCGCGACCATCCGCTACCGGTACCAGTTCCCCTACCTGATCGACGAAACCCAGGACATCGCACGCGCATTCGGCGCGGTCTGCACCCCGGACATCTTCCTGTTCGACCGCGGCCAGCGGCTGTACTACCGCGGGCAGCTCGACGACAGCCGCCCCGGGAACTACCTGACCGTCACCGGCGACAGCCTCAAATCCGCGGTGGCCGACATGCTTTCCGGCAAACCCGCCCCCACCGATCAGAAACCCTCGCTGGGATGCAGCATCAAATGGCGCACCGATGCTCCGAACGAGGATGGGGCACAGCCACTTCCGTCGACAACCAAACTGTAAACCCTGGTGCGGCCCGCCCGCTCGCAGCGGGCCGCACCGGCGCCAGTCCCTTCTTCGACCGGAAGACCACCATGACCTCGGTACTCGAATCCGATCATCAAATCCTCACCGATCTGCGTGCACTGCTGGCCTGCGACGCGCCCCAGCAGTTCGTCCCGCACACCCTGACAACCCCGGTCCGCGATATCTGCGCCAGGCTCGACCTTCCTGCGCCGCAACTCATTTCGGGTAACCTCGTCGTCGGCGATCTCGACGCCGCCGAATATGTGCTCTCGGCTCACCTGGACGAAGCCTCGTTCAGCGTCACCACCGTCGGCGACGGCGGTGACGGCTCGCAGATCACCTTGGCTGCATGCCACCGCCTCGCACCCGGATTCGACCACGCCGAGATCACCCTGCTCGGCATCCGCGACACCGCCTCGGCCACCCTCGGCCACAGCCTGGTCCGTTCGGCTGCGGACACCGTCCTGGTCGCGGAGACCGACGCGGATATCCGGCTGGGTGACCGCGCGGTGTATCGGCGGCCGGTCACTCTCGAGGGAAATCTGTTGACCGCCAAGGCGGTCGACGATCGCGTCGGTGCCGCGATCGCCCTGCACGCTGCGCACCGGCTCACCCGTGCCGGGCTCGCGGTGGCGGTGGCACTGTCCGACGGCGAGCAGAACCGGCCCGACAGTTACTTCTCCAGGACCTTCCCCCACCTGCTGCGCCGCATTCGCCCCGAGGCGTGCATCGTGTTCGTCGACGGGATGTTCGATCAAGGGTTGGCCCGCGACGGCATCCACCGCCCCCACCCCGGCGCGCTGGTGGTGCCTCACTCCGGGGACGGCGCCGGCTACACCGTGGCCCCGGACATGTTCGCGCTGTTGCGGGACACGCTCATCCCCGACGCCGCACAGGCCGGCATCGACGTCCGAGTCAGCGGCGCGTACCACTCCCGCGGCGACGACTGGGGCATGGTCACCAACCCCTGCGGAACCCAGCACCAAGCGTTCTTCGTCAGCTTCGGCGGCCAAGGCCCAACCCCGGCCGCGCGCACCATCGATCTGACCAGCCTGCGCGAATGCATCAGGTTCATCGACTTCGCCGCACAACGCCTGTCCTGACCCGCCCCTGATGGGCGGGCCGCCGTCAGGGCCTGATGTGCATGTAGAGGCGTTGCCCGGTCGCGATCTGGCGCACCGTCGCCGGCAGGAGCGTGTGCTCGGCGGCGAGCACACGCGCGCCCAGCGTCTCCACCGTGTCATCGGGCAGGACCGGCACCTCGAGCTGCGCGATCGTCTCGCCGGTGTCGTAGTCGGCATCCACCGCGTGAATGGTTGGGCCGCTCACCGTATCTCCGGACGCGAGTACCGCTTCGTGGACGTGCTGGCCGTACATGCCCTGCCCGCCGAACTTGGGCAACAAGGCTGGGTGAACGTTGATGATCCTGCCCGTGAACTCCTTGCGCACCCGGGGCCCGAGCTTGCGCATATAGCCGGCGGTCACGATCCAGTCGATCTCGTGCTCGACCAGTACGGTCCGCATCGCCTCGTCCAGCTCGTCTGGATCCGGATGCGTCCGGCCCGACAGGTGCGCCGACGCGATCTGCTGCTCCTTCGCGAACGCGATCGCTCCGGAGCCGCTGTTGTTGCTCACGATCAGGCCGATCGAGAAACCGGCCCCCTCATCCTGGGAGGCGGCGTGCAGGGCGCGAAGGTTGGTTCCGTTGTGCGAGGCGAAGACGGCGATCCGCAGGTCGGGCATGCCCGATAGTCTTCCACACCCGGGCTCGGCACTATCGGCCCGACCTCGGCAAACATCACCCTCCGTCCGGTGTGGGCGGGGCTGGGCGCGAGCCGCAGATTCCGCAGCCACCAGCGTCCGATTCCGCCGCTGGCAGCATCGACACCACGCCGGGCAGATGCCCGCGCGGGCCGACCGCTCCCAGCGCCACCGGCAGAGCGGCCACGGCGTGGGTGCACCAGTGACGCACGGTGTCGGGATCGGCGCGGATCGGGCCATGGCGGTGCCCGGATCCGAGCATGGCCGCGATAAGCCCGCCCAGGAACGCATCACCGGCACCGACCGGATCCAGCACCTCGCAGTCGGGCGCGGGAATCTCGAACCGGACGGTGTGCTCGTCGCGGCCGTCGAGGGCGCGCAATCCTCGCGCGCCGTCGGAGATCACGACCAGACCGCGGCCCAGCGCGGCCATCCCCGCGGCGTCGAACCCGCGCCGCCGGGCCAGGAATCGGGCGACGGTCGCCTGCATCACGATCACGTCGAAGCAATCCAGTTGCGAGCCAAGCACTTCCGCAGATCGGGGATACAGGTATCCCGGGTAGCCGATGTCGATGACGGTGGTCCATCCCCTCGCGCGCAGCCAGCGCGCCCAGCGCACCGTGGTCACCGTGAGCTTGTCGACCACCAGCACCGCAGCGGGCAAACCGAATTGTTCCGGCCCGCTGAGGATTTCGCGATTGGCTTCCAACGGCGCGGTCGCGGGCACACCACCGCAGGCGGGGCACCGGGGCCGGGTGAGGTATTCCCACCCGTTCCCGTTCCCGTTCTCGGCCGGGATGGGGTAGTTGTGCATGGTCACCGTGGCCGTTGCCGCGACCCGGTGGATCCTGGTCATGTCGATGCCCAGCGCGGTGTTGTCCGCGATCGCGACATCGGCGCGGGCATCATCGCCCGCCACCCCGATCCCCCCGGTCGGATACCGGTATTCGGCGCTGATGGTGGCCAGCGCATTCCACACCGACCCGCCCCCGCGTGATCCGGCATACGCCAGACCACGCGGGGGCTGCGCGGTGAAGTGCGCGTCGTGGACCACACGGCCCAATCCCCACACCGCGGGCATGCTTGTCCCAGGGACGCCGCGGAGGGGCGGGCAGGCTCGTGCGGTCCGGATATCGGGCTGCCGGGCAGACTGCGCCCGAGGCGATACGGCCGAACTGTGGGTGCGCCGAATACGTTCAGAATCGGGATTACAGCCTGGTCGGGTTAGTTTCTGACAATACTGGAAATGAGTTGTATCGGTCATAATGATTCCTTTCGGTCGTTACCCATCAATCACCCCCGGCCGCGTTCCAAACCCCGGGCACGCGGATCTCGCGCCCGCTCCATCCTCCGAAACTTCTCAGCATGCTCAGCAGCTTCAATCTCCTGCGCCCGCGTCATTTCTGCGGCGGGCGACTTCTCAGGCGGTTCGGACCCAGCCGGTAGAGTACGGCCGTTCCCGCTCGCCACACGCTTTCGACGGAGGACAACTTATGGCGATCAGCGACTCCGATATCCTGGGCACGCTCGCCGCCTACGTGGAGCGCCACCCGGACGAGGCCGCGCACCTGTCCGAGCCGATGCGGTTGCTGCGCCACGGACAGGATTTCGCTTCCCGACGGACCTTCCCCATGCACGTGACCGTCGGTGCTCTGTTGGTCCGCCATCATGTCGAGGTTCTCTTGGTGCGTCACAGGGCTTACGGAGAAATTCTCCTGCAACCAGGAGGCCACGTCGAGCAAATCGACGCCACACTGATCGATGCGGCCGTGCGCGAGCTGGCGGAGGAGACCGGGCTCGACCCCGGCGCCGTTGTCCCAGCATCACCGAACCCCGTCTACATCGAGTACGGCCAGGTTCCAGCTCGGCTGGCCAAGGATGAGCCAACGCACCATCACCTCGATATCGGGTACTGCTTCACCACGGTGCACGCTGACATCGGGCACATTCAGCTGTCCGAGGTGACCGCCGCCGCGTGGTATCCCCTCGCTGAGGCCGAACGCCTTGTCGGGCCTCGTATAGCACGAGCACGCACTGCCCTGGGACGGTTGACCAGTCCAGTGGCCCAACAAGATTGACGATGTTTTGCTTGCACTGCGCCTTGTTGGGCTGCGGAGCCGCACCACTACCTGAGTGACATACCCGCCTGTTGGCAGCGAATTCTCTGGTCGCAGGACCGCACCCGGATCCGGCGGGATCAGGTGCGGTCCTGGTTTACCAGCTACCGTTCGGACTCGTTGCGGTCGGCAGCATCCTCTGCACGGTCAGCGAAACCGCTGGTCGCGGTGTCGCTCTCTGGATCTCGGTCGGCAGCCTCGGAAATCCGGTCGGCAGCCTCACGATCCATCGGGGTCCCACTGCTGCTGGCTGATTTGCCCATGATCATTGCTCCTTCTCGGACGCTGGCGGCCGGGCACCAACCCGGCGGCCGGAAACCGGCCGCCATCAATGGATGTGGTGGATTGTCACCGGCCACGTGGGCATAGCCTCACGTTCCGGCTCCCAGCGCCGGCACAACCGGACGCGAGCCTGGAGCAGTCGCCGCTCGTTCTGCTGTGGCCGACCACAGGAAGGCCATCTCATAGAGAGGAAATGCTAGCCAGCGTCCGGCCGCGACTACGCCATCGCCAGCTCCCAGCACATGTTGCGCAACACCCTCATAGTCTCACAGTCACGGCGATCACGGGGCAACAATCGGGACCGCACCCGCTTACCCCCCACTTCAAGGCACAACTGCGCGGTCACTGAAATACGGTCGCGGGGTGGGATTCTCGAGCGATCACTGCGCTCCGGAAGGCGTTCCACTCTTCCTGATCGAAGATGAATTCCGTTCCTTCCAAAGCGATTACGTGCCAGAGCTGGTTGTCGGTAGAGACCTTGACGCAGCCGTTGGCATTGGTGAAGCGGTCGGTGGCGACTTCGTGTTGCCACAGATTCCATTGGTCGGTCGTGAAGAGGATTGCGGGGCTGTCGGTGATCTCGATGTGCTGAATGCCAGTGGCGTTCTCGATGTCCCTGCCGGAGCGCGTGATGCAGTGTGGGCGGCCACCGATATCGCCACCCAACCCAGCACCGTCGAAGGGCTTGGCGTGCATCGACGCGATGCACGCCAGCGTCCCGGTCGTTGCCTTCGACACCCATGGGCTGCGTGAACTGGTCACCCCCGGCACCGGCCTGCTGGCCGATACCGCCGATCCGGCCACCTACGCGCGAGCATTGGACGCGCTGGCCGATGCCCCAGCGCTTCGGCGCACTCTGGGCCAGGGTGCCCGCGCCACGTTCGGGCTCGACCGTGCTGTGAGCGGCACCTTGGCCGCCTACACCGAGGCCATCGCCCTCCACGGCCGCGGATCGGCTCATCCCAGTCCCGCGGGGAGGGTGTCGTGACCAGTCATGGAGGCTCGCAGACCTTGGGGGTTTTCGGCCCGCTCCCGCCGCAGCCCAGCGGAGTCGCTACCTAAATCGCCGACTCGGTGCCGCATCTGCGCGAGCGTTTCGATCCGGTGTGCGTCAACGGCGAATCGCGCTTACCCCATGACTTTTCGCTCGTGCTGTATCACCTGGGCAACAACGCCATGCATCATGGCGCGCCCTGCACGCCCGCCCCGGACCGATCACCAAAGCCCCGCCCTGTCAGTACTTTGCGCCAGGCGCGTAGTGCGGACTCGTCGTCGGCGGATGTGGGTAGGGTGCCGAAGCTGGTCCAGAGGTTCACGATCGCATCGAAGGGGCCCGCTGGTGGGGTGCGCATATCGGCGCGGTGGAACCGGACCTGCGGCCACCGGTCGCGGGCACGCCGGATCTGGTGCTCCGAGAGGTCGACACCATCGACGCGGTAGCCCAGCGCGTGCAAGCGACCAGCGTGGCGGCCCCATCCGCAGGGCACGTCGAGGATCCGCGCGCCTGCGGGGAGGGGCACGAAGGTCAGGAGGTTGTCGATGTCTTGGTCGGTGGTGTCGTATTTGCCCAGGCGACGGAATGTTTCTTCGAATCCGTCGTCGAAGAAGCCGGCGACTCAGTCGGGTGTGTCTATGAGGGCGAGCTCCTATGAGGCGGGGTTCCAATACGGTTCGCAGGCCAGGATTCCCGCTGCCCATTGGTAGTGGCCGGTGTCGGAGATCGGCCGGTCGGGCTCGGGGTACAGGTCGCACGTGGTCACCGCGGCGATCAGGAGGTAGTCCAGCAGTCGGCGGCGCTCGTCGGCGGTGAGTCCGGTGGCCGCGGCGGCGAGCAACCGGTCCCGGGCCGCGTGGTGATCGGGTTCGTACATGCGCCAGAACCCGCAGGCGGCGGCGAGATCGTAGAGCGGGTCACCGATCAGGGTGAAGGTGCCGAAATCGATGACACCGGTGACGGTCTCGTGGTCGGTCATGAGGATGTTGCCCGGGTACAGGTCGCCGTGCACGACCGCTTCGGGGCCGTCGTAGCGGCCGGTGAACCGGTCCAGCAGTTGCGTGAGCCGGGTGTCGATGTCGGGGACATCCTGGCGCAGGATCGGCGCGACGGCAGGCCATTTCGCTGTGATGAGGGCGGTGACGAAGGCGTTCCAGTCTCCGGTATCGGCGGGGTCTGCTGGTGCAGGGAACAGGCGGCGCCGCCCCAGCGGCGGGTCCAGCCTCACGGTCGCGAGCTGGCGCACGGTGTGCAGGTAGAGCTGTTCGAGCTGAGGATCCTCGGCATCGCGCGCGTGGGTGTCCATCGTGGTGCCGGGGATGCGGTCTTCGACCGTGGCCAGTAACTCGTCGTGGCGGGTGACCGAGCGGATGCGGGGCACCGCCCACGACACCGCGGAGGTGTCCAGGCGCTGGTAGAACTCCGCCAGGATCTCGAGGTGGGCTTGCTGGTCGGGGTTGGGATATACCTTGAGGACCCGGTCGGTGCCCAGCGCCCAGACGCGGGCCTGGGTGCCCTCGGCTAGAGGCGTGGCACCGGCGAGCCCGTAGTCGGTGAGGAGCTGTTGCTCGGCGGCGGTGCCGAGGGCGGATGTGTCGCGGTGAATGATCATCGGTGTCCTCCAGTCTTCAATCCGTTGCGCCGACGGCAGTGTTCATGTGATCGCGCGACCCGCAATCAAGATTGCCCCATACCGCAGCGGGATGACTGGAAGGCACTTGGTGGGACGCGATTACCTCGCTCTCGACCGCTGTCGAGGCCGACGTGGACGTGGTGCCCGAGAACGCCCGGATCGTCTGCGACCAGTGCCGTCGATCGTGGGCGGACCTGTGCCACAACATGTGCTGAGCCACCGCTGCATCCCTATCGAGCACCCGAACCCCCGTAGGGAACTCCTCCTAGCAACTCGGGCATTGCTGGTCACGGGCACTTGGGGGCGGCAATACTGGAGTTGCCGTCCGCTGCGGTTGTCGATGGTTCGAGATGCCGAATCCCTGGGGCAGGGTGTGGAACCCGAAATGGTTCGCCCATCGCTGTGACCTGCGACAATGCCGCATGCCCACTTCCGCGCAGAACCCGGTGATCGCCGTCGTGAGCGGCCCTCCCGGATCGGGTAAATCCACCCTCGCCCACGCCCTGGCCGAGCGCATCGGCATTCCGGCGATCATCCGCGACGAGATCAAACAGGGCATGGTCGCCGCCACCGCGCCCACGAGCGACGGCGACTACGACGACCTCAACATTCCCGTCCTACACACGTTCTTCGATGTGCTGACCGTG
The DNA here is from genome assembly GCF_050434125.1 of Nocardia sp. GP40. Lineage (NCBI taxonomy): Bacteria > Bacillati > Actinomycetota > Actinomycetes > Mycobacteriales > Nocardiaceae > Nocardia > Nocardia sp. GP40. Next base: position 35,075 of record NZ_JBNPVW010000007.1, on the reverse strand, counting down.
CTGGCCCGCAGCGGTGTCAGCGCGGTCGCCGAAGCCGCTTTCCAGGACCGGCTCTGGCGCCCGAACCTGCTGCGGGTGGCTGAGTTCGCCGAGATCCGCATCATCCACTGCACCGCCCCGCAACAGGTGCTCCACGATCGGATCGCCCATCGCGCCGAGCACGACGCCCACCGGCGCGCCCACAACGACGCGGGCCTGCTCGCCGAAATCGCCGCCGGAACACGCACCGCCGAGTCCTTCGTGCCCGTGAGCATGGCCGTCGCGCAGATGACCGTGGACACCACCGACGGGTACGAGCCGGATCTCGACGCCATCGCACAGTTCGTCACCACGCCCGGCGAGGCCAGCCCCCGGCCGGCGGGTGAAACGATCCGGTGATCGGCGGCGCGCCCACAAGCGGGTTCGGTTAGAGTCTGCCGCTATGGGTTCCCGGACTCGCAAGACCACGGACGCCTGCAGGGGGTGATGGACTGGATCCGGAAACCGTTGTGCGGCAGCCCGGTCGCGGCGTGCGCGATCGCCGCGGACAAGACGCTGTGCAAGCGGTTCATGACCGCGCTCGGAGTACCGACACCACCGGCGCGGGTGTGCCGGCCAGGCTCGACGGTGCCGTGGCACGGGCCGGTGATCGTGAAACCACCCGCGGGCGGGTCGAGCGTAGGAATGAGCCTGGTCCACGAACCCGCTGCTCTGCCAACAGCTTTGGACGCCGCGTGGAGCGTGGACCCGTCCCCGGCACTGGTGGAGGACTACATCCAGGGCGCCCCGGTCACCGTCGGCCTGCTGGAACTGCCGGACGGGCTACTGGTGCTCCCGCTCCCGCCCGTGGCCACCCTCGTCCGCAGCGGAGCCGAGTTCTACGACGCGGCAGTGAAACTCGATGCCGCCGCGCAAGCCCCGGTAACGCTCGAGCGCGCCGAGTTCCCAGCCCCGGTCCCCGAAACGCTGATGCTTCAGTCGCGGCGGCTGTGGGACGGGCTCGGATGCCACGGAGCGATCCGGGTGGATTTCATCGTCACCGAGGCTGGACAGGCGTATGCGCTGGAGGTGAACACCACCCCGGGCCTGTCCCGGGAATCGAATTTCCTGACCGCGGCCCGCTGGTGTGGGCTGGACCTCAAGCAGGTGGTACTGGCGATGATGCATGAAGCCCTGTCGCGGCCGGCGTACGATGTGCCCTTGCCTGTCCCGGCCTTGGCGGGGACAGCGGCACTGTACCCACCGGCTGCCTGATACCCGGCCCCCTTGTTGCGGAGGTTCGTCCTGCCTGTGTCCGTAGTCCACGATGTCCCGATGTGTCGGCAGCTGATCACCGAGACCGAATGGGCCCAGCACGACGGCCCCGCACTGGGGGACCGCATGGAATGGTCCAACCGCGCCTGCGGCATGGCGGCCCTACGCATGATCCTGCTCGCCCACGGCGGCCCCGCACCGACCGTGACTGAACTGTGCCACCTGGGCGTGGCCCGCGACGCACTCACCCCTCGCGGCTGGCTACACACCGGAATCGCTGACCTGGCAACCGAATTCGGCGTCCCCGGTCACGCAGAACCGGTCACCGTCGAAGAACTGCCCGCCACGATCACCCGCGGCCCATTGATCATCAGCGTGACCGAGCAGTTCCCCGTCGACGGCCGCCGTGGAGGCCATCTGGTCGTCGCCCACGGATTCGACGACGGCGCCGACCCGATGATCCTGTTCCGCGACCCGTCCGCGTGGGGGCAGAACCACCGGCGGGTCCCGCTCGCCCGGCTGGCCGTCTCCTACACCGGGCGCGCGATCACGTTCACCAACCCGCAGCCGGTGGAGGTGATGGCATGATCGCGCTCACGCTGGCCGATATCGCCGCGGCCGTCGGCGGTATACGACGCCCCCGACCCGCACGTTCAGGTCACCGCCCCCAGCTCCGCCGACTCGCGCACCATAGAGCCCGATGGGCTGTTCGTGGCAATCGCCGGCGCTCGCGTCGACGGCCACGACCACGGCCCCGAAGCCATCGCCTCCGGGGCCGTGGGCGTACTCGCCGCGAGACCGGTCGGCACCCCGGCAGTCGTGGTGCCCGATGTCGTGGCCGCCCTGGGGCGGCTCGCGCACTATGTGCTGGGACACCTCGATGTCCGAGTACTCGCGGTGACCGGATCCTCGGGCAAGACCACCACCAAAGACCTCCTCGCCCATGTCCTGGCCCGGCACGGTGAAACCGTCGCTACCCCAGGCAGTTTCAATACCGAGGTCGGATTGCCCTTGACCGTGCTGCGCGCGAAACCCACCACTCGCTTCCTGGTGCTCGAGATGGGCGCGCGCCACCTCGGCGATATCGCCTATCTGACCGGACTGACCCCGCCCAGCGTGGGAGTTGTCCTGAACGTCGGTACCGCCCACGTCGGCGTGTTCGGCAGCCGCGAAGCCATCGCGGACGCCAAAAGCGAACTCGTGCACGCACTTCCCCCCGCCGACCAGGGCGGCCAGGCCATTCTGAACGCCGATGACGACCTCGTCGCCGCGATGGCCACCCGCACCACCGCGGCCGTACTCACCTACGGCACCACACCCACGGCGGACGTGCGCGCCACCGACATCAGGGTCCACGCCGGCCGCCCGGCGTTCACCCTGCACACCCCCGACGGAACTACCGCGCCAGCGACACTGCAACTGCTCGGCGCGCACCAGGTACACAACGCCCTGGCCGTGGCAGCCGCGGCCTTCGGCGTCGGCATGAGCACCGACGCCATCGCACACGGACTATCCACCGCCGTCCCGACGTCCACCGGCAGGTTGGAGATCCTGGAGCACGAGAGCATCACGATCGTCAACGACGCGTTCAACGCCAACCCCGACTCGGTCCACGCCGCCCTCGACACCCTCGTGACCCTCGCCGACGGACAACGGCGCACGATCGCCGTCCTGGGCGACATGCGCGAACTCGGCGATACCAGCACCCAAGCTCACCACGACATCGGCGCCCGGGTCGGCGAACTCGGCATCAACATACTCATCACCTACGGCCACACCATCGACATGCACACCTTCGCCACCGCGGCACGTGGCACTGCACCCTCTATGCGCGTCATCGAGTGCGTCGACGACCTACAGGCGTTACACGAATTACTGATTGATCTGCTCGATCACGGCGACATCATATTGATCAAGGCATCCCGATCAGTCGGGCTCGAGCGCTTCGGAAACACCTTCCACGCAGCGGTGTCAGCAGGTACCTGAATCGCCCTGCGAGCTCCGGTACGCCCGTCTGGGCGGGGTGCAGTGGTGACCGGTCCGGCTGTTTGTTCTTGAGCATGGCGTAGAGGACGTCGCAGCGGCGGCGGGCTAGGCAGATCAGGGCAGCGTTGTGCCTTTTTGCCCTCGCCGCGTTTGCTGGTGTAGTAGGTGCGGCTGGCGGGGTCGCTGAGTGAGGCGAACGCCGAAAGGAACAGTGCGCGTTTGAGTTTGCGGTTTCCTGAGCGTGAGAGGTGTTCGCCGGTGATGGAGGTGCCGGAGCGGCGGGTGACCGGCGCGATGCTGGCGTAGGCGGCCAAATGTCCTGGTGAGGCGAATGCGGAGACGTCGCCGATCTCGAGCAGGATGCGGGCGCCGGTCCTGACTCCGACGCCGGGCATCGAGGTGCTGGTGGAGTTCGCTGACACGCGAGGGTGTCAGTTGGCGATGACGAGGTCCACGACCGAGCAGGCGAGCTCGCGCAGCCCGCTGTCGAGTACCCCGGTCCGATAGGCATCCCAGTCCGTGAGTTTGCCGGCGTCGCGGGCGAACCCCCGTTCACGCATCCGTGCACGGATTTCGGCCTGGGTGGAGTCGATCCATACGGTGGTCACCGGTACCGGCTCGTCGAGGTTCGCGATCGTGCAGAGGTGTTCGCGCAAACTTGTCCCGTGATCCGCGGCCTGCTGGATGGTGCCCAGGAATGGGGCGTCCATCACCACCGGGTACTTGGCTGCGACCCTCAGCCCTGTGCGGATCAGCCCGGAGTAAAGATGTGGCGCTACAACGGATTTGTACACGTCGCTGTCACGATCATTCGGCTGGGTCAGCACGGACATCACCGACACCTCGAGGTCGTGCGCGTACTGGTCCTTGTCCAGCACGACCGCGTCGGTCAGTGAGGCCAGGAACCGTGCGGTGGTTGATTTTCCGGATGCAGGGAACCCGCAGCACACGATCGCGCCAGTGCCGTTCAGATATTTTGCGCACTGACGCAGCGCAGCCTGGGTCATGGGGCCGAGCTCGATAGACATGATCACGTCTGTGCCGCAAGATAATCGCTTGTGCCACAGACGGTCAGCGGATTCCGCGTCCTGCGGGCGCTGACAGCGCCCGCGCCGCTCCTGGTATTGGATCGCGCCAGCAGCTTGCGGGGCGAGAGGGCCTTGCGTCGAGTCGCTGGCAGTGCTGTCATGAGCACAGTTCCCTGTCAAGTGCATCTGTTCAGCGGTACGACAGGGCACGTGCTCCTCATCGGCCGACATGCCAGCATTCATAGTTGCGTAGCGACGCCATGAGCTGACGCCATTCCGGGACAGGGTGGGGTGCGCTGGCGATCGGGTCACGGGGAGCGTGGGCGCCAGCGACGACGACGCTTTCGAATGCGTGCCAGCATTCCTGGTGCCCGCAATGGGCGCAGACGTTCGGATTGAAACTGCGCCCGCGCTCGCGGCGCTGCCCCAGTAGCGTGGCGGCGTCGGGTCGGCCAGCCGCGGTCAGTACGCTGCGGGCGATGTGTACCGGCAGTTCCTGGTCGGTGGCGATCGCTTCGACGGTGCCGTCGCGGCCAAGTGCACGCGCTTCGACCGCCCACACCCACTGTTGGCGAGTTCCGCACCGGGCACAGACGTGCGGGTACCCCATGACGTCGACGAGCAGTGTTGATTTCCCCATGTATCGAGACTGCCATGCCGACAGTGACAACTCACCGTGATTCGCTTGCACTGCACCCTCTTTCGCAGGACTCGCGGGTGCATGTGGCTACCGCCGATCCGCTACGCCGGGTCCGCCGGTATCGACACGACACCATCTCGGCGGGTCGCGGGTGCCATGTCGACCCCCGTGTGGCCCAGGTCGGGTTCCCCACCAACACACCGTCTCCCACCATCGTGTGAACCACAGTAATGTCGGCGTGGTGGCGGGGCCGATCGATGAGACAGCGCGGTGGGCGAGATCACTGAGCGACTGGCTGCATCGGGACAGCATCGCGGGGCTGCGGAGCGTGGACGCGACTGCGCAGATTACCGAGAGCACGATCCGCTGGGCACGTCGCCAGAGCCGGTGGAGACGTTGGACGGTGGTACGGGAAGCCGAAGCGCTCACAACGCACACTGCCGGGTCCGGTCGCGTGTACGGGGGCGGGTGGACCTGCTGTTCGAGCGTCCCGGCAGGCGGCCCGCGATCGCGGTTGAAATCGATCGCGGCAATAAGCAGTGGTCGGTGACGAAGCTGGCCGCCGAGGCCGATGCCGGCAACATTGCACTGTGGGTTCGATGGAAAGGCGACACGATCATCCCGGTGCCCGCCAGCATCGGATTGGTCGATATTCGCGCGACCGGCATCACCGCCGAGTGACCTGATCGGGTCAGGCGGGGGTAGTTGTCGGCCGTCACTATTTACGTGCGGAGTCCGGGTGCATGGTATGTCCATTCGGCTGCTCGCCACGGTGCGGGATCGAGGCTGTTTCGCCCGTCGATGATGGATCGGTGGCGCACGATCCCGGTGAGGTCGTCGGGGTGCAGCATCCGGAACTGGTCCCATTCCGTCAGTAGCACAACAACATCGGCGTCATTGCAGGCGTCGGTGATGGTGGTGGCGTAGGTGAGGGCGGGGTATGCGCGTTGGGCGTTGTCGAGCGCTTGCGGGTCGTAGACGGTGATGTTGGCGCCGCGCTGCTGGATCGCGGCTGCGACCGCCAGGGCGGGTGAGTCGCGTACATCGTCGGAGCCGGGTTTGAACGCTGCCCCGAGGATGGCGATGTCGGCGTCGAGCAGCTCGTCGCCACAGGCGTGGGCGACCAGATCGACCAGTGCGTCGCGGCGGTGCAGGTTGATCCGGTCGATCTCGCGCAGCAGGGTTGCGGCATACGCCGCGCTCACGGTGGCGGCCTGTGTGGTGAGCGTACGCAGGTCCTTGGGCAGGCAGCCGCCGCCGTATCCGATTCCGGCGTCGAGTCCGTGACGGCCGATGCGCTGATCATGGCCGAGAACCTCGGCGACAGTATGCGCACCCCACCAGCAGGCCCCTTCGACGCGATCGTGAACCTCTGGACCAGCTTCGGAACCCTGCCCACCTCCGCGGACGACGAGTCCGCACTACGCGCCTGGCGCCAAGTCCTGACCCCGGGCGGGGCGTTGGTGATGGAACTGACCACCTTCGAAAACGCGCACGCCACCAACAACGCCGGCGATCCGGCCACCGGGACGAAAACCGTTGTCGTCAACGGAGTTCGCGAAGATGCCGTCTTCGACTGGGAACACGCGATATCGACCAACACCTACACTCGCGGCGATTGGTCACGCACCTGCGTCACCCACCTTTACACCCGCGGCCAGCTACACGACATGTCTGGTGGCTGAGGAGCGCCGTCCGCCGACTCCGCGGAACCCTGCAGCGACAGAGATGAAACCACGCTTCGCCACATCGCCGGGGGGGCGCCCCGGCGGCCCCCCCGCGCGGGGGGGGGGGCGGGGGGGGGGGGCGGCCGGTGGGGGGGGGGCGGGCACCACCCGGCGCGCGCGCGGGGTGGGGTGGCGGCGCCGCCGCCCCCCCCGCCGCCCACCCCCGCCACCCAAACTCAAAACCCCCCCCTCCCCCCCCCGGGGGGGGGGCCGCGGGGGCGCCCCCCCGGCGATGTGGCGAAGGCGGGTCAGGGGCTCAGACGGTTGAGGTCGCGCGGAAACAGCGCGGCGCGCCGGATGTTGTCGGTGCCGGTGAGCCGCGCTACCCATCGCTCGAGACCGATGGCGAACCCGCCGTGCGGAGGCATCCCGTGCCGGAACGCCTGCACGTACGGCTCGTAGTCCGTTGCCGATTCGCCGCGTTGGGCCAGGGCGTGTTCGTAGGCGTCGGCGGTGTGCAGGCGTTGGCCGCCGGTGCACAGTTCGAGCCCTCTGAACAACAGGTCGAACGAGTTGGTCCATCGTGGGTCGCCGGGTTCGGGCTGGGTGTAGAACGGCCGCTTCACCGCGGGGTACCCCTCCACCGCGAGGAACTCCGAACCGTGCTCGCGCCGGGCCCACTCGCCGAGCCGGCGTTCGTGGTCCGGGGCGAGGTCCGGTTCGTCGGGGCCCGCGCCGACCAACGCGAGCGCGTCACGGAAGTGGATCACCGGAATCTCCTCGGGCACGCTCGGCAGGTGTATGCCGCTCGATGCCGTTGTCTGAACGGTCTCGGTGACTTCGGTGAGCATCGTCTGCAGGACATCGCGCAGCACGGCGAGCACGTCGCGGTGGTCGTGGATGAATCCGAACTCGACATCGAGGGATACGTATTCGGCGAGGTGGCGGGCGGTGTCGTGCGGTTCGGCACGAAACACCGGCCCGGTCTCGTAGACCCGCTCGAAAACGCCCACCATCATCTGCTTGTACAGCTGCGGGGACTGTGCCAAGTAGGCCGCGCGTCCGAAGTAGTCCAGTTCGAACACGTTCGCACCGGACTCTGTAGCCGAGCCCACAATTTTCGGCGTCTGGATCTCGACGAACCCGCGCCGGTCCAACAGAGCACGGAATCCGCGCAGCGACGCGGCAGCGATCCTCCACATCATGCTCTGTGCCGGGTGACGCCACAGGACCGGCGCATGATCGAGCAATACCGGCAGACTCACCTCCGAGGGGGGCCGCCACAGTTCCACCGGTGGTGGCAGCGCGGGCGGGCTGAGTGTGGTGATCACCGGCTCGATGAGCTCGACGCCGCCAGGGGCCTTCCCGTTGGCAGCGATACTCCCTTCTACCGTGACCACGGTCTCTTCCGGCACGTCGGCGAACAGGCGGCCGGCAGCGTCTCCGGCGACCACGGCTTGTGCGAGCCCGGTGCGGTCGCGCACGACCAGGAACGCGATGCCGCCCAGTCGGCGGCGTCGATGGACCCAGCCCTGGACAGCGACTCGTTCTCCGATGGGGATCGTCGGCAGGGCATGAGCCAGTGTGCGTTGCATCATGAATGGGCACCTCCTCGATGGAATTCCCGAGGGGTGTGGGCGATCGGGGTGCTCGCGGTGCCACCACACCTTCGCCGACCGGATCAGTCGGCCTCCGTGTCGGTCCCACTGCTGACGGCTGACCGGTACCGGAGCAGCTCGGAGTTCGTCAGGCTCGTCACCGCCACTCACAACAGAGGCTACAGGCGCAGGTGAGGGTTCGTCGCGACCTTTTCACCGCGTCCTGCCGGATCGTCGCCAGCACAGGTCCGTCGCCGTTGCCCGAGGAGCCGCACTCGCGTTCCTCGGGCAGCGACCAGCCGGCCTGCGGTATGAATCAGTCCTGCGCGCCCACAATCGGCAGCCACGGAACAGCGTTGGGGCGGAAGCTCTGGCGCTCAGGAACCAGATCACTGTGGTCGTCCAGACTCATCATCGTGACTCCGACCAGTTCCGCGTCCCCGTCGTCCTGGGCCGAGACCGAGCTTCCGCAGATGCCGCAGAAGCCGCGCTGGGAGTCCGGGAATGTATTGAACCAGGTCGGTTCTCCACCTGGACCGGTCCATTCGAAACCCTCGCGGGGGAAATCGACCCACGACATCACCGGGCTGCCGGACAAAGTTTGACAGTGGACACAAGAACATAAATGTGGGAATTGCACCTTCCCGGATGCTTGATACCTGATGTTGCCGCACAAGCAGCCGCCGGAACGCATAGTTGATATGTCCTTTCGTGTGAATTTGCTGAATAGATCGGGCTGTGGGAACGTATTCATGCGCCGGATCAAAGTCCTTCTGTCGGCGTCCTGTTCACCACTTCGAGCTATTGTCGTTCTTGGATGCGTTGTCTCCCTTCATTCGCCGAGATCCGGACATGGGTCGCAGTGTCAGCACCGTGCCGGGTGTCGGGCGTGAAGGTGAGATGCCCTCGTCCTGAAGTTGGAGGACTCGGTCCGCCCGGCGCCCCACATCGACAGGCAACAGGAGGACACCGACCCAGCGGAACAGGCGCGTGAATGCTGCGGCCTCCCGGTCCCACTTCGCACCGCTGATCCGATGCTGGTTCTTCGGTGAGTCGCAACGGAATTCGCGATACGCCCTCATGTCAGACCGGGTCGCGTGCCGCCACGGAACACCGCGCCGCCACAGCCACGACAATAGCACTCGGATATCGGTCGCATAGTTTCGGCGCGTCTCACGTTCGAGACCGTGAAACTCTTCTGAGAGAACGAATTTCAGAAGATCGGTGTCGACAACGAAATCGGGCCGCACGAATACCGGATCGCCCGGAAAGAGCCCGACCCGGTCCACAGCGGCGGGAAGATCCTGAATGCCCAGTACTCCGTCGGGTGGGAGCTGTCCCCACCGGTCGGCGTCGGGAACGAAAACGAGCGACCACTCGTCCACCCTGCTCCTTTGCGTGAGTCCCTTGAACTCACTCAATCATCAGGGAAGCACAGGTGAGGGAAATCTATATTGCCAGATGCCTGGTACCTGATGTTGCCGCACAAGCAGCCGCCGGAGTGAATGGTGGACATGTCCTTTCACTCGTTCGTTTGCTGGGAAGGTCGAGCACCCGAAGGCAACTTCATCAACCGGATCTATGCTGGCCTGTACCTGGTTGACGGCCTTTGGTATTCGCTCGTTGAGACCGGTGTCGATCATAGATGCGATCTCGCTTCATCGTGGTCCACGCAGATGAATTGTCGCCGTGGTCAAGGAAAGTGCCGCTGGCTGGAGGCAGCAGTGATAGTAGCGTTCCGGGTTGTTGCGTGGTCGCTGGGTTGGCGTCCTTCTGAAGCTGAAGGACCGCCGTAGCGAGCACGATCTGCTCGGCGCGGCGGCGGGATTCTTCTTCGGCTGCTCGTGACTGGCGAAGGGCTTCCTTCAGCCGGGCGACTTCGCACCGGAGGCGTTGTTCTGCGGCCGGAGTCTGGTGAGTTTCGGCTCGGACGCGTGTGTGGAACTCCTCCTTCAGGTCAGCGTGTCGCTTGTGCAGGGCCATCCGGTGGACCTCGGCCTCGATAGCCAGGGAGATGACGGTGAAGCTGCCATCCGAACGCTCGGGTCGGCCGGCAAGCAGCCGTTCGATGGCGGCGCGGATCCGGGCTCGCTCGCTGTCGTGCCGGTGATTCATGCGACAACCTCGTCGGCGTTGCGCGCCTGGGCGTCGTGTGCGCCCGCAAGGCCGCGCAGGCGTATTGCGTTCAGGCGCAGTCATTTACCTGCTGGCTCGGGCAGGTGTGCTGCCTGAAGGTCCATCATGTCAGCGTGCGCTCGTGCAGCGCGAGCGTGGCTGTCGGTGCGGACCGCGTTGCCGCAGCCGAGCTGGCATGCGAATTGGTTGGGGCTGTGGCGTCGGAGTCTGGATCACACAGCGCCATATCGCGTTTGAACGCGCAGATCGGGAAGCTGTCGGGGTTTTCGAACAGGACTTGCCCGTCTCTGCGGGGGTGTCATGACAGGGGAACTTGGCCGCGGCCTTCGGCGTGGTGAGGGTACCTTCGAGGCGGGGCAGCTGGGCGGCGGTGACCAGAGCCCGGCGCGCCGCCGGGCCTGAGATCTTTTTCCCGGCCGCAGTCGCATCGCGCAGGCGAACTGCCGTGTCCGCTGCGGCCAGAGCGGTTTCGACGTCGAGTTCACCGTGGAAGCCGCGTCGGGCTCGGTTTCCGTAGCCGCTGGCGGTGCGGCCGTCCAGGACGGTGCGTGGCCGTATTGGATGGCCAACGCGACCAGTCCACCCGGCCTGCGGGCTATATGCCAGGCGAGACTGCGCCTCAGCCTGCTCAGGCCGACACTCCCGAGCGGATCGGGCGGGACCTGCTGGTGCGGCAGGTTCTGCGCGACGGCCTCGGCGTTGATCCATTCGATCAGCTGTTCAACCCGTCGGTCCAGGCTTGCGCCTTCAAGGCGCCGTGGTGCGTGCGTTGGGACACGACGTCGTGGTGTGTGGAGCTGAACAGCAGCTCATCGTTGGGACCATTTGCTCGAGGACGCGGATCGCTTTCACGACTGGGGTGATCGCTACCCATGGAACGTCACGTTCCGCGCCAGCGGAAATGTGGTAGCCGTTGATGTCACGAACGTTCTTGTAGTTGTGGGCCCGGATCAAGTGCGGGCTAGTGGATCCGGGCTCAGGATCGGGGCAGCACCCCGAGCGGAGCGTCTAAGCCTACTGCGGCCGCATGCCCGTCAGGTACATGATTACGATGGCTGCGGCGGTAGCCGGGTGACGGACCAAGGTCGGTGCTTCCTCGAAGTCCAGGTATTGGCGCCATGGCCGACCGTCGATCATGCCTGCCACCGGCAGCCGCATCGGACACGGGCCTGGCCGCAGCGCTGTGTGAACCGTCGGCAGGTCGAGTCGCCTTGACAGGTACTGGATCTGGGCGTAGGGAGCACCGGCGGCCGCGGCGACGTAGAGCCGGTTAAGCGTGGTTCCGCGCCCGCGATCAAGGCGTATGCGACCGCGAACGGTGTGCACCCGGAGCAGATCGAACTTGAGCGGCTGTTCGACAATCCCTTCGACGACTGACCAGGCAGCGTGAGATGAACATTCGGGGTCGGAGTGCGCCGGTCGATCACGTAGGCCATTTGGCCTCAAGATGATTCGACACTAGAGATCATGGATGAGGGATGGTTTGTCGATGGGAGGAGACGGGCCCGATGCGGGATCTTGCGGTGCTGATGATCGATATGCAGAACGGGTACCTCGCCGAGGACGGCCTGCGTGATGCTCTGGGGTGGCCGCCGATCTGGCGCCTGGACGACGTGGTCGCCGCATGCGAATCGCTGCTGGATGCGGCCCGCGCGGCCGATGTGCCGATCGTGTATTCGCGGCAGGTGACCAGCTCGGCCGGGATGCTGGCCGCCAACCCTCGCGCGGTGCGGCATCTTCGATCCCGCCAGCACCGCCTACCAAGCCTGTCGCCCGAGCAGCGGCGGTGGCGTGGTGAGTTGATGGCCGCGATCGCCCCGCAGTCCGGCGATCTGGTGCTGGACAAGACCCGGCACAGCTTTTTCGCCTACACCGAGCTGGACCCTGTACTGCGGAGCCTGGGCGCGCAGCGGCTGCTGGTGGCCGGACTGCAGACCAACGTGTGCGTCGAAGCGACGGTGCGTGCAGGGCTCGAACGCAACTACGAGGTTGCCGTAGCGCAGGACGCGGTATCCACCGACGGCCCTGACCTACACCACGCAGCGCTCAACTCCATGCGTGTGCTGTACGTAGAATGCGCCCCGTGGCGAGAGCTGCTCGCCGACAACGCGACCTGGGACCGCGCCTACACCACCCCAAACTACGGCCGAAACCCCGAGTATTGGAGTGAGTCGACCGAAACACCCTGATACAGAAAAGAATACGGTTCGTTTCCGATCGACGCCGCGCTTGCCGAGACCGACCTGACGGACGACGAAAAGATCGTGACGGGTTCGCCTGTGAGCGTGGTGGTTTCGACGGTGATGTGCAGTGGCCGGGATATCAGGTCGCGCACCTCGAAAAACTACGTGACCGGCACCACTGGCCTCCTACGCGTGAGTTCACTCACACGCGCGACATCGTGGCGCACCGGCAGGTTCTGATAATTGCTCTTCAAGCAAGTGCTCCTGGGTACTGTCGGCCACCGAGGTATGCCTCCATGTTGATGATGATTCTGGCGATTCGTCCTGGTCCCCACTCCGCTACGGCCGTATTCGACATTGCGGTGCTGACGAAGTTCAGGACGAAGACATCGCGAAGGAGGAGGTACGGCTCGAGCAGCACGTCGAAACCTTGCGGCAGTCCGACGACGTTGGTGTAGCCGTTGAGGAACGCCTGGGCGAAACGGGCATAGGCGCCGGGCTCGGTGTGGGCAATCCGGTGGATCGAGGACAGTACGGTCGCGATATCGAGGATTGGGCTTCCCCAGCCGCAGTCGTCGAAGTCGATGATGCCGACGCCGCCGGTCGGCAGGGCGATCATGTTCTCGCGGTGCAGGTCTCCGTGGATTCGACTGTGCACGGCCGGATCGCACTCGGCGATCGCGGGCACGATCCGGTCGGCGACCTGACGCAACGTCATACGCCCGGCTTCACTGAGATGCTCACCGGCGTCGGGATCGGTCAGCGCAGCACCTTTGAGCATCATCTCGTAATCCCATGTGGGACGGTCGAACACGGCCAGTTCAGTAGTGGCTGCGTTGTGGTGCAGGTGTGCGGTGGCCGCGCCCATCTGCTCGGCGACACCGGGCTGCTGGTAGGGCGGCTCGGCTGTTCCGGGTACCCAGTGCAGCAGAGCCAGGGTCGCTGCCTGGTCCTGTCCGGGGACGGTGATGGGGACTACGCAGTCACCGTCGAGCGTGGTGAGCGGGCCGGGGACTGTGACTTTCCCTGCGGCGGCCAGGCTTTCCAGCCAAGCCATTTCGCTACGCTGCTGGTCGGCGGTTCGGCCGTCGTGGCTCGAGAGCCGCGCGACGAAGGACTGGTCGCTGTCGGGGGTCACCCGCCACACGGCGTTGTCTTCGTATCGCTGCAGTTCCAGTATCGCGGCGGTGCCGTCGATGCCGTAGTGGGTGGGCAGCGCGGCGCGGGTCAGTTGGTCGAGCACTCGGAGTTGTTCACTGTGGCTGAGATCGGAGAACGTGGTGGGTGGCACAGTTTCCTCACTGTTGATGTCGGTCATGTCAGGCCGGGGCACGGGGGAGATCACACCTAGACGAGTAAGTCCTAATGCTGGGTGGGCCACCCAGCATGGTCAATGGTCGTAGGCAATCAATGATCGAGTGATGGACGCGGTGGTGGCGCGGTTGTGCCAGATCGTGGCGGTCAAGGCGAGGATGCGCTGGCCGATGCGGGCGGTGACGCCGTCGATGCAGCGTCCACCGTGGAGCTCGAGATCGAGTTGCCCTTTGAGGGTGTCGTTGACTGATTCGATGAGCTGTCGGACTGGTTTGAGTAGATGTTCGTCCGGTCGTGGCGTGCGATTGCGATAGGACGGCCGCAGTAGTCGCACCTGCCGGTCGGCGAGGAAGGAGTCCAATTCCTTTGAGGCATAGCCTTTATCGGCGATGATCGTCAGCCCGGGGCGATCGAGGGTCAATGTCGGGTCGTGTTCGAGTATCGCCATGAGGACCTGCCGATCGTCGATCTTCGGGTCGGCCAACGCCCAGGTCACCGGCAGCCCCGACGGCGTGCACACCAGGTGCAGCCGCAGTCCCCAGAAAAACCGTGAGTGCGAGGCGCAATAGCCGTAGCCAGCCCATCCGGCCAGCTCGGAACGCTTGACCGTGGGCCGTGAGCGGGCACACTCGACCGGGGTCGAGTCGACCACCCACAGCGGATCGGTCCACAGATCGGTGTCACCGGCCAGCACCCGAATGAGTCGCTTGATCAACGGCACCGCGGCCCTCAGCCGCTTGTTGTAGCCGGACTGGCCCGGGAGATACCGGAACGCGCCAGGAACCACCCGAGGCACAAATCGCAGCCACCGGGCCTCCGATCGCACACCCAGCAGCACCTGGGCCACCGCCAGCGTCAACAGCTCGGCATCGGAAAGCCTTGGCGGACGGCCGATCCGGGCGGGTCGCCCCAGCCAGTCATCGATCGTGACGTACAGTGCGGTCAGAAGGGTATCGAGGTCTGTCTTCACAAACCGACGTCGATACCCTTCGCCGCGTCAGAACTCGAGCGCCCACGCCGAGCAGCCCAGTTCGGAATTACTCGTCTAGTGGCGCAGATCGTGGAGTACGGCCACGACACATTCGCTGGAGGCGAGGTGATCAGGATATGTAGCTGTTGACCTTGGGTACAGGCGTTTTCGCACCGTTGGCCTGCGCGATGACGGTCAGGACTGTTGGCTGTATCGGTCCCATTCCATTGCCAACGACTCGACGTTGACTTGGCGGGGGGCGGGGCGGGGAAATCGCTGACACCAGGCCGGCAGCCAGTACGACCAGCACCATGCACAGCCTAAGGCGAGGGTCAGCACCATCGCCCCCCATACGGCTACCACCGCAACACGCGGCGACTGAGAGTGAAATCTGTGCTGGAGAGCGAAGCTCCCGAGTGGGCGGTCCCGGGCATGCTGCTGTTGTGGATCGACTCGCTGTTCGCGGTAACCCGCCCACCGACACCGGCTTTCGTGCCCGCGACCGCCCCGGGAGTCAATGACAAGCAGATGTGGGCGCTGTGGATGATCCCTGCCCGCGCGAACAACGATCCTGACATGGCCCAGCAAGTGTTCCAGGAGGCGGTCTCCAGCGACTTCGATCAGCTGATCGAATCCTCATGACCTTGCTGACCGGAATCGCGCAGAAACTGCGTGGAGCCAACGCCCATGGGGCAGGGTACAACTGATGGCGGCTCTGTGCCCCGGTTCCAGCTCACACCTATTTCGTGCTTCTCGACCACTGCCGGCAACAAAATTCGATTGCCCGGCGCGGCGTTCGGGTGTGAGCTCGATATCGTGACTGCGTTGGCGATGCCCGTTCTAACCGGTGAGAACATACGGCTGCGGGCTTTCGCTGCGGCCGATGTCGGTGTGGTCGTGGAAGCAGGACGGGATCCGTTGATCCCGCTGATCACATCGGTACCCGACCAAGGCGACGAAGCCGCCGCACATGCCTTCATCCAGCGCCAGCACGACCGAGCAAGCACCGGAGCAGGGTGGTCGTTCGCCATTGTGGATCTGGATACCGACACTGCCATCGGACACGTCGGGCTATGGCGACGGGACATCGACCACGGCCGGGCATCGGTCGGATACTGGGTCGGCCAGCGGCATCGAAGCCGCGGTTACGCTGCACGCGCCTTGCGTGTGCTCACTTGTTGGGGTGTGACGCTGCAAGAAGTGTCACGGCTCGAACTCTATGTCGAGCCCTGGAACGAGGGGTCGTGGCGCGCCGCCGAGTCGGCCGGGTACCAGCGTGAGGGTCTGCTCCGTCGATGGCAGAAGATCGATGGCCGACCCCGCGACATGTACATGTACGCTTACCTCGCCTGAATCGAGCCAACTCCCCGGCTGTGGCTGACCGGAACCGGGCCTGGCCCGACCACCATCCGGCCCTCGGTCCTACCGTTCACTAGCGTTGACTATAGCCATCCTGTGAGATGGACCGCTCCTGCTCAGTGCAGACCGAGGGTCCTCCGATCGAGGCTTATCAACGAATTTTGGCCCAACGGAATAAATTCCCTTGCGCAGTGATCGTGACCGGCACCGATTCCGTGATTGTGGGAGATCCCGCTCGTGGCGCCGGCTATGGCCAGGGCTGGCATGGTGTGCGGGGGTGGCGCGATTTCGTCAGATGTCACCGAGACAAGAAATTTCGAGGTTAGTCCAGGCCGTTGCCGCCCCGGCGTCCAGCACTTGCAGTTTGTGGTCGGGCAGGTGGGGGGAGAGGTTGTGGATGGCCTGCTCGTACCGCAGCCGGCCCCACGGTGCGAGCTGACAATCGCGGAATCGGCTGAAATTCGAATCGAATTCGGAGACCACGCCGTGCCTTCCTGCAGGCTGCAACCTGGAACGGACCGCATCGATGATACCGCGTGGCGTGGTGGAGGTTTGGCGGTTGAGCAGTGAGAACGCGGTGCCCGCGAGCCGTGGTGAGGCCGCTGAGGAGCGGTGTTCGCATCCTCGAGGATTCCTGTGGTTGGGACGATTTCGCCGCCGTCGTCCCCGGGGCGGCGGTCTTGATTCCGGTCGCGGACCGTTGACCGATCGCGTCGTCGGGCACGCGGCCGGCTTCCGAAGTCGACTCAAACCCGACTCGATCGCCTGCTCGTCGGGACACAGAGCGCGAAACTGAAGGTATGTGCATCAAGACGTTGTCGTCCAGAGTGGTGTATGAGAATCCCTGGCTGTCACTGCGCGAGGACCGGATTGAGCAGACAGACGGTTCACGCGGCCTGTATTCGGTGATCGACAAGCCGGACTTCGCGCTCGTGATCCCCATGGAGAACCAAGGTTCGATCGCCGGTTTTCACCTGGTCGAGCAGTACAGGTACCCAGTGCAGGCCCGGTCGTGGGAGTTTCCGGCGGGGTCGTTTCCCTATGGGGTGACTGGCAGCCCGCAGGAGATGGCCGCGGCCGAACTGGCCGAGGAAACCGGGCTCACGGCGGGGAGGCTCGAGCGGCTCGGCTACCTGCACTGCGCGAATGGCATGTCCGGTCAGGGCGTCCACGTGTTCCTCGCTACTGACCTTGCGCAGGGTGAACCGAACCGGGAGCACACCGAGCAGGACATGCGCCAGCGATGGTTTCCTCGGTCGGAGGTGGAGGAGATGCTGCGTAGTGGTGTCATCACCGACGGCCCCTCGCTGGCTGCATACTTGCTGCTGACCCTGCGCAAGTAGCCCAGCACGGTGTCGGAGCGGTCACGACCGATTTTCAAATCTCAGGGTCGGCAAAAAGACACAGAACCCCAGCTCAACAATCGTGTCGATCCAGCGCTCTGTCCAGCTCGACCATCGAGGTGCCCCTCGGTGGCGGCGCGATGTGTTTCTCCGAGCGCATTCGCGTAACCGATCGCTTCGGCCCGCTTCGAAGTCGGCATCGCTGCCACCGCTGTGGGGTTGGCGGTTGGGGGGTTTGATCATTGGGCGAGCTGGTTCAGTACGAGTTGGAAGTCATCGGTGGGTTGTATACGCACGGTGGTGTTGTCGTGGGTGAGGTGAACGGCCAGCTCGATGCGGCCGTTGTGCCAGTGGTACAGGTGGGGGCTGACCGGCCAGGGATCATCCTCATAGCGCTGCACCGCGATTCGCGCCAGGACCCAGATCGCTTCGAGGACATCGAGATCCTCGACGGGCGCGGCGTACAGGTTCAAGTGGGTCGGAACAGCGAACACCGCGCCCGACCGGCCGAGGACCGGATAGTCGCACAGCCACAGGGCGTGCGCACTGGTGTAGTCCCCACCGCTGAGCAGGTACCAGGGTGGGACACCGTCGGGAAAGTCGGCCCGGACGAAATCGGCGGGTCCGTCGCGAAGCGTGTTCTCTTCCGCGAGTACAAACAGGTCCCGCTCGTCGATCGGCCAACCTGCGAGTTGCTCGTAAGTTACCGCGGACATGGTGTGCACGCTGTCGAGGACCGCCCGCTGCACGAGCCCGCAAGGCAGTGTTCTGTGCACGCATCTGATGTCGCCGCGGAATTGGTTCCCGTACAGCCGGGTCCGGACCAGCTTTTTGGCTTCGTCGAAGTCGATCGGTCCGAGTGGAACTTCGAGCTGAGCCAGTGCGGTGCCGAGATAATCCGCAGCCAACGCGGCCCAGTCGTGCGGCGGTGCGGCAGCTGCCTCGCGCAGCAGGTCGTCCACGAAGATCACCGTGGTCCCGGCGGGGCCGGTGACCGTCACCTCGTCCCCGGCCGTCACCACCGGCTTGTAACCGCGCAGCTCGGCCGCGGCGCACAGCAGTTCGACAACCGATTTGTCGTTGCTCATCCTCACCACCACGCCCCCGTCCTGCAGGCACCAGGATGGCCTGCGCGAAATAATCGGCCCGCCAAGGCTATCCGCAGGCGCCGACGTCTTGCCGGTCCCGTGTCCTGCCCCCGCCTGGCTTGTGCCGGCCAGTTGGTCGGCCGGACACAACTCCCCGGCGTCCCACAACCTGTCGGGGCTCGTATCCAATGCTCACGATCGGCCTACCCGAGAAACGGTAGACCTGTGAGAGCGCCTGATCGTCCAGTGCAGCAACGACCACAACGCTGGTCATTTCTCGTCATGGGCGTTGGTGGTGATCCGGCCTTATCGATGGACTGGTTGGTGGCGATTGTTCGTGCGCGGCTTCAGCGTCCGGGGTGATCGAGTCGGAGTGCTGGGCATGATCCGCCCGCATACCGTAATTGAGCGGCAGGAATGGTGACCGGCCGGTGGTTACGGAAGGATGCGATCACTGCACTGATGCAGGCCGCGACCAGTTCGGGCTGGTCGGCTGTGACATGATGGCCGGCCCAGTCTGCGACGATGAGCGTTGCGTTCAGCTTCCGTGCCAGTATCCGTTGCCCGTCCTGCCACTGCTGGTCGAGTTGCTCGGGTGTGAGCGGCGCGTACTCGGCTGCCTCGGCGGGCGTCAGGCGTGTCCATCGCCCGGGCGCGCTCGCCAGAACCGCGGCGGGAACAGGTGCCCACACCGCGGTGTCCAGCTCGGCGATCGATCCCGGGATATCCAGCATCGACGATCCCGGATCGTCGTCGCCTCTTTCGTATACCGGCCAGCGGGAGTTCGCCAGATGCTGCATGGTGGTGCAATCCACCAGCACCAGCCCAGCGGCATGTGCACTGTGCCGGGCGGCGTACATCATGGCGATCAACGCGCCGATCGAATGTCCGACGACCACGTGTGGTGATTCGATCGCCAGCGCCTCGAGCATGCAGCGCAGTTCATCGGCCAACGCCCCGAAAGTGCGCGGTTGATCGACCAAGTGTGGTGGCAGTGGATCACTGCCGCCGATACCTGGGCGGTCGTAGGTGACCGTGGTGTGCAGGAACAACCTGGGCAGGACGAGGTCCCACTGGTCTCGGGGCGTGCCGAGAGCGTTCACATACACCACTGGCACCGGGGAGTCTCTCGATCTGATGCACGCGGTCAGCTCGTAGCCGACGTCGACCGTCTCGAATCGCAGCACCCCACTACAATTACCCTTCGCGGGCGGTTCCCAGGAGCGGTTGTCGACCACCGCGCACGGTGGTGATGTGACCCTATGCGCCGAAACCTGTTCGCTCCCCACTGATTATCGAAAATGGTTGGTGTTCCTAGAGTTTGGACAGGCAATCTATCTCGCATGAACTGGTATGAGGCGTTCGCGGATCGCTACGATGTCTGGACCGCTCATATGACCGATGATGTCGGCTTCTACACCAATCTCGCACGCCGGACCGACGGCGCGCTCGTGGAGTTGGCGGTCGGCAATGGTCGTGTCGCTATCACGGTCGCGCAGGCCACCGGCCGGAAGGTGACCGGTATCGACACCTCGCCCCGCATGCTCGAACAGGCCCGGCTCCGCGCCGCAGCAGCGGGAGTGCAACTGGATCTGCATGAGTGCGATATGCGGGAGTTGCGTGTCGATGAGCCGGCGGGATTGATCTACTGCCCGTTCCGGGCGTTGCTGCACGTGCCGACCTGGGCCGACCGGCGGCTGGTCTTCGAGCGCGTGGCCGCAGCACTGCGGCCGGGAGGGCGGTTCGCTTGGAACGCTTTTGCCTTCGACCACCGACTCGCCACCGCTATGGCTGGGGTGCGGGAGGATCTGCCGGCGCCGCATAGGCGTCGATACTCCGTGGGCGACAACAGGATCGACCTGGTCTGCGATGACGGCACCACCAGTTCCCTGTGGTGGGCCACGAAGAACGAATGGCTGGGACTCATCGACGTCGCCGGTCTCGAGCTCGAGGCGTTGCACGGTGGATTTACAGGTGAACCGTTCACCGACGACAGCCGCGAGTATGTGTTCGTGGCCCGTCGTCCACACGATTGATCCGGGTGACCAGCACCGATTCCGGGGCCTTGCGCGCTATCCACACAGTCACCGAGGCATGATCCGATGCAGCGCGGCTTCCTCACCCTGATGGGCGCCGCGATCACCGCACCCGCTCACTCGCCGCGCCCACAGGCGATCTCACCCACGCCGCCGGAACCTGCATCGGACTGGGCACGGCCGAGGAGATCGAAGCCATGTTGACTTGCCAGCCTGCGCCGCATGGATGACTCATGGACGACCAGCTCCGTGGCGGTACCCTGCTGACAATGGTCCGCGCGCACCTTCGCCACGTCCTGTACCTGCTCCGCAACGCCAGCGACGACGGTACCGTGGGCCGGCGCCTGCGTGCCTGTGCCGTCAAGCTTCTCCACTGGAGTTACTGGCTCGACCAGACTCACGCCACGGCCAAGCCGGATACCCGTACCTGCGCCTCGACGAGTACAGCGCTGCTCGCCGACACATGCGGGCCGCCCTGCGCGACGGGGAGCGCAACGATTCCCGTGAAGGCGCGCTGCGCTACACCCTGCTGGCCACTACCTATGTGCGGCAAGACGATCCGGACCTCGACCACGCAGTCTATCTCGCCGATCACGTCAGCTGCTTGCTCACCGAGCAGGTCGCCGCCACCCGCTGCACGGCCACCTGACCGACCTCATCGGCGACCTCACCCCTACCGGCACCAGCCTGCCGCCCGCGAACTCACCGACCGCGTGCGCTTCCTGCATTCAGCGACCAGCACCAGCAGCAGCTGACAACGCGTTGAAACCGCAACCACGACCCGCCCCTCATCCGGCCGCCGATCGACCGGGTCACAGTTACAGCAGTTCGGCGTACATGCGGGCGTCGAGCACACCGAACTCGATCCGACACGGGAACATCGACGGGCTGCCCGTATGGCGGTGATGCTGATGCACTGCGATGAGTGTCATCGCCCACTCCGTGAGCGGGCCGGGCAGCCAGTACCTGGTGCCGTCGGTGAGCCGCACATACGGGCGGCCGGTCGTGGCGGGGCGGTCGATGCCGATCGCGGCCACGCCCAGGACCAGCCCGTGTTCTGCGTGGAATCGACCGCGGGCACATCGAGTTCGATGTCCATACTTGAAAGGTAACCCAGCCTCTGCACGGTTCGGCCCACCCTAGCGCCCCGTGTCGGCCACCGGAGGGACGACCGGCGAACACGTCGGTTGTTGTCGGTGGAGGCATCTACCCTGGCGTGAGAGTGAGGTTGAGCGGTCAAGGCGGGAGGGCGCGAGGGTGGACAGCGACGACGGCAATCCGTGGCTGAACAGCGGGGCGCGGTGGACCGTGTACCACTACCGGGAAATCATCGACGGCCTACGGGCCGGGCTGGGGTGGCGGCAGACCGCCCGTGACATCGGCCGCAGCGAGGACGCGACTCGACGCCGGGCGGACATGTTGATCGAATGCCGACGCCGAAGAAGCCCGCAGCAAGGTGGAGAGCCGCTTCCACCGCAAGGGGCTCCGGACCCGGATCGTGCGGCGAGTCACCGGCCGCCTTTTCGGCAGTGACCTCGATGACGACGCCCACGATCACCACGCCCACCGCGCAAGTGAGCGCACCGACTCCGCATGTGCGCGGCTGCCGGACCTGGACGAACCGATCCCGGACCTCCCCGACCCAGCCGAACCACCGCAGCCGGAACACGATTCGGAACCCACCGCAGAGGATCCATGAGCCGCGCATCCCCGGCCTGCGCGCCCCGAATTCCGACGCAAGTTCAACAGCCGAGTCCCTCCACAACCCCCGAACTCGGCCAGACGCCCACGCACCGGCACCGAACCACCCGAACCACTGGGTGAGGTCACCGACGCCGACCGGAACGAGTGAGCTTCACGTTCGGATCCCAGCGCTGACAACGGCGCGAATCTTCCACCAGTCGTATGGGATTGCTTGCAGCGGCCGATTATTCGGTCGTCCGCACGGCGGTATGGCACGGTTTTCGGGAGCGCAGCCCTGGAAGGGGAGCTCGTGTAAACAGTTCGTAGCCGGGCTGCTCTGCACCCACCGGCGTTACCTGGTTCGCCGATAGTCGCTGGTGGTAGAGGTCGGCAGTGTGAGTGGCCACTCCCAGGTCGTGGCTGCCCATGCCTACCCCGAGGTCGACTGCTCGGAGTTGATCGTCCAATCTGTTGTAGTTCCAGAGGAATTCGACATCGCAGCGACATTCATCGCGCAATGCCGATGCTGGCATATTCCGGTCCCAGGTCAGATGGCCGAGTGGATCACATGCTACTGCCGGCCGGATGCGGAAAGCGGAGAAACCGGCCCGTTGTCTGCAGTGGCCATTGCCGGTAGAACGAGGCCACCGAGTCGTCGGCCACGAGGCCGACATGGGCGATGCCACTCGAGGCCGCCCACTGGCTGATTCGGTTCATCATCGCCACCCCGATCCCGTGGTGCCGGAACTCGGATGCGACCTGGCGCACGGTAGTTATTCGTTTGCTGCGCTATTCCTCCAGCAGGTCTTGTGCGGTGTCATGGCTGTCCGCTGAGCGCGGCACGGATGGTGGCAGCCGGACCATGGTGGCTGCGTCCACGCATTCGAATCCGAACCTCTCGTAGAGCCCGTGCGCGTCGCGGGTGAACAAGATCCAGCCGAACCCGTTGCCGGGACCGCGACGGATCATATAGTCGACGATCCGATGCCCGAGCCCCCGGCCACGATGCGCCGGTACGACGAATACATCCGCGAGTAGGGCATTGCTCACGCCATCGGACATCGCCCTGGCGAACCCGACCAGCGCACCGGTGACAGCATCGTGCGCGGTGACCACGCGCCAGGCCGCAGCGAACTCGTCTTCGACCTCATCGCGGGTCCGTGACCCGCCCCAGTAGGTCCCGGTCGACAGGTGCGCCCACACAGTCTCGATATCGAGCAGAGTGCGGTCGGTACCGAGCCGATAGGGCATACCGCGGATGCTATCGGGGACTTGCGAGAGTTGGCTCATTTCCGGCCGCAGCGGACAGCGGGGCGTGAAATGATGTCTACGACAATGTATCCCGGTAGCTGCGTCGATCCGTCCGACAGTCGGGTTGGTGCGATGCCGCCTCGAAAGGATGGCCTCGTGGCATCAGGTGTCGCAGTGCACGATGACGTCGTCACCCAGTTCAACGACTTCAAGCTGAAGCGCCCTCCGTGCAACTACCGCTACTTCATCTACAAGATCGAGAACGACTCGCAGATCGTGATCGAGTCCACCGCACCGAACGAGGCAGGCTACGAACAGTTCTACGAGACGCTCTCCGCGATCAACGACGAATGCCGGTACGCGTTGATCGACCTGGAAGTCCTCACGAGCGACGGCCGGCCGGCCTCGAAGCTCGTGTTCATCAGCTGGTCTCCGGATACAGCCAAGATGAAAAGCAAGATGCTGTACGCCTCCAGCAAGGAGGCGATCAAACGGGTCCTCGTCGGTGTGGGTATCCATCTCAACGCTACGGACCCGAGCGAGCTGGAGAAGAACTACATCATGGACAGCATCGAGAAATAGCTCTGACGAGGAAAGTCCCGGCATCATCGAAAGCTCCAATCGAGCGACCTAGATGTATCGAGCCCTGGCCGGTGCCGGCCAGGGCTCGATCGGAGTGCGTCAGGTCGGCAAAGCGTGCACTTCCCCGCGCAGGGCCCGTCGACTTCTATGTCAACGGAACCGGCTAGCCGATGGAGCCGAGTTCTCTTCTCTCACAGCCAATTTCGCCCGTTCACGACAACATCGACCACCATCGCATAAAGGCCATCGCCGACCACCCGCGCCATGCCTACGGCAGCGTCGTCGACCTCGGCCACCACGCTGTACAGCGATGCCGGCAAAGCGGTTTCGCATTTTCTCGCTGCCGGTGTTTTCCAGCCCACCGATGCACGCAACAGCTGATACTCGGTCACCGTCGGTATACGCTCGACGATCCGCACACGCCTGATGGGGTCACTGATTTCATGATCGAGGTCGGCGGGCTGATCGGCTTGTGTGTGGATGTGGGTGTCGTTGCGGTGCAGCCATTTTCTGTCCATGACAGCTTGGATGTCGGTGCCACGGTGGTGTGCCAGTAGCAACGCGTGGCAGATGAGGTCGATGATCTCCTCGTCGACCGCATCCTCCAGTTCGGCAGCAGACTTGCCGCGTGGGCGCCCCTGCCCGGTTGCAGCGAGGAACCATTGAACCAATTCCCCGGACTCCTCGGCGATCTTCAAGGCACAGCCACTCGGGGGTGCGGTCGAAACCGTGGCGCCGCGCGTATCGGTACGACACCGCATCCAACGCTGCACTCAGCTCAACCCAGTCCATACTGTCTGACCTTTCCTCATGATCTGCGGTCCCGCTGCCGACCAAGTCCTGCATCTGCATCGAGGTATTGGTGATCGAATCCCGTTGGTGCACAGAATAGTCCGGCAAAATCACCCGTTGAGTGCACTTGACTTCGGTGCGCATCCTGCCGTCATCATCCAGCGGTGACGGTCTCGCCATCGTCGTAGATTTGCTCGGCAAAGACACCCGCTCTGGAGGGGGGCGGTCTGCGCTCGGTGTCCGAGTTCATTCGTTGTGGTCAGGTAGTTTCGATCATTCTGGAGGAGGGAATGCGCCTGATGTCCGATAAGGTCGTGAAGCAGAAGGTGATCGTCTACGTCGTACGTGACGGGAAGCTGCTGGTGTTCCGGCACATCGACTTCTCCTGGGAACAAGTCGGGATCCAGGTGCCCGCCGGTAGCATCCGTCCTGGAGAGGCACCTGAGGCTGCGGCGTTGCGCGAGGCACGCGAAGAGACCGGTTTGTCGGACTTCACGATCGTACGCAAGCTCGGGGAAGCCGAGTACGACATCAGTCCCTACCGGTTCGAGATCCAGCACCGGCACTTCTTTCAGCTGGAGTTGCGCCAGGACGCGCCGGACCGGTGGCCGAGCTAGGGAGACCACGATGGCGAGGGGGAGCCGACGCGGTTCGAATGCTTCTGGATTCCGCTGGGCGCCGCCCATGTTCTGCAATCGGGACAGGGGGCTCTACTCGGCCACCTCAGCGACTGACCCGGGTCCGGTAAACGATTCCACCGCAACGGGTTACATGATTGCGCGAGTCGTTCTGGCTACGGTTGCGGGGTGGGGCAGGGCTGGATTCAGTATGGTCCGCGCAGGGCGGCTTCGACTCGCGATGCCTCGACCGTGCTGTTCAGGTCCCAGAGTGGGGCTGCTACTTCGAGTTTGGTGACCAGCTTGGTCACCAGCAGGTGTTGCTCTGCGGGAGTGCTGTCGTCTTCGCTGATGATCTTGGCGTAGCGGACGGCCTCGAGAACGGCGGATTTGATCTGCTCGTGGACGAGGTACAGGCGCAGGTCGTGTTCCCAGCATCCGGTGGCCGCTTGTGGTTCGGCAGCAGTCCACGAGGTGAGGAACCGGTGCTGTTCACCGGGGAGGTAGGTCATCTTGTGCAGGTGGATCGCGACCTCGCACAGCGGATCGCCGAAGAGGGCCAGTTCCCAGTCCAAGAACACGGTCTCCCCGTTGCGGATGATCATGTTCTTTCGGTGCAGATCGGCGTGTATGAGCCGAAATGGTTTGGGCTGGAGAGTTTTCCAGGCACCGGCCAGGGGTTCGAACGGATCGTCGGGTACTCGCAGCTCCCGATACAGGCGCGCGAACGGGCCACGCAGGTCGCGGTACACGCGGCGTGTGGCGTCCCACAGTCGATGGGCGAACCGGTGTGGGTCGTCATCGAGCCCGTCCGGCGCCGGGGGGAGCGCGGCGCGCGGAATTGCGGCCAGTTGCGCGCACAGGTGCGCGACATCGGTTGGCACGTGCTCGGGGACCGTGACCCCGCGCGGGGCGAGCTGGTCGAGCAGGTCGCCATCGATGAACTCGTGGATCTGGTAGGCCGGTTGCGGCGATGCCCAGTACAGGCGCGGGGCGGCGCTGATGTATGGGGCGATCGTCTGCAGTACCGCCGCCTCGGGCCATTGGCGCAGGTCCATTACGTCCGCGCCAGCGATCGGTATGCGGACGTTGAGACACTGCCCGGAGGGAGTCAGCACGCGGATATTGCGGTTGTAGGACCCTGCCGCGGCCTGGGACTGGGCGTTCGCTTCACGATAGTAGGCATCGGGATCACCGCCGAAAGCCTGCAGGCACGTGGAACCAGCTGCCGGGGTGGATGTTCGAAGCGGTGAACCCGATTCGCCTGGTACCGGAGGGAATGCCTCGGTGCGTTCGGTCGGTCCGAGATCCACCCCGCCCGACCTCCCTGCTGTCGCTGATCGCAGGCTCGCGCTTACCATGAGCGGCGCCGACATTCGTACGATACCCGGCCGACTGGGGCTGCCCGCGTGATCGGGATGGCTGGGTATGGCGTGGTGGCCAGTGCTTCACAACCACTGGTCGTGCATCCCATTCGGTACCCGCCTGGCGGAGTTGCGGGGTCCATGCCCACGGGATTGGGCTTGTCCTGCACGATGGTGGTCGTGACCATCGTGATTCTGCGGCGCGAGGATCCGCTGGCTTTCGTCGCCGACGCCTGTGCCGCCCTGGCCGAGGAGAACAACCGGATTCGGGCCGTCGGTCAGGACGACACCCGCCAGCTGGTGCAGACCTACGCCGAGCTGGTGATCAGCTACGCGCACCTGGCGCGCCCGACGCTCACCTCTGCTCGCGCCGACATCATCGACCACCTGGTCGATCGTGTCAGCCAGGCGCAGACCGGTGACATCGGCATCCCACTACTGGACATTGTCGACCGCCTCCACGGCGAACTCACCCACCAGCCCACACCACCTGGGCCGCAGCCTGACCGGTAACGAAGTCCACCCAGCAGGTGACCCTTCGGGAATCCACCGGCCGGCATCACCGCCCGGTACGTGTACAGCCCGATGTCGCGATCGTCGCAGCACGCAACAGGGGCGGGAACACCCGCATCTGCATCAACCGGCCCCCGCCAACCGACGCAGCCGAGTGGCTCTGTCTACGGTGCAGCGACCACGTCTGCGGCAACCCGGCTGATCCCGCAACGCCTGCAGGCAGGCTGAGGGCCACTCGGCCACAGAGCATTTGGCATCTTCTACAGCGCCGACACGATCCTGGTTCGGGACTGGGCCCGCCCGGGATACCCTACTCGGGGCAGGTGATCCAGTAACGGCGGTGGAGTGTCCCGTTGGGTGAGGGTTCTACCGACTCGAGGACTCCGCCGCAGGACTCGATGATGCGGCGGCTGCCTTCGTTGTCCTTGCCGCAGGTGACCAGGATGTCGCGGATGCCGATCTCGCGCGCGATGCGAAGGGATTGGCGCAGGATCTCGGTCCCGTACCCGCGCCGCCGATACTGGCGCACCACGCCGTAGCCGATGTGGCCACCGCGGCGCAGGAGGTTGTCGTTGAGGGCGTGGCGGATCGACGAGCGCCCCACGATGACGTCGTCGACAGTCGCGACAAGGAATGTTTCCGGCACGATCCCGTCCGGGAGATTGACCCCGCGCCGGTAATCATCGTGCAGTGCGAGGTATTGCGCCCAGGACATCGCCGGGGTGAGCTCGCGCGCGAAATCGAATCCCTCATCGCGGGATATCGACTGGTGAGCGGCGCGAATCACGGCCTCGTCGGATGTTTGCAGGGACCGTAACCGCAGGGCCATGCTTTCTGTGTTCCGGCTGACCGCTTCGGGAGTGTGTGACATTCGTGGACGATAGGCAGCGAGGCCGTTCGGTGTCGATGGATTATCGGCCGGCATGCTGACTCTTTCCTGGTGTCGCAGATGAACATTCCCGCAGTGCGGTCGGTAACCACGAAGGCGCGATATATGTAGCGCCGCAAGTGTTTCCGGCTGAGCCATCCTGACCGGCGGAGTGCCGATGTTTCAGACTTCGGTGGGTGGGGCTGTGCGATCGCCCCGGTAAGGGCTTATCCCCAACCGATCCGATTGCGCAGCCACTCTCGCGTCACGCGGGCCGTGCGAGCTTGATATCGGCGCAGGTTCGGTGATCGTGGCGGTGGTGGTTCCCGGCTGTTGCGGGTCCAGTATCCCAGCAGTGCGCAGATGAACGCGCTGATGGCTGCCGGTTCGGTGCCTCGGGTGGCGGGGTGTTCGGCCAGGATCGGATCGGGATTCACACCGCACACGGCGATCGACGGCGCCATCGAGGCAAGCTCGACCCAGCTGGCACCCACGCATGGCCACGCCCAGTCGACCACCACGACAGTGCCGACGTCGGTCAGGAGCAGGTTGTCGGGGCGAATGTCGGTGTGGAGCAGGGTATGACCGGCCGCTGGCTCGCACCACTGGGACTCGAGCTGGGCTAGTCGGTCCAGATGCTCCATGCACCACCTGTCCAGATCCGGTGGTGGACCATGTTCAGCGAACTTCCGCCAGCACATGAACTCGGATCCGTAGGCATCCGCGATAGTCGGAACATTCTCCAGCGGGCTCGGGGTCAATACCTGAGCCATCCGCTCAAGCGCCGACAAGGTAGCAGCGAGTTCGGTTGGCTGGTCCAAACGCGGATGCCGTCCCGCGATGTTCTCGAAGGCCGCGACGAACCAGCCACCGACCTGCGCAGTGAACCGGAGCCGAGGAGCTGGGACCGTGGGTGGCAGGCGCGCGGATGTCTCGGCTTCGGTTCGATACATCGGCGCGAGGACGTCATCGCTCGGTAGCGCTTTGACGAATAGTGTTGTGCTGTCGACAAACTCCAGTCGAGCTGCCATACCGTGGCTGAAACCACCTCGTTGATTCTCCGCAGACCGCACTGCCGCACCGACTCGCTGCTCGATCGCCGTCTGTACCGGCAGCGGTAAGTGATCCCATTCAATTCGGGTCGCGGTGTGCTCGTCGTCAGCCACGGCCCTTATCGTGCCGCCATGCTTATCGGTTCCGCCACCACATTTCCGGGCTGGCACATACCGCAATGACCTGCCGAGCTGGCCACCCCTCGGGCGAAGCTCACCAAGGTCACGGCATCGGACTGCTGTGCGGGGTGGATCGTGTGTTGCCGGTAGGGCGGGAACCCTTTGCGCCCTGCAAGGTTTCATGCTGATGCCGCGGACGGCTCGGTTCAGGGACCGTCTAGCTGATCTCCGGGCGGTGGGTTCATGTCTGTGATCTCGGCGGTCCACCAGTCGGGCTTGGCTGTGGTCTCCCAGTGCACCTGGAACTTCCAGCCATGCGCGAGCTCAGCCCGTCGATGTAGCTCCGCCTGCGCTTCTTCGACAGCGGCCGTAGCCAGGGTGTCCGGGAGGAATCCGTCCATGACGCTGGCAGGGTCGCGGAGATGGACGGCGTACCGCCACCGCTCAGGAGTCCGGTACAGCACGAACGAGGCCGGCGTACCCCAGCGCGACCGACCTGACGGTTGACCATCGGTCATGACCGCGACCCTTCAGCCGGCGACGGCTCCTCGCAGGCCATCGACCACAGATCAGGCTGCACGCACCCCCGGCGCATAACATTCACTGGTTCGTCCATCCGCGGTTCAGTCGTTCGAAGTAGGCGTCATCGGCAGTTTGGATTTCTTCCTCGGTCATCGCCTGCCGCGCCGGCGACTTGCCCGATGTCTGTGTGGTGGTCATCCGTCTGGCTTCCTGGATGGTGTCGGCGATACGTGGGTCGCCGGTCAGCGGGCGAGCCGCTTCGGCGGCCTGCTGCCGTGCGTCTTTCTCGGCGCGCCGGATCGTCTCGAGCAACACCTGCGCCAACCGGTTCTCGCCCAGGCGCAATGCTTGCGCGGTGAGATGGATGTCCCGTACGTGGCCCTGCGCATTGACGGTGACGCCGAGTTCCCCGTTGCGGGAGGACGCACGAACTTTGATGCGGCGCAGGGCCGATCGCACGGCATCGACCTTCTGCTGAACCTCGGCCAGCGCGGCGCGTTGTGTGGCTTCCCAGCCGTCGAGGTCGGCCATCGTTACAGCTTGCCTTCCGCTCGCATCTGAGCCCGCTTTTTCGCTGTTTCAGCGCGAAGTCGTTCGCTGTCGGCTCGAATCGCCTGGCTTCTCCGAAAGGTTTCCCACAGCCATTGTGTGAAGGTCTCGGCTAGTCTGAGGACTTCAGGGTGACCTTCGGCGTATCCGAATACCGCGTCCGAGCCCTGTTCGAAGAAATAGACCGTATAGCCTTGGTGATCGCCGAAAAAGAACCGGTTCTCCAGTGTCAACGTTTCTTCCGGGTCTGACGCGATATCCTCCGCGGACTCCCGAGACTCCAACGGCGCCGGGTAGCAAATGTTCGAACCACGGAATAATGTGCCGCTGCCGCGTCCGAACAACTGCAGATACGCTATGTACTCATCGGGTAGCTGTATCGGCGAGGCGGCATCCACGACCTGCTGGATCTCTTCGGTGCTGCATCCTGCGAACGTGTCCGGTGTGGTGTACTCAGTGTGGAGCATTTCCTGCCGGAGTCGCTCAAGCTCCTGCAGGCTACTGGGGCGCGGGGTTGGTGTAGGTGACATTGACCCTGACTCCTGGATACTTGGTCTCGAATTGATCAATTATGCTAGTGCATGAGTCACATGGCTCGTTTTCGGTGTAGAGCTCGATGACGCCTGTGGAGTCCGGCTTCAATCGTGAAGCCACCTTCTCCAGAATCTTGTATTCAGCGTCGGTATCGCGCGCGATACTGCCTGGCTCCGGCTGCGTCGGCTTGAATTGCGGAGACGTCGGACTCTCCACGCTGCCTGGTGGCGGGTTCTTACCGCTCACGGATTCGAGTTCCCGCGAGGGGATGAACTGACCATCCACCTGTGCCTCGGCGACCGCGACATTCCTGCCGTCCTTGACTGTCCGCCCCGAGTTGGCCCAGCCTGCACGCGCATCCTGCGTCGCCTGTTCGCCGTCGAATCCGCTCGCCTCGTCCTTATCCGGTCGCCACGACTTCGTCGGTCGCTGCGGTCCATATCCACCAGGTCGGGTGTTGCTGTAGAACGTGTTCGGCTGTGCATCCAGCAACGGCTGGACACTCTTGATGATCACCGGTGCCGCACCGACGGCGACCAGGCGTGCGACCGGCATGGCCGCGGCGACGAACGCAGAGAGCTCATCGACGATCGTGATGACCCGTGCTGCGGTGGCTGCGCCGCGGGCGCCGGTGATCACGGTGCCGCCCGCGCCGCCGAGCGGGCCGCCGGCGAGCCAGCCGACGCCCTCGACCGCGGCCGCGATGACGATGAACTCGCCGAGCTCCTGGAAGATCTTCGCGTGCGCTTCGTCGATGGCTTGGGCGAAGTCGACTGTGGCGAGGCTGAGTTCGTCACATTGGCCGATCACGTTGTCGATCGCGGTATCGACGATATCGACCTGAGTGAGGATTTGGGCGACCTCGCCACTGACCTGCTCGTCGACGATCCGCCGGGCCGCGGCCACGGCGGTCTTGATGCCGTTCATGCCGTCCTTGGCGGCGGTCCAGGCCGAGGAGACCGTCCGCAGTTTGTCGGGAGATCCATTCGGCCACGTGCGGCCTTGAAGCCAGCGGCTGATCAGCCCCCACCCGAACGGTGCGTTGGTGTCCCCGCCGTAGGCACCCTGGAATTTGGGGGCGTCGAAATGCGCGGTCGGCGGCGGAGGCTGCAGCTGGTTGGCGGGGTTCGGGGTGTGGTGCGAAGCGTTGTCGGCATTCGCGTGGTTGACACTGTTCACGTGCAGCAGGTCGTTCAGCTTGCCCAGCGCATTGACCGCCGCCGTGGCCGTGGCTATCGCGTTGAACGCCGCGGGATCGTATTTGTCGCACCACTTGTGCCCGGAGTCGTCGGTGCCGCCGCAACCCCACTGCGAGTCCAGCACCTTCGCCAGCGACGTCACCACCGACACCGCCGCATCATGGTTCTGCCCGTACAGTGTGCCCGCAGCAGCAAACGCGGCCGGTAGCACGCTGATCGCGGAACCCGTCACGGCCACATCCGTATATTGACATCGACTGCGCCGGAATAGTTTCCGTGTGCACGAGTCAACGCGGCCTGTAATGCGGTCAGCGCCTCGCGCATGGCCGCGGTGTCCGCAGTCCAGCGTTCCACGAATCGCTGGTGGCTCGCGGCAGCAGCGCCAGTCCACTGCACATGAAGCTGCTCGAGCTGGCGGCCGATTGCCTCCACCCGCGCCTCGATGTGGCTGTCGAGGCGTTTCGCGTCATCGATCAGGCCCTGTAGCTCGGTCAGGTTGACGCGAAAAGGGTTCTCGTTCACGGGATCTCCGGTAGGTCGAGGCTGCTGGTCTGATGGCGCACGGCATTGGACCACGTGGTGTCGGTCTCAGTGAACCAGCTGACGGCTTCGCGCAACGCTGCCGCATCACCCTTCAAGGCTTCCACCACATCGGTGGCGGCAGTGTGCCATTCGACCCACGGTTGATCGTGGGAATCGGCGGCCTTGCCGGACCAGTCGCCGCCGATCACCGCGCGCACACGTTGGTAGAAGGCGCGGATATCCTCGTCGAACTCTGTGGCCGAGTCCTCGATCCACTGCGCCGCGGCCAGGACATCCTGCACCGGAATTGAAGCCCCCTGCTCACTACCACTACCCACCCGGCCGAGAGTACAGCCGCACACAGGCCCTGGCGTATCCCGACGGCGATGCCTCGGAATACTGCGGCGGATCTCCGGTGTCCCCTTCTGTCTCCCGGCCGGGGGTGTGAGCAGGCTCGGGCGTTCTGAACGCTGGGGCGCCGCAATGAGCCCGGACAGGTGGTTCAGTCGTATGGGCGGCGGGCCACGAAGACGTACTCGCTGCTGTCATCGGTCAGGGCTTCACCGGCGAATCCTCCGTACAGGGCTACGAGTTCGAGGTCAGCCATATCGATGATCCCCAGCCACTCGTTTTTGGTCGCCCACCACAGCGAGGTGGTGCTGCGCTCGCTCACGAGATCGATCCTGTTGTCGCTCATCGCATATCGGCGAGTGTGTGGTGCGGGCATATCTCTTTGGACTCCGGTCATTGCGACCGCGACCCGGTGGTCGAAGGCGAATGCGTTCCAGCGAACCGCCCGTCGGGCCGCAGCGCGGTGGCCACGGGCTCGAACACGCGGCGCCGGTCGGTCCAGGTGGGTAGGTGCAGCAGCGCCCGGAACGGGCAATCGATCAGTCCCGTGGGCTCGGTCACGTCCAGATCCCCGTGTAGAAGTCGATATCGGCTATCTCGTCCGAGGTCCACTGGTCGTATCGATCCGCGAAGACGTCGTACCAGTTCATGATTCATAGCGTGCTCTCTCAGAGCCTGGTGACAAAGGGTTTGGTCGGTGATCCATGCTCGGCGTGATGCCTTGAGCGGGAACAGGTTCAGAGAATTCGGGCGATCAGCCCCCGGACGAGGCGGGCTCCTGGTAATCGAGGTGTTGTCTACGCACCACAGCAACCAGGAGCCCGCCTGTCTGTCTACACTCTTGCGTGCGGGAGCGCCAGTGGTTGTGCTTCACCGGGCTGCCGATGCCACGACCGTGCCCGGTCGTATCCCTCGGACCTCACCGACACCGAGTGGGGGGTCCTGGAGAAAGAGGCGCGGGCGGTGATGGCTGAACTCGTCACCGTCTCGGGCCGGCCGATGGTCCACGACCTGCGGGCGACGCTCGACGCGATCGGCTATGTGGCCCGTTACGGCGTCGAGTGGCGGGCTCTACCGGTCGATTTCCCGCCGCATGCGGCGGTGTATGCGTTCTTCACCCGCTGGTCGGCGCGTGGCCTGCCCGAACGCCGGGCCGGACGGCTCCGCGGACGGATACGCGCCGCCGCCGGCCGCGGTGAGTTGCCCACCGCCGGGAGTATCGATTCTCAGTCGGTGAAAGCCGCCGAGACGGTGGCGGCCAGGGCGTGTGGGTACGACGCGGGCAAGAAGATCAAGGGCCAGAAACGGCATATCGCGGTCGACACTCTCGGGTTGCTGCTGGCTGTGGTCGTCACCGCCGCCTCGGTGCAGGATCGTGACGGTGCCTACTGGCTGCTGGCCCGGCTGCGGGAGAAGTTCTCCACCATCTCGCTGGTGTGGGCCGACGGCGTTTACGGCGGCCGTCTGGTCGTGTGGGCGAATTCGGTTCTGGCGCTGACGGTGTCGATAGTGAAGCGCCGCGACGACACCAGTGGGTTCGTGGTGCTGCCGCGCCGGTGGGTGGCCGAGCGGTCCTTCGCGTGGCTGACCCGCTACCGGCGGCTGGTGCGGGTCTACGAGCGTGACCCCGCTCATCACGAGGCGATGATCTGGTGGGCCACAGTGCATCACATGACCCGGCGGCTGACTCGCGAGCTGGCCGGACAGCCGCCGGCCCGCCGGTGGGGCGACCCGCCCCCGCTGCCGGAACTGACCAGTCCCGACGCACGCGGGAAGGTGGTCGAGCTGATCGGCGCGCAGCCATGGCGGGCATGGAAAGGCGGCGAGCTGGCCACGGTTCTCGGGATCGACAACGTCAACAGTTTCCGGGTCCGGCTGTCGCAGTGGTCGCATCAGGGCTACATCAGAAAGATCGGACCTGCCCTCTACGGGCCGGTCCTGGCCAGCGCTTAACCCTTTGTCACCAGGCTCTCAG